>JACQIO010000026.1 GCA_016198415.1 Candidatus Berkelbacteria bacterium | reverse complement strand
CGCGTAGAGCGTCCGGAAGAGGTAGTTGCCTTCAAAGTTGACGGCGTGGCGGAAGAGGTAGTGGCCGGTGATATCACCGAGCGCCCAGACGCCGGGAGCGGTAGTACGGAGGTGATCGTCGACGGTGATGAAGCCCTTCCTGTCCATCTCGATCCCGGCCCGCTCGACGTGGAGGAGATCAGAGTTCGGCTGGAGACCCGTGGCGACTAAGAGGGCGTCGCCAACAAACTCACTCGTCGCTCCAGTCTGGTCCTTGGCAGTGATCGTGAACTGCCCATCCACGTACTTGACCTTCGTCGGCGACAGGCCCAGGTGAACGTGGTGCTGCGCCGCGAACGCGCGCTGGAACTCGGCCGCGGTGTCTCGATCCTCGGTGCTCAGCATCGCTCGGCGAACGAGCAGATGGACCTCACTGCCCAGCGCACCAAAGAAGTGGCCGAGCTCGGCGGCAATGTAGCCCCCGCCAATGACGATCAGTCGCTTGGGGAGGAACGTGGCTTTCAGCGCCTCGGTACTCGTCCAGTACGGCGTGCCGTCGAGTCCCTCGATTGACGGGCGACTTGGCCGTGCCCCGGCGCCCAGGAAGATCCGGTCAGCGGTGATCAGCTCGTTGCCAACCTTGAGGACCTTTGGCTCAACGAACTCGGCCGTCTGGGTGTAGACCGTGATCCGCTCGGCCCGTTTCAGCGCCGCCTCGATACCCTCGGCATCGGCCGTGACCGTGTCGTTGACCCGTTTGATGAGTTCGTCAAATCGAACGCCAAAATCAGTCTCGACGTCGATTCCGAATCGATGGGCATCCCGAATGTTTCGCGCCACGTCAGCGGCGTGGATGAGCATTTTGCTGGGAATGCAGCCGCGATTCAGACACGTCCCGCCGAATGGACCGTGCTCCACCACTGCCACCTCGTAGCCAAGGCGTGCGACCGGGGAGACAAGCTTGCTCGCTCCGCCGGTGCCAACCACAATGACGTCGTAGTGCTTCATGAAATCCTTCATCCCGCTCTCCCTTCTAGTGTACGTGTCCCGTCAACTAGCTGCAGACTTGCGTGCCGTGCTATGCTCTGTGGAGTAGTCATCAATACAAGGAAGGGAGTCTCAGATGGACGACCAGCCACACGACCCGAACGCGCCGGGTCACGACGCCGCCACCTGCTCGGTCTGTAGCGGGGATGCGCCAGCAGCCGATGAGGATCCGCTGAAGCAGGTCCAGCAGACGGTTGCGGACGAACACGAGCAGCACCAGCAGGACGAGGCCTCGAAGTAGACGTCGCGTACGACATCACCCTCCCACCTATGACTCAGTACCGAGTAAACCCGCCAGCTTTGGCTGGTCGAACCCGACAACGACGTCTTCGCCGCCATGTTCGTGGACGACCACCGTCACCGGCACCCCCATCTGGCCGGATTTGGCAATCATCTCTTCTTGCTTGGCATGATCGAAACTGACGTCAACGCCAGTGTATGCGATCCCCTGCTCGTCCAGCCACTGCTTCTCCATCTGGCAGTACGGGCAGGTTTGGGTTGAGTAGACCGTCACTCGTTTCATTGTGATTCCTTTCTGGCTGGTTTCTCCGTGCCGGTCAGCGTGGAGACGGGGCAGCGCTTGTCCCCGTACTCGCACATGACGCAGCAGCACTGTGTGGCTGTGATGCGCTCGCCGCAAGCCGAGCAGTCGTACATCATCTCGCAGAGTCCCTCGCGGATGGGACGCTCCGTTGTGCCACCACACTTGGGGCACGTGAGGGTTCCTTGTTCTTCCATGTGATCTCCTTTCTTCTTCTTATCAGGATGGAGCATCGACCAGCTCCCAAATCTATTAGAGGTACTCAAGAATTGATTCGTAGCCCAAGTTGCCAAGGAGCTGAAACCCCCAACTAATGAGCAGCGGGAGACGGTTCGTCAGCACAAGCGCGCCGAGGATGATGAGGAACAGCCCGCCGATCTTCTCAATGAGGGGGAGGATGCCATGCAGGCGTCTCAGGGTAGGCAGTGACTGCTGGACACCGTACGCCACGAGGAGGAACGGGATAGCTAAGCCCAGCGAGAAGATGGCCAGTAAGAGTGTTCCTTGGGCGACCGTCGCATTCGAGGCAACCAGCAGCAGGATCGAACCAACGATTGGTCCCACACAGGGACTCCAACCGGCGGCGAAGGCGACACCAACCAGGAACGAGGCGTGCCGGTGACCGGGCTGAAGCCAGCTCGGCGGAGTCAATCGAACCGTCCGTTGCGCAAGCGGGAGCCGCAGCACGCCCAGCAGAAAGAGCCCAAAGAGTACGATGAGGATGCCACCGAGTTGGGTCAGTGTGCTTCGGACCGGTGACAGTGCGGTGCCAGCCAGGCCTGCCAGAACGCCAAATGACACAAAGACCAGCGAGAATCCAAGGACGAACGCGACGCCATTGCCGACCACCCGCCACCGTCGCGGCTGGGATGGAACATCTGCGGACCGGTCGGCACCACCACTGATGAACCCGAGGTAGGCGGGTACGAGTGGGAGCGTGCACGGTGCCAGAAACGTCAGCACGCCAGCCAGGAAGCTTGGGACGGCAAGGGCAATCACCTCGGTCATTCGGCCTCTGTGCCAAGCGTGCCATCGATGAGTGCCGCAACGAGCCGACGGAACTCTTCTTTGATGATCGGTCCGCGGGCGTGAAAACGAACGTGACCGTCGCCATCGATGAAGAGGGTTTCCGGCATGCCAAAGCCGCCGATCGCTTCGTACCAGGCGTCGGTCGGGTCAAGTAGGAAGGTGATCCGATCGGTCAGCCGGTAGACGTCGGTCCAGTCCTTCGCCGTCTGCCGCGGCTCGCCACGGTTGATCGCCACGATCGACACCTGGTCGCTGAACTCGTCAGCGATCTCGGCAAAGTCTGGTAGCTCCTCGGTACAGAACGGGCACCAGGTGGCCCAGCTGTTGATGATGAGTGGTTGGCCGGCAAAGTCGGCTCGTGAGACATCGTTGCCCTCGTAGTCTTTCAGCGTGAACCGAGGTGCAGCCGGAAAGTTCCGTTCCTTCGACGCCGGTGCGGGGCGCGTTGTCGCCTGATCGGTGCCTTGAGCAGGGAGCTCGAGCGTGGGTGCGGGACGCAGCAACCAGAGGAGGCCAAGCGCCGCCACGCCACCCAGCACGATCCATCCGGCGAGGCGAATGTTCATCGCGCCTCCTCGTAGAGTGCCGTCTCTGGGTGCGCCGCGGCCCAGGCAAACCAGTAGGTCACGAAGGGATTGAGCCGTTCCCGCCCGCCGTCGGTGTTGACAAAAAGGCGAACGGTGTCTGCTCCCGCGTCGTACTGGGCAGTAATCTCACGACCGTTGAATGTGTCGTGGACTGTCCCGACGCGACGGATTAGGTCGTCTGGGTAGGCCTTCGTCTGGCCGTCAAACTCCACGCCGTAGACGAGCGCCTTCTCGCCCAGGCGATCGTCACGATTGGAGAGCGGGAAGTACGTACCGGTCGTTGTGGCGTAGTCGCCGTATGGATCCCGGCCATAGGTACGATTGGAATTGGCTGGTCGTGCGAGGACCTGACCGGCTGGATGAGCCTGCTGCCAGGCACCGAACGAGCTGATGTCAGACGGGAGAATGGTCAGCTTGGTCCCGGTCTGTGGTCCGACGACTGCTTCGCCGAGGACCTGCGACCAGAGCGACTCGGTTGTGCGGTCGTACAGAAGGAGGTTGGAGTTCCAGAGCTTGCCCGAGGTGCCAAACTCGACCCGCTCGCCGTCAACCAGCGGATCGAAGACAATCCCAGAGCGGCAAAGCGGACAGTAGGTGACGAGGATCCGCTGACCATCGGGGAGCGTATCGTTGACGATCTCGTGCCAGACCAGGATCTCGTAGGGGTAGAACCGGGCGACACCGCCGAGTTCGATCGCTATCCCAGGTTTGTCGTCCGCCAGTTGCCCAGAAGCCTCCGAGATGGCAACAAACTCTGGGTCATCGATGGACGGAATCCCGTCTCGCGGTGGCCCACCGTCAACGTTCTCCTCAAGGGGAATACTGTGCTTTGTGGTGTCAGTCACGTCGTTCCCTCCCCGCTCTGCTTCGTCCCGTTGCCAGTATTGCCAGCCGATGAGTAGCCCGATGATCACCACGATGAGACTTGTCCAACGCCACACTACTCCTCCGCTTCCACAAGGCGACGGAGTCGGCGGACCAGTGGCGTCGGGGCCGGTTCGTAGCAGACCATCTGTCCCATGCGTTGCGAGATGGCCAGTCCGCTGAGTTCGAGGATGCGCAGATGATGCGACGCCGTTGGAACGGTGATGTGCGCAATGGCGGCAACATCGCTGACACACAGCTCCTTGCCGATGAAGAGCAGTCCAAAGATGCGGCATCGAGTCGCGTCACCAAGCGCCGCGAACGCTTGGACGAGCGTCGGATCAGACGCTTTGAGCTGACGGGTGAAGCGGTGGTGTTGGGTGGTCGAGAGCATAGAAACTCAGTCTGGATATTTGTAAGTTCTTACAATAGTCTAATCACTGTCTCAGAAAAAACAAGGCCTGACCACTCACAGTCAGACGGTACCCGTGCCGAGTGGTTACTTGTTCCCCTGGTTCCAGAGCCAGCGGATTGCGGCAATAAGGAGCGCGATCACGAGGATCCAGGTGATCCAGGCCAGGAGCATGCTCCCACCGCCCACGCCACCGACTCCCATCATTCCATTCAT
>JACQIO010000023.1 GCA_016198415.1 Candidatus Berkelbacteria bacterium | reverse complement strand
TGATTGTCCTCAACGTCGATGAGACCAAGCTGGCGGGAGTAGGGGAGCGGATGGAGGAGCTGCGGTCCCGCGATCCCTCACTCGCCTCCCCGACCGCGATCGAACCCGTCTCGGCCAAGGTGGAAGCGGAGCTCGTCGAACTTGAACCAAACGAACGTGACGAGTATCTCAAAGAGCTTGGTCTGGCCGAGCCAGGTCTGAATCGCCTCATACGCCAAGCGTTCGAGCTGCTCGATCTGGCCACCTACTTCACGGCTGGCCCGCAAGAAGTCCGGGCCTGGACGATTCACCGAGGAGCAAGGGCACCCCAAGCCGCCGGCGTCATCCACACTGACTTTGAGCGTGGCTTCATCAAAGCTGAGGTGATTGCGTACCGCGACTACGTGACGCTCGGTGGCGAACATGGGGCCCGAGCCGCTGGCAAGCTCCGTCTGGAGGGGAAAGACTACACCGTTACCGACGGCGACGTGATTCATTTTCGCTTCAACGTCTAGGTCTTGCGAGACCACGTTCAACCTGGTACCATCCGGCCAACGAGTATTCGCTTCGCTCCCGGATCTGCATCCGGTAGCCCTGCCTGACGAGAGCGCCGTCAGCGGGTCCAAGGAGTCTGCATGACGCACTACGAGATCACCTGTATCCATCGTGACGAAACGGAACCGGGTGTCCTGGCAGCCATCGAGGCAGTCGGTGGCCATCTGGCCAGCAACCGGAGCCTCGGGCGGCGCCAGCTGGCGTATCCGATCGAGAAACAGACGGCTGGCTACTACACGACGGCCCGTATGACGCTGGAATCCCCGCAGGTGGCTGATCTCACCAAGCGCCTGGAACGGATGGACGGCCTGATCCGCTACCTCTTGGTCTCCCTGCCGAGCGTCACTGCGTCTGTAGACTTGGAAGCTGGTGAGGAGTTGACGGAAGCCAAGGAACTCGGCGGCGATGAGAAACCCGCAGCCAGCCAGACCCCAGCAACCGCCGAGAAGCCTGACGCAGCAGAGACGGAGCGTCAGCAGCTCCTCCAGGAGAAGCTGGACAAGCTCTTGGGTGACAGCCAGAATGAAACTGAGACCAAGTAGGAGGAGGCGAACGTGGCAGACTTCAATCAAGCGATCATCCTCGGGAACGTCACGAAGGATCCGGAACTCCGGACCACGTCCACTGGTCAGTCCGTCACCTCGTTCTCCGTGGCCACGAATCGGCGGTGGACCAACAAGGATGGCCAGCAGCAAGAAGACACCGAGTTTCACAACGTCGTGGCCTGGGCCAAGCTCGCTGAGATCTGCGCTCAACTCCTCTACAAGGGACGAAAGGTGCTCGTCTCCGGCCGCCTCCAGACGCGATCATGGGAAGGGCAGGATGGCGCCAAACGCTTCACAACGGAGATTGTGGCCGACCAAATGAGCGCCTTGGGACCACCCAGGCAAGGTGGCGCCGAGGCACCAGCCACCCCGGCAGGCGGAACCACGCTCAAGAAATCTGAAACGGCCAAGTCCGAACAGCCCGCCACGGTCCCAGACGAGATCAACCTGGACGACATCCCGTTTTAGACAGTTCACATTTCACGATTCACGTTTCACGATTCACGAAAGGACACGATGCGACGACGCTACAAAAAGTACCCGAAGGAGAAGCTGATCTGGGTGGACTACAAGGATGTCCTCTTCCTCCGGAAGTTTCTCGGGACTTGGGGTAAGGTGAAGTCCGCCAAGGACAACGGCCTGTCCGCACTGGAGCAGCGAAAAGTCGCCCAGGCGATCAAGCGCGCCCGTTTCCTCGCCATGCTACCGTACGCTGAACGCTAACGACGCAATTGACCATTGACGTTTGACCTTGAACCAGCACCAATCGTTGATCCACAGGTCAATGGTCAACTGTCAGGAGTCAGATGCTAGGGATAACCGATCTCAAAGTAGGGACGTTTTTTGAGCTTGACAGCGTACCGCACCAGGTACTCGCCGCCGAGCACTCCAAGATGGGCCGGGGTGGGGCCGTTTTGCGGACCAAGGTCAGGAATCTCCTCTCCGGGGCCACCTACGATCGCACCTTTCAGGGGAGTGATCAGTTCCCTGACGCTGACGTGAGCCGCCGGAAGGGCCAGTTCCTCTACGCGGATGAGGCTAGCGCTACTTTCATGGAATCAGAAACGTTTGAGCAGTACCCACTCAATCGCGACCGCCTGGGCAACGCCCTCCATTACTTGAAGGAGGGCCTCGAAGTTGACCTGATTCTCTACAATGGGAGCGTCCTGGGCGTTGAGCTGCCGGCCAAGGTGAATCTAGTCATCACCTACACAGAACCCGGCTTCAAAGGAGACACACAGTCGACGGTCACCAAGCCAGCCACGCTCGAAACCGGCTATGAGGTCCAAGTGCCACTCTTCATCAAGCAGGGCGAGACGATTCGCGTCAGCACCCAGACCGGCCAGTATGTGGAACGGGTGAACTGAGTAGCAAAGTAGCTCGGTAGCAGGGGTAACTTCCGCCTTGCTACCTGGCTACCTCGCTACTTTGCTACACTGGGACTATGCTGATCGAGCTTGAAGTGTTACGAAAACTCCCTGTGGCAGCACTCGCGGACGAGGAGCGGATCGGGACAATCCAGGAGGTTGTCCTCGATCCGGACTCAGGTGAGTTGGTGGGTTTTTGGGTTCAACCAACCGGCTGGTTCACTGCCAGACGCGCCCTCTCGAGCCGGGATGTGGTGTCCTATGACACGCAGGCGATTGTGGTCCAGTCAGAGGCTGTCCTCCTCCCACCCGAGGAGATTCAACCCTTCAAATCGGTGGTGAGGAGAAACGAACGTTGGGTCGGCAAGCGCGTCGAAACCGAATCGGGTCAACGCCTTGGTCACGTCAGCACCCTCGTCATCGACACGGACCTCGAAATACTCGCCAAACTCCACGTCTCGAGCTTGTTCGGTCCGGAGCGTGTCCTCGCCCGAACCGAAATTGTCCGAGTGACACCGGCGGCCATCATCGTCAAGAACACCTTCGGAACCGCCTCCGCCCAACTGGCCCCAGCGGCCAAAGAGGTCGCCGCATGAGTAGCAGGGGAGACTTTCAGGATCGGGTCTACGCAACGGTTCGATCGATCCCGGCCGGCCAGGTTCTGACCTACGGCGAGGTCGCAGCGCGTGCTGGCCACCCAGGATCGGCTCGAGCCGTCGGATCACTCATGCGAGCGAATCACAAGAGCTTCCTGACCCACCCCGACGATCCAACTGCTATTCCCTGTCACCGGGTGGTCGCCTCGGCCCCCACTCCGCTCAAGCTTCGCGGGGCGCGTTACCGCGTCGGCGGCTTCAACGGAGGGACCTGGGCAAAGATCCAACTCCTCACTGCCGAGGGCTGGCAGATCCAACACGGACGATTGGAGCCCAGATGAGTCCGGTGAGCCACGATCACCATCCAATTCCACCCGTGGTCCGCTTTGCCAACATCAGCAAAACCTATGGGAAGGGCGAGGCCGCCACCAAGGCACTCAGTGACGCCTCATTGGCGATCGAGCCAGGTAGTTTCACGGCCATCATTGGGCCATCGGGCTCAGGCAAAAGCACGATCCTCAACCTACTCGGCCTCTTGGACCGGCCAACGGCCGGTGAGTACTGGCTGGATGGCAAGCGCGCCGATTCAATCACCGATGACGGGGACCGGGCGCGCCTTAGGCGTGAGACAATTGGCTTTGTGTTCCAACAGTTCAATCTCCTACCCAAGGCCACGGCGCTCGGCAACGTGATGATGCCCGGCATCTACACGAGCCTGCCGCATCGCAAGCAACGGGCCACCTCGCTCCTCAAGCTCGTCGGCCTCGGTCACCGACTCCACCACCTCCCAAGCCAACTGTCGGGTGGGGAGCAGCAACGCGTCGCGATCGCCCGGGCTCTCATCAATGAGCCGAAGATCCTCCTAGCCGACGAACCGACCGGCAACCTGGACTCCAAAACTGGCGAGACGATCCTCGAGCTCCTCAAGGACCTCAACAAAGAAGGCAAGACGCTCGTCATCGTCACCCACGATGCCTACGTCGCCGAGCAGGCTGACACGCTGATAACGATGAAGGACGGGGAGGTCGTATGATCTTCGATGCCTTGAAGCTCGCGCTCTCCTCGATCTGGCAGTACAAGGCCCGGGCCGCGCTGACGATCCTGGGGATTGTGATTGGGATTAGCTCGGTGGTCATGTTCATGGCGCTCGGCGAGGGACTGCGCGTGGCCGTCAATAGCGAGATCTCCTCGCTCGGCGCGAATCTCCTGGCCATCCTACCCGGCCAGTTTGACCCGAGCCAGGGTGGTGGGTTTTCCACCAACCTCATCTCCGGTGATATCTTGAAACTCGACGACGTGACCGACCTCCAGGCCCTGTCTGGCGTGCAAGACGCTGCCCCGATGACGATCGTGGGCGGCGTGCTGCGTCGCAACACAACGGTGGCACCCCAGACCATGCTCCTCGGTTCCACCCCGGAGTTCGTCTCGATCCTGACCGCGTTGACCATCGATCAAGGTCGAATGTTCACCGCGGCTGAGAACACCGCGAGGGATCGGGTGATCGTACTTGGTTCTGGGGTAGCAACGGCGCTCTTTGGCGATGACACTGCGGTTGGCCAGACCGTCCTCATCGGGAAGGATTCGTTCACCGTGGTCGGCGTGACCAAGGCGTCAAACTCAACCTCTGTCTTCGGCGGGAGCGACTACGCCTCGATGACGTTCATCCCCATCCTGACGGCTGGTGACATCACCGGTGGCGTCAAGGTGATGCGGATCCTCGTCACGCTCGAAGACGGGGTCGACACCGAGCGCTCCGTCAAGACGGTCAAGCAAACCCTCCTAGTCCGTCACACACCCGAGGACTTCACCGTGCTGACGCAGGATGACCTCCTCGGGACCGTCAACAAGATTCTCAATCTCCTGACGAGTGCGGTCGCCGCGATCGCGAGCATCTCACTGGTGGTGGCCGGTGTCGGCATCATGAACATCATGCTCGTTTCCGTGACTGAGCGGACTAAGGAGATTGGGCTGCGCAAAGCGGTTGGTGCCACCACAGCGGCGATTCTCTGGCAGTTCCTCATTGAATCGATCGTACTGTCGGTGCTCGGCGCCCTCATCGCAGTTGGGCTGGCCTGGGGTGCGGCCCAGGCGGCAGCGCGATTGAGTCCTCTCACGCCCGTCATTACCTCAGAAGCGATCGCGCTCGCAGTGGGTGTGGGCGTTGTCGTGGGGCTAGTGTTTGGCATCGCCCCAGCCTACCGTGCGGCCAAACTCGACCCGATCGTGGCTTTGCGACACGATTGAACGGAGGAGAGATGTCGGAGAAAGTTGACCTCGAGATTGAGGACAAGATTGACCACCTCTGGCGGCGGGAGAACTCCTGGTGGACTTGGGTGTGGCGCGGGATCGTCTTTGGGATCGGCTCGACTGTGGGCTTGGTACTGCTCGTCTACGTCGCCGTCCTCCTGGCCAATCAACTCGAGCTCATTCCCGGAGGCGTGGGTCAACTGGCCAAGGACCTCTCGGCCATTCTCGAACAATCGGTTGAGTTGCGTGTGCCAGGCGCCCAGAAGTTCTTACCGCACAACGGACTTGAGACGGACGCCGCTACGCAGACCGTGCAGGATACTGCCGAACTCTACACGCTGGCCTTACCGGACGACTGGATTACCACCATCAAAGAAGGTGCCCGAGCCGATCAGCGGTCGTTCCTCCAGGCGCAGTCCCCCGACTTCAAGAGCCGGACTGAGGGCTCTACGGTCTCCTACCAGACCGGCGCCTCCCTCTCCGTTCTCGTGACTACCACGCCCACCGCCACAACCTACCCAAATTTGACCCAGGAGAAGGCGATCACCGTTGCTGGCCAGCCCGCCAGCTACCGAATCTACCGAGACGATGCAACGGCTGAAGGTCGCCTGCTCGACGCACGCTTTGAGCACCAAGGCAATCACTACCGCCTGACGCTCCGCTACAATCCAGAGACGTACCCCAACGGTCCAGAAGGGTTCGACGAGATACTGGCCTCCGTCCAGTTGACCGAAGCGACCGACCAAGCCCTGACTGAAGACTAAATGGGCGCCGAGTCCCTCATTGCCGAGCTAGTGAGTCTCGAACCCCAGTTCAAGGCGGCCGCCCAACATGCCCTCGAGCTGCAACCGACGGTTGCACTCAAGCAGAAAAGCACCACTGGGTCAGCTGGCATCGATGCTCTCACCGAGGCTGATCTTGCCGTCCAAGAGTTGGTGCTCGGTACACTCGCCGAGACGCCGCTCAGCACCTGCCAGCTTTTTGCGGAAGAAGCAACGCCGAGCGTCGATCGCTTTGCAGACCGGAGTCCGTTCGCTCTGACACTTGATCCAATCGACGGTACCTTAATGTACGCGCACGGCTCTCCATACTTTCGCTTCATTCTGGGATTCCGGACCGTCGACGAGCTACGCTACACGTTTGTCTACTACCCAGCCCAAGAGATCTCGATTCGCATCACCAACCAAGGCATCGAGCAGTCCGGCCGGTTTGATCTCCCAGCCCTTCCCAACCATGCCCGGACCGTCGTCTATAGCGCCGAACCCCGCTCCGCCTCACGGAGCACGGCCATCAGAGCAACCTTACGCGATCTTGGCTACACACTCACGGACACTGGTCACGTTCGTAAAGGCTTCGGTTCAATCACGCTCTTCTTAGCCGGCGTGGTTGGTGGCTACTACAACGGCTACCCGAATGTGCACGACAGCTTCGTGGCCGCCCACTACGCCCAAGCCCGGGGTTGGCCGGTCCACTACGAGCATCCAGACAAGGGGCTCAGTCTCAACGAACTCCACGTAGCGAGCGGCAGTCTCCGTTTTCCCAACGACTACTACGTCCTCCAACCTTGACAGGCCTCTGTCATCTGCTAGAGTACCCGCGGCTCACCGAGCCAATCTGAGGAGGAGGTGCAGACGGATGTCCGCACTTGACAACAAGGGGGAGGCGCTCCGCTTCCTGACCACGATCGCCCAGACCCGCGAGGCGGTCGAGCGAGTCTTCACGCAGCTCTGCCGCGGACCGGCGGAGGAGGCGCAGAGGATGTTCATCGAGCTCCTCGACGACAGGAAAGCGATCCGGACGCTCCGGTCCTGCTTGACCGAGGTCAGCGGCTGGCCGCAGGAGGAGCAGCGCCGGATCTTCCCGCACGACCGAGACTGGGCCTACCTGGACGAGCTCGAGGCCCTCATCCAGGCGGCCGTCCCGCTCATGCGACTCCAGTACGTCCAAGGAACAGCAGCACGGTTCGACGAGACGTACCGCTACCCGCTCGAGAAGGTGCCGCTCGCGCTCGGCATCTTGATCAAGAACTTGTGCGCCCGCCACGGCATCGACCCCCGCCAGCTCCTTCACGTCGAGCTGGGGAACTGAGGGACTGAGGGGATAGCCCCTCAAACAGACCGCCCGGTATCCCCGGGCGGTCTTGCTCGTTCCGTGGCTCCATACACCACCCTACGTTCACACCGGGAGTGTGGATGGGGTGGTGTTACCTAGCCGTAGTCACACTGGCGCGCTGCCACTCGGTCTTACGACCAAGTCGTTGGGCATCGGCCATGATGAGTTCGTCATGGATCCCGTCAATCAAGGGGTAGGTCTGGGCTTCGTCCGTACTCACCCAGCGAAAGTCATCGGTTTCCTCCGGCTGGAGACGGACCTCGCCAGCCTCGTAGTCGGCTACGCACGAGATGACGAGTGAGGGGTGGCCATCCGCATGGACGGTCGCCAAGCTGGTCAGGTAGGTGATGTTGGTAATGGCGATGCCAACCTCTTCTTGGACCTCCCGCCGCAGGACTTGCTCGAGCACGTTGTACCAGTAGTCCGTCGTGTCCTTGGGGAGTGAGGTGTAGTCGGCCGTCTCCAGCTTTCCACCCGGCACCGTCCACATGCCTGGGAATCGCTTCTTGGTGGGCGCTCGGCGGGTAATCAGATACTTGCCGTCTTTGACGATGATCGCGGTGATGGCGACTTCATGGAGGACTTGATTTGGGGTGGTCATGACTCTCAGCCTACCAAGCGCTCGGCTCCTTGTCCTGGGGACAGCCACTAACACCGACTACCTCGGCTGAACGATCTCGACGATCTTGGTCCAGGCAGCGTGGCCAGCCAGGATCTGGACAGACGATTTTGGGACTTGGAAATGCTCGGCGAGTGCCGCAGTGACGGCCGCGTTCGCCTTCCCCCGCTCCGGCGGAGCCGTCACCGCTACACGATACGAGCCATCGTCGAGTTCTTCCACGAGCGTGAACCGACTCCCTGGCCGGACGCGGACGGTCAACTTCACCGGCTGGCTTGCGCCTTAAAGTACGCGGCCATTGGCTCCCAGTAGGACTCCTGCCAGCCCGTCTGGTAGTTGGGCGCCTGGTCAGCCGGGACGTGAGTCTGAGTGAGTATCACTCGGGTCCCACCAGCGGCAGGGGCAAGGGTCAGCTCCAGACGGGAGGCTCGGGCCCCCTCCGGCCACTCACTCGTCAGCCAGTCCATGACAATCCGCCGGTGCGGCTCCAGGCGCCGATACCGGCCGGTGATGTAGCCATCCCAGGCAGTGAACTCGGCCCCCACCTCGGCGTGGCCCGTCGCCTTTCCACCCGTCATCGCCGAGTGGATGGCTGGATTGGTAAACCCTCGGTAGACCTGCTCAGGATCAGCCGGAATGATCACTGCCTGCCGAATGGTTGTGGTCTTCATGGGCACCTCGTTGTCTTGCACCTCGGGTCAGAATTGCTGGTACCTGGATGGTACGCTGGGTGCTGGCATTGGACAAGAGAAGCGGCGGCTCGGAAACCCCGAACCGCCGCCTTGTTGCCTCACTCGACTCACGGGGAGCCGAGCATGCCCCGTCGCATCCGCTCCGTGATGATGAGCTCCCGCGACTCCCGGAGGATGAGCGGCAGGAAGTTCGCCAACACCCAGTTGAGGGCTGGCGACGTCACATCGTGCACACCGACCCCACCTTCAAAGCTGAAACCGTCGTCCGGGCCGTCTGGGATGACGCGCCGGAGCGGGTCGAGCGCGCGTCGGGCCGCGACCGTTCCTGGCCGAAGCGTAAAGAGGGCGTTCTCACAGCCGAGTGCCGGGAGTTGCTCGTACCGTCGGCTGCCCTCGTGGAGCGAGAGTGCGGCGATGACGTGATCATTGAGAGGGCTCGAGAGCCGATGGAGAACGAGCCAGAGTGTCAGTCCCTCGCTGACAAACTGGCAGGCAGCGAACTGGCGACATGGTCCGTCGGCAAGCGGTCCGTGCACCTGGTGCGCCCCGCGTCGATGGTAGCGGAAGATCCGGACCGGCAGCGGTCCGAGCGGGATGCAGTGCGTCCTGCAGAGGAACTCATCAAGTGGCGAGAGCTGCATACCACAGCTCCTTCCTACAGTCTCTCCTTGGAAAGGAGGCGTCCGCAGGCTACCAGAAGTCGCGGGATATGGGAAGCGGCCCGGCATATGACCGGGCCGCTCTCGTTCCCTCCACCCCCCCCCTTCCACTTGTCAAGTGGAAAGTACGACGCTCGTGCAACGCCCAGTCAAGTGACGAACGTGAAGGCGTAGCCGCGCTTGCCGGCCCGGCCGGTCCGGCCAATCCGGTGGATGTAGTCATCGTAGGTCATTGGCTGATCGTAGTTGATGACATGACTCACGTTCGGGATATCCAGACCACGAGCCGCCACATCCGTGGCCACCAGCGCCATCACTCGGCCGGCCTTGAACGCATCCAGAGCCCGCTGACGCTGGGGTTGCGACTTGTTGCCATGGATGGCCTCAGCCGGCAGTCCCATTCGAGTCAGGGCCTGAGCGAGCTTCTGGACACCCCACTTGGTCTGACCAAAGATCAGCACCTTCTCCCAGGCTGGCTGACGGAGCAGTCCGGCCAGGAGATCGAGCTTCTGCTCGGTGGAGCCGGCACGGATCACGTCTTGCTCCACGTTGGCACTCGTATCACCCGTCCCCACAGAGACGAGGACCGGATTGGTAAGGATGCCGCCGAGCAGTTCGCGAACCTTCGGTGTCATCGTTGCCGAAAACCCCAGCGACTGGCGTTCCCGCGGCAGCGATCGGACGAGCAGCCGAATGACCGGCAGGAAGCCCATGTCGAGCATCCGGTCGGCTTCATCCAGGACAAAGAACCGGACGTCGCCAAGACGGAGGACACGCTGCTCCAGGAGGTCCTTGAGTCGGCCGGGCGTGCCAACCACCAGCTGCGGTCGGGCTGCGAGCGCCTTGATCTGCCGGTGCATACTCATGCCACCAACGCACTGGACGGACCGGAGACCCAATCCGCGGGCAAAGCTCGTAAACTCATCGTCAATCTGGGCGGCCAGCTCGCGGGTGGGCGTCACGATGAGCGCTGTTCCCGGCATTGGCTGGGACTTCAGCCGATGGATGAGCGGCAGAATGAACGCCGCGGTCTTGCCGGTGCCAGTGTTGGCCAGGCCGATGACATCGCGGCCGGCCAAGACCTGCGGAATCGCCTCATCTTGAATGGGTGTTGGCGTGAGGTAGCCACGAGCTACCAGGCTGGCTGCGAGTTGCGGCACCAGCCCAAAGTCTACAAAGCGGTGCTTGGCCGTACTCGGCGCATCGGGGGCCAACACCACCGCCTTGCGCACAAATCGGTCTGGACTGATGTACTGACCCGTAAACTTGGCTCGGCCACCCTGCGGGCGGCCATGGAACGTGGCGCGCCCACGCGGACGAGCAAAACGAGCAACTCCTCGGAAGGACATGAATGCCTTTCGTCTACCATGCTTGGATGAACAGCGATGGTAGACAAGGTCTAGCTCGGCATTCATCAGGCGCTACTTGCGCGGTGTAGAACGAGGAGACTGTAGCAGATCTGGCCCAGGTTGTCCATCCCCGGAATGAGAGACGCCCAATGGGTTACTCCCAGTCATCCGAACGGGTGGTGAGGGGAAACTCGTCCGAGGTCACCTCGTGTGGGAAGTCGGTTCGAAGTCGCTCGACGTCGTCTGCCTTAAGCTCCCAGCCGAGCGCACCGAGATTCTCGTCCAGGTGATCTGGTGAGCTGGTCTTGACGATCGTCACTACGTTCGGTTGAGTGATGAGCCAGTTGAGCGCCAACTGAGCCGGTGTCTTGTGGTACTTGGCCACCAACTCCTCGATCAGTGGGTTGCCCTGACTAGCCAAGAGACCCTTCTCCAGCGGCCGATAGGCTTCCAGGATGACGTCGTGCTGCTGGCAGTAGCTCAGGAGTCCGCTCGTCTCAGCCTCGCGCGAGCCCAGATTGTAGTAGACTTGGTTGACCACAATCGGCTGCTCGCTGACCGCCTGTGCCTCGCGAAGCCGATCGACTCCAAAGTTACTGACGCCAATCCAACGCACCAGCTTTCGACGAACCAGCTCGTTCATCGCTTGCATCGTCTCCGTGATCGGCACACTACTGGGCGCATGGAGAAGGTAGAGGTCAAGGTAGTCCGTGCCAAGTCGGCGGAGCGAGGCTTCGCAGGCCTGGAGAACGTCTCCGTACCGGGCGTGTCCGGGTGAGAACTTGGTCGTCACCAGGAGCACATCCTGACGCGGAGCGTCTCGGAGCACTTGGCCAACGAGCTCTTCGGCATGCCCTGCGGCGTAGCTCTCGGCCGTGTCGATGTGCCGAACGCCTCGGACGAGCGCCGCGCGAATCCCCGCCAGATCCTGCTCGTCCCGTGACGGATCGGCCTCCCACTTCCCGCCCATCGCCCACGTCCCCAGTCCGTAGACCGGGATCTCAAAGCCATTTGAGAGGCGCTTCGTGGGAATATCCATACCCTACGACTGTCTCTGGCACCGCCGACACGGCACCAGCTGGTAATAGAGGAAACCGATTGTGGTGAGGATGAGGATCGCATATACGACGAGCGCGAGCGAACCACTTGGCAGCGGCCAGCCCAGAAGGCCGGCAAAGCTGAAGGCGAGAGTCGCTGCGCCAACTGCCCACGATCCATATGTGCAGATCGTGCACTTCCTCATGACGAATCAGTCTCAAATGGCGTACCAAGCTCTGGGATCATAAACTCGATGCCGGCTTCACCCAGAAACTCCTCTGGCGCCGTGTGGGCTGAACCAACAGAGGAGAGGATCCCGTCGTGAACCGGGAAGGCAAGTGTGGGTTTGAGTGCCAACGCGTAGTCGATTGCTTCCTTGATGCGCATCCACGGCCCAGCAACGGGGAGAGCGAGAATCTCGACCGGCTTACCGGGATTCGTGAAGGCGTCACCTGGGTAGAAGAAGCGATCGTGAATCATGTAGCCGGTATTCCGGACAAGCTTGTAGTCACGATAGATCTCCGCGTGCTCATCGCCGAATCCTTCGATCGATACGCCATTCACGTCCGTAGATTGTCTCTGCTCGATGGCCTCAAACGCGATCCCCGCGGCCGCAAGAATTTTCCCGACGGCTGCATTAGTGATGACGCGGGCGTTCGGATTCTTCGCCAGCACCCTTTTCAACGATTCGACGTGCAGATGGTCAGCATGTTCATGCGTGATGAGCACCGCGTCGAGCTGTTCCACTGCTTCCTGCTCAGCCGTCGTGAAGATTCCCGGATCGGTCAGGATCCGTTTAGTGTCGGTCTCGATCAGCAAGCAGCAGTGCCCAAGCTTCGTAATGGTCATCGTCCTCCCAGCTGGAGCTGCGATTCAAACGAGCGCGCTGGCGACCCAACGATCACGATTGCGACAATTCACCAAGCCACGCGGCTCAGATGACCCCTAAAAGGTTAGTCTACCATAGGATACGCACGACCCAAGCGCACGTTCTGACCTTCTTGAGAATCACCGGGTTCCGTTCGTTGCGGGGCGAGAACTTCCGTATACTGGCTGCGTATGATGACGCAAGACTTAGCACTGCGAATTCTCGGGGCTGGCCAGAGCGCGCTGCTGACTGGCCCGGCTGGATCGGGCAAGACGCATGTCCTGCGCGAGTTCATTCGACGCTCGCGGGCTGCTGGCAAATCCGTGGCGGTGACCGCCACCACCGGCCTGGCCGCCACGCACCTCGATGGCGGTACCATCCACAGTTGGAGCGGAATTGGGATCCACGACGAACTACCGAGCCGGTTCCACGAATCCTTGAGTGAGTCGCGCCAAAAAACCATCCGCTCGGCTGATGTGCTCGTCATCGACGAGATCTCGATGCTCCACGACTACCGACTTGACCTCGTCGAGCAGGTGGCGCGCGCTGTTCGGGCCGACGACCGCCCATTCGGTGGCCTCCAAGTCGTCCTCTGCGGTGACTTCTTCCAGCTGCCACCGGTCAATCGGACTGGAGGGCGGCCTGGTGGCTTTGTGGTTGGCTCGCGAGCTTGGCAGACGCTCGATCCGGTGGTCTGTTACCTCAACGAACAGCATCGCCAAGACGATCAGGAATTCTTGGGCATCCTCAATGCCCTGCGGGCTGGCACGCTCGATCACGACCACGTCGAGCTCCTGCGCGCGCGACATGACGCTGTGTTGGCCGATCAACGAGTAACTGAGCTCTACACCACCAACGTCGACGTCGACCGACTGAATGCTCAGCGCCTCGCTGCCATCCAGAATGCGTCTGAGCATCGCTACGCGATGCAGACCAGTGGCAAAGCGAGCTACGTGGAATCGCTCAAGCGCGCCTGCCTGGCTCACCAAGAGCTGGTCCTCAAAGTTGGCGCGCTCGTCATGTGTATCCGCAACAGTCAGACTGGCAAGTACGTCAATGGATCGCTCGGCACGGTAACGGGCTTTGACAAAGAGACGGGCTACCCAATCGTGGCGCTGCGCAGCGGCAAGACCCTCCTGATCGAACCAGAGACGTGGGAGCTGCGGGACGGAGAGACAAAGCGAGCCTCGCTGACCCAGATTCCCCTTCGCTTGGCGTGGGCGATCACGGTCCACAAGAGTCAGGGAATGACCCTCGATGCCGCGCGGATCGATCTTGGGAAGGCCTTCGTCGAAGGGATGGGGTACGTGGCACTCTCGCGAGTTCGGAGCCTCGAGACCCTCAGTCTGGTTGGCCTCAACCGGATGGCGTTGACCGTCAGCGCCGAGGCCCAGGTGATCGACGAGCAACTGCGTGTTGCATCTGCCGCAGCGGCTGAGCGTTTCGCCGATCTACCCGAGCCCGAAGCGCCAAGACCCAAAACGGTTGAAAAAACGACGTGGTCGGATCGTTTAGAAGTGATGCGCGAGCAGTACCCCAACGCCTACCGACCGTGGAATGAGGGGGACGATGCGCAGCTCAAGCGACTCTTCCAGGCCGGCGCAACACTCAAAGAACTGACCAGCAAGTTCGGCCGCCACCCCGGCTCGATCCGCTCCCGGCTCAAAAAACACTTCGGCGAAGAGGTCATCATCCCGCGCTAACTGACCAGCCGAATCCGCGCGAGCTTCTTGGATCGAGACAGTTTTCTCAGTGCCGCTTCCGCCACCAGGGCGTCTGAGCGAGTGGCAAACGACTGACTGTGGACGAGCACCACCGGCCGACGCGACCGTGTGTACCTCGCCCCGCGCCTGGACGAATTATGCTCAGCAACCCGTCGCTGGGCGTCAGTCGTGATCCCGGTATAGAGCGTCCCATCCGCACACTCGAGGACGTAGAGCGTGTACATCGGCGAGCTTACTCGTCTTTACTTAGCAGGTGGAAGTGGAGGTAGGTCACGTTTTGGTAGCCCGGGCCGTTGGTGATAATGCGGTACTGCTCCATTTGCTGATCGCGAATGATCTGGCCCATGACGGCGTAGGCATCGGCAAGGAAGTCACGATCGTCGGCCGTCAAATCGGCCGCGTGCTTACTGTCCCGTTTGGGGACAACGACGATGTGCGTCTTCGCCTCAGGATTGGGATGCTGAAACGCAATCGATTTGTCGGTTTCCAGCACGATCGACGGCAGTAACTCAGGTGTCAACTTGATCCCCACCGCCGCGACCAATCCCAGGAAATCCTTGGGTTCCAAACACCGCTCACACCGATCAACTGCCAAAAACGACCGCGGCTGCACATCGCGCGTAGTATAGCTACCGATGAGCAAGCCGAGTATCAAGGCTCCGCCACAAGCACCGATACCTTTCAGGGTGACTAATCCTGTCCGAGGGAATCTCGCCATCAGAAGCGCTTCAACACGTGCAGTGCTTCGGCTAGCCTACCCCCATATCGCTTAAGCCAAGGCGATGGGTCCTCAGCTGGGAATTGAAGCCACGCGGTGTCTTTACCTGTGGCACCACCATGTTGTGGCGTATGTCCAATCACGTGTTGCTTGAGTGCGACCTTCGGGATCACCCAGCAGTGTGCGCTGAAAGGCGATATACCTAAACAGATCGCGTAATCATACGCCTGATCACGAAGTTGCTGGAAATTGTAAATGCCGCTTTCCCAAAGCGTAGAGAACTTGATCTCGACCCGCTTGCCGTTGATGACTCGGTCTGCTTCGGAATCTCCACTGCGTGTGACATCCAGTCCTTTCGCAGCAGTCCATCCTGACACAAGCTCCTCGCCGATCTTCCCAACCTTACGGGATGGCAACGAGCGGATCCATGCGAATGGGCTGCCCGCCCAAGGATCCAATTCCCCCTCCCGAATGTAGTCAGACTTGAGCAGTGAGGCGATCGCCGCCAAGTTGCGCACTTCTGGATCTGTGATCTGAGATTGCATGATTACCTCACATCAGTGGAGCAAGCCGACTGGCTCAAAGAGAGCAGGCTGAATTTTTCCTGTTTGGAGTGGTTTGGGATCGAAGCCCATCCAGTCAATGTCGTCACGTCCATCGAAGCGCTGCGCCATCGCTTTGAGCGACTGCTCATTATTGTCAACGAGCATGAATCGACGACCCAAGCGTGACGCCGCCTCTCCCGTGGTCCCACTACCAGCAAAGAAATCGAGCACAAGATCTTCTGGCTTCGAAGAAGCCTGGATGATCCTCTTCAGGATACCGAGCGGCTTCTGCGTTGGATACCCTGTTTTCTCCCTGCTATTCGTAGGGACAATGGTGTGCCACCACGTATCAGTGGGCAACTTGCCACGCGCCGCCTTTTCGGGTCCCACCAAGCCTGGTGCCATGTATGGGATTCGCTCGATGGCATCGCTGTCGAAAAAGTACTGGTCGACGTCCTTAACGTAGAGCAGGATGTTGTCATGCTTTGTTGGCCATTTTTTTGTGGTCCGCGCTCCGTAGTCGTACGCCCAGATGATTTCATTGAGAAAATTCTCTCTTCCAAAGATCTGGTCGAGCAGAATCTTGCAGTAATGAACTTCACGGTAGTCGATATGGAAGTAGAAGCTGCCATGCTGCGCCAAGACACGATGAGCTTCTCGCAAGCGGGGTTCTAAGAATCCTAGATAATCATCAAATGAGTCGTCATACGCCGCCTTGCCGATCTTGATCGTGGAGTAGAGCCGATTCCCAAATCCGAGGCGATTGCCACTAGAAGAGCGCACTGTCTTGACTTGCGTTCGCTCCTGTTTCTTCCCCGTGTTGAATGGAGGATCAATATACACGAGGTCGACAGATTCGTCCTCCAGGGATTGAAGAATTGGGAGATTATCCGAAAAGTGTATTTGGTGTCCGTTCGACATTGGGTTCAGTGTATCACTCTTATTCTGCGATACGGCAACAAGGGACCCCGTTCCAGAGCGGGGTCACTTGTATGAGCAATCCTTCGATAGGCTCAGGGAAGTCATTGCGTAACTCTCCCAAGGCAGGTCATGATGGCGCCAATCATGGAGAGGATCATCCGAAACCTGAAGGATTTATGCAATGACTTCTGGGTAAAAAGCTGCGAAACGAAATCCTTCGACTTGCTGTCGCTCGCTCAGGATGACTTCGTCACATCCCCATCCCGCCCATGTCGGGCGGCATCTGCGGCATGTCCTTCTTCTCTTCCGGTTTCTCCGTGACGGCCGCCTCGGTGGTGATCACGAGGGCCGCGATGGACGCCGCATTCTCCAGAGCCGAGCGGGTGACTTTGAGGGGGTCAATGATCCCCTCGGCAATCATATCCACGTACTTGCCAGTAGCAGCGTTGTAGCCCATGCCGGACTCGCGCCGCTTGACCTCTTCAATCACCACGGAGCCATCCACGCCGGCGTTCTGGGCAATCTGGCGCATCGGCTCTTCTAGGGCGCGACGGAGGAGCTTGATCGCCACGAGCTCTTCCTCGTCGACAATCTTGAGCTTGTCCAGGTCTTGGATCGCATCCACGTACGCCACCCCGCCACCAGAGACGATCCCTTCATCGATGGCCGCCTTGGTGGCGTTGACCGCGTCCTCAATCCGGAGCTTCTTCTCGTTGAGCTCCACCTCAGTGGCCGCACCAACCTTGACGACACCCACGCCGCCAGCGAGCTTGGCCAGGCGTTCCTCAAGCTTCTCACGGTCGTAGTCGCTCGACGCCTTCTCAATCTCTTTCTTGATCTGAGCAACCCGATCCTTGATGGCAGCGGGCGTCCCTTTGCCTTCGATGATGGTCGTTTTCTCTTTGTCCGCCACCACCTTCCGCGCCCGGCCGAGCTGCTCGAGCGTGGCATCTTCCAACTTTTGACCGGTTTCCTCAGAGATGACGCTGCCGCCAGTCAAGACAGCCAGGTCCTGCAGCATGGCCTTGCGGCGATCACCAAACCCCGGGGCCTTGACGGCCAAGGTCTGGAAAGTCCCGCGGAGCTTGTTGACCACGAGCGTGGCGAGCGCCTCGCCCTCCACGTCTTCGGCCAGAATCACGAGCTGCTTTTTGCCGGTCTGAGCGATCTTCTCAAGGATTGGGATAATCTCGGCAATCGCGCTGATCTTCTTGTCAGTCAGCAGAATGTACGGATCTTCGTAAGCCGCTTCCATCCGGCCGGCGTCCGTCATCATGTAGTGGCTGACGTAGCCGTTATCAAACTGCATCCCTTCCACGACTTCTTTCTCCAGGCCGAGCGTCTGCCCCTCTTCCACGGTGATGACGCCATCCTTCCCAACCATGTCCATCACCTCGGCGATCAGGTTGCCAATGGCTGGATCACCGGCTGAGATCGAGGCCACCTGAGCGATCTCTTCCTTGCCCGAGACGACCTTCTTGCGCTTATTGAGTGCCGCCACGACGGCCTCAACGCCCTTCTCGAGCCCCCGGCGAATGGCCATGGGATTGGCGCCGGCCACCACGTTCTTGACCCCCTCATTGATGAGGCTCTGCGCGAGCAGTGTGGCGGTCGTGGTCCCGTCACCAGCCACGTCATTCGTCTTGGTTGCCACTTCCTTGACCAGCTGCGCGCCCATGTTCTCGAGCTTGTCCTCCAGCTCAATTTCTTTGGCGATCGTGACGCCATCGTTGGTGATCGACGGAGCACCAAAGCCCTTGTCGAGCGCCACGTTCCGGCCCTTCGGTCCAAGCGTCACCTTGACGGTGTTGGCGAGCTTGTTGACGCCGTCTTGGAGCTTCTGGCGCGCGTCGGTACTGAATGCAATCTGCTTGGCCATGTGAACTCCTTGGTACTTACTTCACGATCGCGAGGAGGTCGTCGGCTGAGACGATCTTATACTCCTCACCGTCGTACTTGAACTCATCGCCACCGTACTTGGGCATGAGGACCACGTCCCCAACTTTGACATCGAGCGGGACGCGCTTGCCGGCGTCGTCAAACTTCCCCGGACCGACGGCCACCACCGTCGCTTGCTGCGACGCATCCTTGGCAGTATCCGGGATGATGATACCGCCCTTTGTCTTCTCCTCGGCCGGCAGCGGCTGGACGAGGATCCGATCCCCCAGGGGCTGGATCGATGTTGCCATGCAACACCTCCGTTGGGTTGGATTTGGCTACTCTTGTCCTGCTCGACTCGACACCGTCACCGTCGGGCAAAAAAAGAACCGCCAAGCGCCCTCGCAGAGTGGTGGTAGAAGGCGGCGGGGGCAAGGTAAGGGGGAACCCTCGCACTCCGGCCGCCAGACCGTCAATGTAGCGCGCTCACGCCTGCCTGTCAAGCCGAGTCTTACCTTGTTCTCTCCTGTTCAAGGGCGGTCTCGGTGCCCTCACAGCTGCTCGTAGAGCGCCAGGTACGCTGGTCCTACCACGTCCGGTTGATATCGCTCGCTCGTCCGCCTGGCTTGCGCGCCCAAGCGCTCGCGTTCGGCGTAGGCGGTTCGGATGGCTCGAACCAGCTCGGGAACACTGCCGCGGGCAAAGCGGACCCCGTTCACTCGATCCTCGATGAGCTCGGCCGGCCCGCCGAAGTCTGGTCCCACGACTGCCTTACCATGGCTCATCCCCTCAAGGATCGTCCGGCTCGACGCCTCTGCCCCACGCGAGGCCTGGACGACGACGTCGGCCCGGCGATACCACGCTGACACCTGGGCCGGTGGAACGGCACCCGCAAACTCGATGCGGTCGGCGACGCCGAGCTGGCGAGCCCGCTGCTGGCAGTGCTCACGGGCTCCCCCGCCCACCAGGAGCGCTAAGAAGTCGGGAAGCTCGGCGAGTGAGCGGATGACAAGATCGGTCCCCTTCTCAAAGCCCAACCGACCGACGCTGATGAGGGTCGGTGCTTGGGGCGGTTGCTCCAGCCCAGGCTCACTCGGCATGGGAACGAGGTCTGGGATAACCAGCGCAGCCTCAAGGTGCAGGTAGCTGCGAAGAAACTCCGTGAGGACCGTCACCGCCCCGTACTTGGTCAGCAGGCGGCGACGATAGGGCAGCACACAGGCGGTCCAGTAGCGGATCACCCGGCCCAGCCAGGCCACGCCGTGATACCGGGCCAGGCGCCGGTGCTGGAGGAGGTTGGCCGCGGTACACCCGGTGCAGACTGAGCCATCCACCAAGAGTCCATCGATGGTACCGCAGATGGGTGAGATGTCTTGGATGGTGGTGATGGTCCGCGGGTAGCCGAGTTCAGCCACGACGCCGCGGGAGAGGACGTCAAAGCTGTGGACGATGCGGCTGGGATCGATCGCTGTCTGAATCTTCTGGGCGGTTCGGCGCGCCCACCACGGTTCGTAGACCAGACTCGGCCGAACCCGTAACGCCGGCAGGGAAGTGACCCGGTACGGCACGTCCTTGGGACGAACGGCCGAGCCGGTCACCACCTCCACGTCCCAGCCCTGGCCCACCAGGAAGGAAGCCAGGAGGTGAACCTGGATCTCGGCTCCGCCGACGGACCGCGGCAGGAACGTACTCGTTACGAGTGTGATCCGCTGAGAGCGTGCCACCGGGCCTCAAACTGCGCCTGGTACTCGGGCCGCTTGTCGGGAACATGGAAGCGCAGGACGTGTGGCGAGACCACCACCAGGTCACGCTCGCCTGAGCGCGCTTGGTACCGCCTGAGGCGCGCTCCAGCGCGGTTCGTCATGACCGCGCCCCACCAGCGACCGATTGGCGTGTGCTGATAGAACCACTCCCACCCTTTCCGCCGAACCTCTCGATCTGGGCGCGGGGGAACGATGAACTCGGTCCGTGGCTGGAAGACGGGGAACACCTTCCGAATCCAGGGGTTCGCCGCCAAGAGGCGCTCGTACGTGCCATCGCGATTGATGATGGGCGTAATCCGAGCACACCAGAAGTCAAAGTAGATATCATGCGGCGACATATGGAAGTCCTCCAGGGCCAGGCGATCGGTATCAAGGAAGACGTCCGGTGCAATCTTGCCTCGTTTCACCCCGCGCGTGTTGCGCCGCCCCCAGAACGTGAGCAAGAGGTTGATGTGATCCCGAGCAATCGCAATCCGGCCCGGCTCAGTCACCACCAGGATATCAATGTCCGAGTCCTGGTTGGCGTTCCAGAACGCGAGCGAGTTGATAATGGCAATCATCTTGACGAATGGAACCGAGGCCAGGCGGCCAATCACCGTCGCCGCCTCCTTGGCGAGCTCCGTGGAGATCTGATCACGACGGATTCCGTTCTCGGTCAAACCGGGCCGATCCGGGAGACTTAAAAAACCGCGCCGACGGATGATCTCGCGTCGACGCTCAAGTTCTGTCAGGATGGACTCAAACTCGCTCTCTGTCATAGACTGACCGTAGACCAGGTGCTTGAGGCCCGCAGGCCGCACCGGTCGATCAAAGAGGTCAAAGAAGACAATCGGTGTCAACACCGCTCGTTCTTTCAGGGTCATTGTAGAGATTGAGTATACCAGGGATTGTCAAGTCACTCGAACGTCAACAGAAGGAGACAGGCTATGCGCTCCGTTTCCGGCATTCGCGCTTCAGGCAATCCGCACTTGGGCAACTACCTTGGGGCGATGAAGCCACAGATTGAACTCCAGCAAGAGTTCGATGAGCTCTTCTACTTCATTGCCGATCTTCACGCCATCACCACCCCGATTCCCAAAGACCAGCTCCACACGTCGAGCCTCCAGATCGCCGCGCTCTACCTGGCGCTCGGACTCGATCCCGAGAAGGCCGTTCTCTTTGCCCAAAACCGGATCCCTGAGCACGCCGAGCTCTGCTGGATTCTCCTGACGCTGGCACGGATGGGAGAACTGGAACGCATGAC
>JACQIO010000024.1 GCA_016198415.1 Candidatus Berkelbacteria bacterium | reverse complement strand
GGGCGGAAGCCCTATGGAGCGCAGCGAAAGCGAGCAGTGAGTTCCGGCCGGGCCCGCCAATCCGAATTTTTATCGCCGTGCTGCGCCCCCATCTGATCCTCGAGACGAGTCGGCTATGGTAAGATGGAGGCATCCAGAAAGGAGACTGATGGCGCAGCGAGTGTTTTACACCATACTTGGCATCGTCCTCGTGGGAGCCGGGATCTTCTTCCTGGCGAACCGCCGTACGCCCAATCCATCATCGACACCAGAGAGGAGTACCCCGGCGGCAGACCTGGAGATCCAGGTCCCGTCCGAGGTCAAGAAGGCAGCGCACTACGAATCGAACACCCCCGAGGCTGGGGCGATCCTACCCACCCCGCCACCGAGCGTCGTCATCGACGTCAACTTTGATCTGGCCACTGGCTCGACCATCGAGATTCTTCAGAACGGCACCGACTACGGGAGCGGAGAGACGACGATCGATGGTAACAAGCTCGCCCTGCGACGCGCCATGCGCCAGGATGCCCCCGACGGGGTCTACACGGTGACGTACCGGGCGTGCTGGCCAGACGGGAGCTGCCACGACGGCCAGTTCTCGTTTGGAATCGACCGGGATCTCCTGACGACGCTGACCGATTCCCGGAACACGAGCGAGGTCACGATTCACATGAGCCAAATCAAGTTCTCCCCGATTGAGCTCCGGATCTCGGCTGGGACACGCGTCACCTGGGTCAACGACGACGCGGTTGCCCACTACGTCAACACCGACGCCCACCCTGCCCACACCCACATTCCCACCTTCAACTCAACTGAACTCAAGAAGGGCGGCTCGTATTCCTACACATTCACCGAGCCGGGCGCGTACCCCTACCACTGCAGCGCCCACGCCGGGACGATGACCGGGCTGATCGCCGTCGAGTCCTAGTTCGTTACCAGGCGACCCTTCCTCGCTAAGTAGCCGTACGACAGGAGCAGCGTTGCGCCGTAGAGGTACCAGACGGTCCGGAGCCAGCCGGACTGGAGGTGCGTGCCGAGATTGAGACTGTGGATGAGGATGAGCAGCATCGCAATCGCGCTGGCGGCGAGCACGTACTTCCACCACGGTCCGATGGCGATGACGCGCTTGAGCTCGTAGCCCATGAACGCCACCCACGCGATCGTGCCAAGGAGGACAAAGCCGACCATCGTTTCGCCAACGTAGGCCTTGTAGCTGCCGGGCGGGAAGCCAAAGCCATCCTGATAGAGCGTGAAGAGGAGAATCCCTGGGTGAGCCAGGAGGCAGAAGAGGACAATCCACTGCGTGATGTGCGCGTAGGTTGCCACCTTCGGCGCATCGGTCCAGACGCGTAGGGCGAGGATGATGTAGTGCGTCCACATAAGCGAGAAGGCCAGCAACCCAAAGAGCGGGAAAAGTCCGTAGGCATCGAGCCGGCTGAAGTCCCAGGCAAAGGAGGATCCCCAGGCAAGAACGGCGATCGTCGTCACCACCGTGCCCAGCGTCCAGGCGATCGTCGAGAGGGCGTTGCGGATCAGTTGCTTCATGGTCACCGATGATTGTAGCACAGGGAAGACGACTCCTCCGTCTCCACTTCACACCCCTCGGCTAGCTGAGCATCCCAACCAGGTTGCCACTCCTGGCCTTGGATGGTATGGTGCGGGGTTCCTGCCTGATGGGAACAAGAAAGGGGCTTAACAAGTCGATGGTGCCTTTCAGGAAACGAACGCTGCGGCGCAGGAAGGCGCGGACACTCCCGCGCGTCCTGGTGCTCGTCCGCCACGGCGAGAGCGAGCAGAATAAGATTATCCGGCTGGCCAAGGGAGGCGACTTCAGCTCCTTCACTCGGGCCTACCGGAGCACCCACAGCTCCAAGCTCCGGCTCACGCCGCGTGGTGAGTGGCAGGCCCAGGTTACCGGTGCCTGGATTCGCGAGACGCTGCCGTACCGCCTCCACGCCCACTACCATTCGCCCTACATCCGGGCGATGCAGACGGCTGGCCTACTGGCTCTCCCGAACGCGAGGTGGCGGGAACGCACCTGGCTCCGTGAGCGGGACTGGGGCGAGATCGACGCCCTGACGCTCGAGGAGCGGGATCGGATATTCCCGGGCCTGGCAGACCAGAAGAGGCGCGATGGCGTCTACTGGACGCCACCAGGCGGCGAGTCCAAGATCAGGCAACTGGAACGGAGTTCCTTGGTCTTGGATACCCTGGCCCGCCAGCACTCGGGCCAGGATGTGATCCTGGTTTCCCATGGGGACACCATGGCCACGTTCCTGAAGCTCCTCGGCCAGCTGACGGACGCCGAGTGGGCGGCCTGGCACGACGACCCGGGCGACAATGCCCATCTGGACAACTGCCAGGTGGTCGTGTTCTCCCAGGTGAACCCCGAGGATCCGCGCGATCTGCGAGATCGCTACGAATGGGCCGGCTGGGCCTGCCCCTGGGATCCGGCGCGGGCGACGCTCGACTGGCGACCGATCCCCAGGAAGCGGTACGGGCTCTCCAACGAGGAGCTACTGGCGCTGACGGTCAGCGCCCCGCGCTTCCTGCCGCAGGAGGAGTAGGGAGGGAAGACATGCGGAGAGCCTGGTGGCGAACCACCAGGCTCTCTCTGTACCCTCCGGGCGGCCCCCTAGCCGCTCTCCTCCTCCACGAACCGGAGATCGTGGATGGCCGGCTCCCGGGAGCGGTAGACCTCCATGAGCCGGAACTTCGTCCAGCCCAGGTGGCTCGTGCCTCCGAGTACCTTGAGGTACACCGGTCCACGGTCGGACAGGGTGGGGATCTGCGCCCGCAGCGTAGGGCCGTGCCTCCTGAAGTTGTTCGAGAGCGTGAGGTTGATCGGCTCACGCCCCGGCATCGTCAGGATGTAGACGGCTCCCTCCCGCATGATGTCGCCCTCGTACTCTGCCGGGAGGACGAGGTAGTGATACGGGAGCCGATCCTCGTTGGCATCGAGCGGGACCTCGATCTTAGCCCAGCGGGCCGCGTTGAGGCAGCCTTCCCACGGACTACCTCCCCCCTGAGCGAGCGCCGGCAACGCCAGCACCATGAGCAGCAGGCTGCCCAGCAGCCAGCGGCTCGTTCCGAACTTCTTCATGATTTGTAAAACCCCTTTCGTCAGAGTCGGAACAGGTCAGTGAACCATAGCGAAGCCATTGCGTCAATGAGATGACTAGAGGTGACTCCTGGATTGGGATAGAATGCGCGAACTATGATGAATGGTCAGGCCATCGTCTGTTGGATGAGTGATGCCACGATCATCCCGGAGAAGATGACGGGGGTGAAGCGAGTCTGTTACCGCGAGATCTTCACGCGCCTCCACCAAACGTCCGATCTCTTCATTGCCTGCGGCCACGAGACCTACGGAGGGAACGGTCAGTTCCGGAACATCTCTCGCTACCAGCCAACCAGTCATACCCTTGCACCAGCAAACGAGACGGTGACGGCAGACGTCATCTACAACTACAACAACGTCCCGCGGCCCGGCTTTGATCCTGGCCCAGCCGTCATCACCAACTCTCCCACCTTCAAGTGGTTCTGCCGCCAGAAGAGCGTCACGTACGACTACTTGCCCGACGTCTCACCGGCCACGTTCTACGTGGAAGACCAATCGGGCCTTGCGCGAGCCCTTGATATGCTCCCAGGCAACCGGGTGGTCCTCAAGCCGGATGCGGGCCTGAGCGGCATCGACGTCTCGATTACTGAGAAGGTCGAGGCCAACTCACTCCCCGACATTGACCGCCTCCTTAGAGGCGGCCTAATCGTTCAAGAGTTTCTGGATACGAGTGCCGGGATTCCGGGCATTACGGAGAGCACCCACGATCTACGGATCATCACCATCAACAACGAGATTTCGCTCATTCACGTCCGAACGCCAGCGCCGGGAAGCCTGGTGGCGAACACCCACCGGGGCGCCTCGGTCAGCGAGGTCGAGCTCAAGAAGCTCCCCAGCGACATTCTCTCCTTCTATCGTACAGTTCACGCTCGTATACTGAGTCGCTTTCCCTGGCCCCTCTACAGCCTAGACATTGCCTACACTCCTCACGGTCCCAAGTTGATTGAACTCAACGGTCACACCGCCTTCCCTCGGCCAGAGTTTGCCTGGCGGCCAGTCTTCATCCAGAATCTCCTTGAGCACCTCACGTGCATTCGCGAGCGAACGCACGGAGGGACTGGAGGATCATGATCTCATTCCGCATCCTTGGCAGCCTGGCGCTCCTCATTCTGGTTGTGGCACTGGCCTGGTGGCAACGGGATCGGCTCGACCAGCCGCCGCCAACAGAACCCCCAGCCGAGCTCGGGCAGACTGAGTCGACCCAGGAGGAGACAACTCCGGACTCAGCCGGGCCGTCCTTCACGCGCTTCTATGCAGCACGGATCGAGGGTGTTGGCAGCGCGTTCCAGTTGAGCGCCGAGGTGCCGGGTGGATGGGAGGCAGAGTGGGTGGCGAATACCGAGGCCATCAACCTCTTTGATCCGGCCGCCGGAGCGGACTCCAACCTCGAACGGTCCCAGATCTTTATTCGATTCTTCACCGCCACCCAGTTCCTCACACTCACCTCAGTCACAATTCTGAGTCGCACAGAGACGATGGTCGACGGTCGTCCTGCCGTTCGTTACGAGATTGAGAAGAATCCGAGGGTGGCTGAGAAGGTCGATACCTTCACCAACCAACCAAGCTGGCGACGGACTCGACACAACGTGACCGACGTGCGGGTCAGCGACGACAGCCCTTCTATCTTCTATGTCATCGCCAAGCGACCAGACCTTGACCAAGGCGTCTACGACCACGTCCTGGAAACGCTGCGTGTCATCGATGTGCCGCCGACACAATCAGCGGTCGTCGAACCAGTAGACAGTTTTGCCGAACGAATTACCAAGAAGCCGTTTGGGATCAAAATCTCTCCAGACAGCTCACCGGTCTTGCCCGAGCGCTTCAGTGGCTACCACACCGGCGCCGATGCCGAGTTCGACGATGTCAGTGGCGACGTTGAGGTCCGATCGATCGCCGCTGGAACGGTTCGGATTGCCCGCACCGCTGACGGGTACGGTGGCGTGGTGGTGATTGAGCAGGTGATCAATGGCACCACCTACCAGGTGGTCTACGGCCACTTAGACCCCACCAGCCTGCCTGCGGTCGGCTCGACAGTTGAGCAGAACGAACGAATTGGCCACTTGGGCGAGGGCGGGACCACCGAAACCGACGGCGAACGTAAGCACCTCCACCTGGGCGTTTACAAAGGGAGCGATCCCAATCTCCGCGGCTACGTATCCACCGAGGCCGAGCTCGAGGCTTGGCTCGATCCAAGAGCACTCTTCTAACACATCCGGTCACACACTCCCGGTCACACACTCCCGGTGTGTAGGACCGGATGTGGAGACGAAGGATCTGCCTCACTCGAGACATACTGGGGTGAGACGGCGGGCACAGCAACAATCCTCGACCCACATTCCAGGAATGTCAGTCGAGGATTGACAACCAGGTTCGGAACCTGGTACGATCCGGCGTTCAGCCGCGGGTCTGGCTGACGAGACTTCTGAAGGGAGGATCATGACCCATGTCCCTTTACTTGCTGTACGTGGCCGCGGCGCTGGGAGCGCTGGCGGCCTGGAAGTGGCTCACCCGCCCGGTTGACGGCCGTGACGCCGTCGCTATTGTCTGCTGCTACGGCGTCTTTGCCGATCAGCACCGGACGATCACCGAGATGCGGGGGTACCGGGCCTACCTCCTGGGCGTGGCCCAGGAGATCATCCGCCGGCGCATCCGGTACGTCGTGCTTTGCGGCGGAAGCACCAACCCAGCGTTCCCCGTCTCTGAGGCCCTCAGCTGTCGGGGCCCCCTCGAGGCGTTCCTCGACCTGCTCGACCCTACCCACGCTCGGTACGTGGCCATCGAGCTCGAGGGGTCGTCTCGGAACACCACCCAGAACCTGGCTCGGGGGCTGAAGCTGGCACTGGCGTCCAGCCCGTTCGACCCAAAGACGGTGGTCGTCTTTACCGACCGCGCCCGCTGGCCGAAGGGTTGGGTGCTTGCCCACCTCCTCTACCAGCGGAACGTCGGCGGCCTCTTCGACCACGCCTTCCGCTTCCGGGTGGTAGGAGTCCCGCGGGAGGACATCCACCCCAACTCCCGGCTGAGCGTCCAGCTCCTCCAGGCAACGAGCTACCTCTTCCTCCCGGCGCTGGTCCGGGGCGAGCTCATGGCCGGAATCACGGGGAACGAGGAGAACCTCTCTGAGGAGTGCCAGGCCGCGCGGGAGGACATCGACCGGTTCTTCGAAGAGGGTCTGCGGGATCAGGAGGGCCTGCAGGCCCAGGCGCGCGCCCTCAACCACATGGTCCGGGCCGAGCGAGCGGGCCAGCACGACATCGTCTGTCCGATGTGCTGGGCCTACTACAACGAGCAGAAGCGCGTCCACTGCGGCGGCTGAGAGGAGGAACGATGAAGCTGACCAGCATCCGGATCGCGTAGGTGAGCAGGGGCCCATCAACAGGTCCGCCGAGAGGCGGGCCTGTTCACTATCCCACGACCCGACTAGGCGGCGGGCAGACGGAGGTAGACGTTGGCCCGGTAGCGGGCCTCGGCATCAGTCAGCCAGGCGTCGAAGGACTGCTGGATGTGGCCCTTCTTCTCGAGGATCTCGATGAGGTGGAAGCCAAAGTCGCTCTGGACCGGTGACTGGACGAGACCGACCGGATTGGTAAAGAGCGCCTGCTCGATGACCTGGGACTGGCCGCCGCGGGAGACAAAACCCATCTCACCCCCGAGATCTCGGCTCTCCAGGTGTTCGGAGAACTCCTTGGCGAGCTCCTCAAAGACTTGGCCAGCCTTGAGCCGCTCGAGAACGTCATTCGCCCGCCCCTCGTCTCGAACCAGAATGTGGCGGAAGTGGACCTGCTCGATGAGCTCGCCCTTGATCTTCTCCTCGATCAGCCGAACGCGGATGAGATCCCGAAGCTGGTCTTGGGTGGAGCCGTAGAGCTCCTCAAGGATGGTGTTTAGCTCTTCCTCACTGACCTGGCGGGGCGCATCCCCACCCTGGGCCACCAAGATGTCATCGAAGGCACCGTTGACCTCAGCCTCGGTGACGGTGATCCCCTCCTCCTTGCCCGCCCGTTGGACGGTCTTATTGGCGACCAGGAGATTAATGACCTGCTGGCCAACCGGCACGCCGGTGTCGATCGCCTCCTCGGCCTGGTTGGAGCGGGCAATGAAGGTCTCGATGAAGGCCCGGTAGTCCAGGTACTCGCGCGCCCAGATCAGCTGGCCATCCACCCGAGCGACCGGAACCGGCAACCACCGGGCGAGCGCCCGAACCTGACTGGCATCATTCCCACGCAAGAGAAGTGCGCTCGCGATGGCAGCTGAGAGTAGGTAAAGGAAGAGGAGCCCGGCAATGGTCCACGGGAGCCACTTGGGAAAATCAGTGGCGTTGAACGCCTGGCGGGGGGTGTCCATGACTAGAACCCAAACCAGTCGGCCGTGCCGACGATCGCCCCGATGGCGACGGCGGTGAACCCGAGCGAGGGAGCGAAGGCCCGCCACGAGAGGGAGTTTGTCTCAGAGAAAAAGATGAGCTCGGCACCGAGGACTGCTGCGAGGGTCAGGACGAGGGCGCGGGAGGGGAAGTTGATGGGCCAGAAGAAGAGGACGAGGAGCAGTTCCACGAGGCCCAGTGCCAGGACATGACCAATGACGTGCCGACGCAGGCCCGTGAGCGGCACGAGCCAAGCCATCACCAGGAAGCTGACGCAGTAAAAGAGGAGGGTGGAGACCGCACCAGGCAAGACGCCCAGGAACCGTAGCTCCAGCGCCAGGAGGGCCCAGATGAAGATGGCGGGCGCGGCCGCGTGCCACCGGCTCTGGCCGCGGGCAGACCAGAGTGCGTAGCCAAGTCCCAGGATCCCAATCACCCAGAACAGTTCTGAGCTGGGCGCGAGCACCGGCAACGCCACCGCCCCCAGGCCAAGGAGACTCGGTCCGGCCAGGGGATGATCGAGCCAGTGATCAAGGAGTCTGGTCATCGGTCAGGACCGCTGGCTCGTAGTCGGTACCGAGCATGATACGGATCTTAGCACCCTCGGCCGCCTCAGGTGGCCGCGGGGCCGACGTAGCCGTCACGTTGAGCCGCTCGGAGAGGAGACGGAGCGTGAACGCCGCATCGGTGGTGTAGCTCTCCAAGCGCGTCTTGGCGACGGTGTCCGTGGTATCAATGCCGAGGACGGTGTAGCCCCGGCTCTTGAGGTCAAGCTCGAGTTCCCGCGCTGCCCCGGCCTCGCCGGTGCCATTCAAGATCTCAATCCCGGCCGCCTCCCGCCGGATGTAGGGGTCCGTGAAGATGGCGTGAGCAATCCGTTGGACGTCGCTAAAGTTGCCGGACTTGGGTACGAGGTAGTAGCCACCCTCGTTGACGGTCTTGAGGGGTCCATCGGCCGCGTTATCGAGGACCACAGAGCTGATCGCATCGGCCTGAAGATCACGAAGGATGAGGAAGAGCCGCTCCAGCTCCTTCGCCGAAAGGTCCATCTTCACGTGGTCCCCAACGATGCCCAGGATGGTCGAGATCTTCTGAGGATTGCCGATGACGTTGAGGGAAAGGGCCTGCTCCCGAACGGCCAGGATGATCGCCTGCTGACGGCTGGCGCGATCAAAGTCCGAGGTGGTCTGCCGAGACCGGGCGTAGCGCAGTGCGGTGTCGCCGGTCAGCTTCTGGGTGCCGGCCTTGATGGAGAACGGCTCGTAGCCAACAAGCTCCTCATCGGGGTAAAACGGGTCGTTGAGCGCCTTGGGGACATCAATCGTGATGCCGCCGAGGGCATCGATGAACTTCTCAAAGCCCGTGAAGTCGACCCGGACGTAGTAGTGGATGGGCAGATCGAGAACCGTCGTCACGGTCTCCTTGAGGACGCGCGGGCCGGTGCCGGTCTCCTGCTGCTCACCGTACGAGTGAGCGCTGTTGATCTTCGCCTGACCGTTCCCGGCAATTGGGACGCGGAGATCGCGGGGCAGGGAGAGCAGCCCGAGCTGTTTGTTCTGGGGATCGATGCTCGCCACCATGATCGTGTCGGCGAGTGCCCCACCCTTGTGACCGGCGCCACCAATACCAATCAAGAGGATGTTGATCCGGCCATCCCCCTCGCCGGCCAGAGCATCGGGATGGACCTCTTCCCCAAAAAACTTGAGAAACGGCGAGCTGCGATCGCTGGCGTCGCTGATCTTGTTGAAGGCCGCCACCGCCGAGACCCCAAACCAGATGAGCCCCACCACAATGACCACCCCGAGGCCAAGGAAGACCTGTTGAGTGGTCGCAAGCCGGGAGCGCCGGTACTTCTTGAGAAGAGTCCCGTGCTCGGGGGCGTCAGGCTGGACTGATGAATGCGTCATGATGGCTCCAGACTCAATCCAAGGACTGGTGATGGCCCGAGAGCGCTGCACCAGGAGGAAATGAGTGGCTCGAGTATACCACAGCGGGCCAGCGAAGACTGGTGTGGATGGCCAGTCTGCGACTCACGGCTGCTTGAGCTGGGCCTGGATCTCAGACGATGTCAACGTTGCGAGTTCCGGACTGGGGAGACTGACGAGTGGGTGGCCCGAGTACCAGGCGGCGGTGGTCAGGAGGGCTCGGACCACCCGGACGGACGTGTGGCTGTGGGGGACCTCGATCAGGCCGAACTGATCGATATCAGCCCAGGTCAGGGACTGCTCGGCCAGGAACGCGGTCAGGATCGCCAGATCGTGACGCTCCTGGGCGGGCTGCAGCGTGGTTGCCTCAACCCAATAGCCGTCCTGGCCGATGAGACAGCGGAGCTGTGTTCGATCGCCCCCAGCCACGAGGACGGTCATGGACGCCGCCACTCACTCGTGAGGTCCCGGGATCCGTCCGGGGCAAAGGTCCAGGTCAGTTGGAGCGTGGCCCGGGAGGCCAGGGTGGGGGCCCGCTCTGGCCACTCGATCACGACGACGCCCGTTGGATCCTCGGTGACCAAACCGAGCGCAGTCACATCGGCGTCACTCGTGAGACGGTAGAGATCAAGGTGCGTCAGCGCCCGAATAGACGAATCGGTTGGCAGCCGGTAGGTCTGCTGGTAGACGAAGGTGGGTGAAATGACCTCGTCCGTGATGCCGAGCGAGCGGGCGAGTGCCTTGACCAAGGCCGTTTTTCCAACCCCAAGCGGCCCGGAGAGCGTGACCACGTCTCCTGGCCGTAGCGCTGCCGCCAGATCGGCGGCGTAGGCCGCTAGCGCAGGAAGCGAGGGGATGCGGATGCGAGAGAGTGCCATAGCCATTCCAGTAAGACTCCGATGATACCTGCGCTCGACAGGAACGCCAAGAGGAGGCTGATCCGAGATGGAGTGGCTACCGGCCGAGTCGTCTGAGCAGCCAGCACCTGGGCCGAGAGAGTCCTGACCTGATCCCGCTGGGCTTCCACCGTGCCGGCCAAGCGGACCAACGAGTGGTAGAGGTAGGGCTGGATGGTTGGTCCCGTCACAGCCGCGAGTAAGGGCGGCAGACTCGCGACGACCGGTCCGCTGACGCTCGTGAGCGGCTCGTCGGGTGGCACGGTGGGAGGCTCAGGCATCGGTTCGCCGAGCGCGACCGCCACCTCGAACTCAGCCAGACCTCCCTCCGCCTCGGGGAGCGGTGCCGGCACAACGGTCACCTCACGGCTGTCCAGGACGCGAATCCGGTAGGGATCGGTCGCCACAATGATCCCGGCCAGCGTGACCGCGTCCCCGCTCTCCATCGGTGGCAGGCGAACGCCCTGGCGGGTGCTGAACTGGACGGCCCAACCATCTCCTTCGAGCCAGCGCTCACGATCCCGAACAACGAGCCGGCCCTCGGCCACGACGGTCGCCAAGAGTCGTCCGATCCCGGCAAACTGGCGATGCGGCGGCGGTCCCTCGCCGACTCGTTCTAGATCGGTCACCGCTCCCACGAGCAGCCGGGGCGTGCTGGCGCGCGAGACCGTGCCGGTGACGCGGAGCCGCTCGCCAGCCGCAACTTCAGACACACCCCCGGCCGGGAGCTGGAGCTCGAGGGCGACCTCACCCGAATCGCTCGCCAGGACGATCAACCGGTCGTCGTAGCGCCCAAGTGGCTGGCTGACGATCCCGTCAACGATCACCCGCGTGCCCGCCTCGGGCCGGGGACCAAGGACGAAGGTCTCCACGGACAGCTGAGGTGGTGCCCCCACAGCAGGCTGGGCCACAATCACCGGTGGAGCGGCCGCAACGCTGAAGAGCGCCTCGGCCGGCGGTGGTGGGATAGGATTCGGTTGACCCGGAGATGGCACCGCCCAGGCCCAGACATCGGTCTGCCGGGACCAGCTCTCGCCTGACCGAGCCAAACCGTAGGTGACGGCGTCAACCTGACTGCCGGTTGGATCGAGGAGGATGACCTGATCACCGCTGTTGTTGAGGGCCAACGACGAGTCGGTGCCAGAGATAACGATCGAGGCTCCGGGCAGAATGCTGAGCGCGGCCGGAAACTGGTAGGGAACGCTGCCTCCGTCCGGATCATCGTCCAGCTGCCAACCGGCCAACGCGACTGGCTCGGTGCCCTGGTTGGTCAGCTCCACCCACTCAGCCTGGCCGCCGGTCGGAGCGGGAAAGACTTCCGTGATCACGAGGTCTCGGCTCTGCATCGTGTGGAGACAAGGCCGTGACTCCTCGGACACCAGGCCGAGGGGCGAGACCACCGCAGCCACGAGCACCTGCTCCCCAAAGCTAGCTGGACGCAAGAGCGTGACCTGCGCTGAGCCATCCGCGGCGAGGGTCTGAGGCAAGACCACGCCATCGGCTGTCAGCGTAACCGGGAGGGGTAGGCCATTCGACCGGGCTGGTTCGATTGGGACCATCGCCTCCGCCTGGCCGGGCGCCCAGACAATCCGGCACGCCAGCGCAGGCAGGATCGGCCGGCCCGACGGCGTGGGCGTGCCCAGATCCGGCCGGCCGTCGTCAAAACCGCTTGCCAGGCTGGCCGGGCGCCAGCTGTCCTCCTCATCCCCGTCGTCGAGGTCCTCGAGGATCCGTTCCAGACTGACTGGCCCGTCACTACTCCCGGCAAACGGTGCCCCACCGTCGCCAGCCTCATCCACCCGCTCGCCAGCCGAATCGCGCAGCTCCAGGGCCAAGCGAGTGTTCGACAGGACCAGGTCCTGATCCACCACATCTGGGGTCCAGCGGAGGACCGATTGACCGGCGCTGAACTGGTGGCTCGAGTCGGCATGGGCAATCAGGAAGAAGCCACCGGGCGCAATCTGACCGTGCTCGATTTCGGCCAAGAGCTCCGGTTCGTCCTCGACCGCCCAGACGGACCAACCGACGAGATCGACGATGCCCTCACCCAGATTGGCCAGCTCCAGCCACTCGTCCGCCGTTGAGACGCTCGAGCCCGCCCAGCCGATCTCGCTGATCACAATCCTGGGCTCGTCCCGGTGCTTGGCAGTGGCCAACGACGGAAGCAGCACCAGGCCAAGGATCAGGCCCAGCGTCCAGACGCTCAATCGTCGGATCTTACCGGCGAGTCTCCACTGAGACATCTTCCCCCTCTACGAGCTCACGTCGCTCCTCGGCCTCCTTGGGCAGTCGATTGGGTGCCAGACTGGACGTCCCAGCTGGCTGACCGCTCACCCCGAATCCCCCGTGAAACGCCGCGACGTGCTCCTGGACTTCCTTGGCCTGCGTCAAGAGATCCTCATTGAGGTGATCGTGGTCAAACCCGAGTGGGGCGTGGACCTCGCGGCGCCGAAACTCCCCGCCCAAGCCACCCTCGGGCCGAATCAGTGACTCCTCGCTCCGGGCCTGAACCGAGGCCATCGACGACCCAGCGGCGACGGGCCGGACCGTCATTAGTTGGTCATGGAGCATGAGGATGGTGTTCGCCACTACATGCGGACGCGGCACGTACTGCATGACAAAGTTGGGCGCCTCACCGGCTGACTCGACCACCACCGAGCCGTAGCGCAGGAGCGTCTGGAGGTAACCCTGCATCTGGGCGCTGACGTCTTGGACCCGCAGGAGGGAGAGCTCAGCAATCCGGCGGTTGAAGAGACCGATCTGCTGGACGAGGACGAGGCGCTCGCGGGTCAAGATCGCAACATCCAAGTAGTGTTCAATCCACGACGTCAAGAAGACCGCGTTCGTAAAGAGGTAGAACGTCCCCACCACAAAGGCGGTCGTGATGATGTGGCTGCCCACGCTCAATCGGATGAACTCGACCTGAGCCAAGCTGACCACGACGACGGGGGGCATGACGAGCATGACGAGGAGGATGAAGGCCCAGGGCAGGTAGGCCATCCAGTGCCGACGGACAAAGATGAGGACTTCTTCCTGATCCAACTGCCCAGGAAAGAGCTCGCTCTCCGTCCCAGTGGTGAGGTTTCGGGGCGTCATGTCAGTGAGATCCCATAAGCGAGCGCGACGGCCACGGCCAGGAGCACCAAGCCTGAGAAGCCAATGTAGAGCTGAAGGATGCGCTGTGAGGCGTCGCCCGAGTACCCAAACTCATTCAGATGGTGGACGGCGTAGACTGAGTAGAGGCCAAAGGCCACCAGGAACAGCAGGAACAAGAGGGCAACGAGGTAGATCATGGGTCCGCCACTCCCTCGGCCGGCCAGAGTGTCCGCGCCCGGGTGGTCAGCTGGCGGCCGCGCGGGGTCCGTTCGAGCCACCCTTCACGCAGGAGGAATGGCTCGATGACCTCTTCCACCGTAGCGACTTCTTCACCGAGGGCGGCCGCCAGCGTCCCCAAACCAGCCGGTCCGCCAGCGTACTGGTCCATGAGAATCCCGAGGAGCCGACGGTCAATCTTATCGAGCCCATGCTGATCGATGTTGAGGAGCGCCAGGGCGGCTTGGGCGACCGACGCGGTGATCGCTGGCTCCCGATGGACCTGCGCGTAGTCCCGGACGCGCCGCAGGAGTCGATTGGCAATTCGGGGTGTCCGGCGGGCCCGGCCGGCAATCTCCTGAGCGCCAGTGCGCTCGAGCGCAATCCCGAGGATCCGCGCGGTCCGCAAGAGGATCTGCTCGATGTCCTCCGGCTCGTAGAAGTCTAGGTGAAAGTGGCCGCCAAACCGGTCCCGGAGCGGTGAAGACAGCTTGGCAACTCGGGTCGTCGCTCCAATGAGCGTGAAGTGCGGGAGCTCGAGCCGGAGCGTCTTCGCTGAGGGGCCCTTCCCGAGGACAAGATCAAGGGCAAAGTCCTCCATGGCCGGGTAGAGGATCTCCTCGATGGTCCGCTTGAGCTGGTGGATCTCGTCAATGAAGAGGATATCACCGGTCTGGAGATTGGAGAGGATGGAAGCCAAATCACCGGCTCGTTCTAGGGCCGGGCCGGAGGTGACGCGGATAGTGGTGCCCAGTTCGTGGGCAACAATGTGGGCCAGGCTCGTCTTGCCCAAGCCCGGCGGGCCGTAGAGGAGGAGATGCTCAAGCGACTGTTGCCGCTCCTGGGTGGCCTGGAGGAGGATGGAGAGATTACGCTTGACCTCAGGCTGGCCAACGAAGTCTTCGAGACGGTCGGGGCGCACAACGGAGTCATCACGCGCCTCATCCGGTTGCTCGCGCGCAGTGGTGAGAACCGTTGTGCCGTCTCGCTGTTCCCCTGCCATACCTTGAGTATGCCTGAAGCCGGTGGGAAAGGGAATGGTGGAGCGGGAGGAAGCGAAGGCGCCGACCCAGAGACCTGGGACCGGCGCCGCACACAGGAGGGAAGGGATCACATGAGGAGAGGACCGACGGAGTGCGACGATCGACGCCGCGCACCAACCGTGGTCACGAACCGACGCGTCCCTACCCGCGACCTCTCGGGCTTGGGACGAGGGGAGGTACCCTGCATGATGGAGGTGAGCGTTCTCGACCCCGCCTTGGGATCGAGGAGTCGCTCCTCGAGCGAACAGTGCTCCGAGCCCTCGGGCTCCTCGGGATCGGTTTCCAAAGACAGATCTGGCTCCCTACCCATGGATGGACCACCTTCCTAAGAACGACTTATAAATCCCGCCTGTGCGTGGACGCCGGGGTCAAGCCCGTGTCCACAGAAAGCGTAGCGAGATGCAACGGTGCTTGGCTAGTGGACAAGGAAGAACGGGTGCCCCGTGGCGCCCGTCCGTGGACCCGAGTCCTACCCGCTTAGGCCGGGACGCGGGCCGCCTCAATCTCGGCGACGATCGTCCGAGCCGCTTCGACCGGGTTGTCGGCGCCGGTGATCGGCCGTCCCACCACCAGGAAGTGGGCGCCGCGCTCGATGGCATACTGCGGCGTCCCCACGCGCCGCTGGTCGTCGGCCGTCCCACCACCGGCCGGCCGAATCCCGGGCGTGATCCGCAGGAGACGCCGCTCGGGAATGGACTGCTGGTTGAGCATGTCGAGCTCCTGCGGCGAACAGACGATCCCGGCCGCACCACCAGCCTGAGCCTCGCGGAGCAAGGTGGAGACCAGGTGGTCCGGACGTCGTCGGTAGATCCGATCGCAGTCGTCCACCGTCAGCGAGGTCAGGGCGGTGATCCCGATCACCCACCCGGAATCTCCGATCGCCTCGACCGCTGCCCGGATCATCTCCCGCCCACCAGAAGCGTGAACGGTCACGATGTCCGCGCCCAGCTTGGCGAGTGCCTTGCAGTCGTTGGCGACGGTGTTGGGGATGTCATGGAGCTTGAGATCGACCATGACGCGGGCTGAGGACAACCGGTCCCTGAGTTCGGAGAGGACGAGCTGACAGCCAGCCCGCCGGAGCAGATCGTTGAACTTGACACCCCAGACGCCCGGGACCTGGCAGAGCGTCTCGGCCAGATCGAGCGACTCCTCGATCCCCAGGCCATCGATGGCCACAATCAGGCGACTCTCCATGGAATCGCACCTCCTTGGGAAGAGCTACCGACCAGGTCGGCGCTGCCCAAGACTACCAAGGTAAGCGGTGATGGCAAGCCCCATCGCCGGCTGACTGCGAACATGCCCGGTGACCTAGGAGAAGTAGGTCGAATGTGACGATCGGATCAGCCTGGCGGTGTTGGTAGCAACCGATCAGGTGATCGTCATGCCGTATGACTTCCACCGCATACTCCTTGTCGTCCCAGTGAGTGATAGCCTTCGAAACCCGCTTGATCATGGATCCCCCACGGCTAAAGCCGTGGTCCCCCGCCACGCAGCACCGGCAAAGCCGGTGCTCTGACCAGAGGTGTCCCCCGGGTAAACCCGGGGTCCGTAGGATCTTGTGATCGCTAGGGCAGGTAGTTCAAGGGATTCACCCGCGAGGAGTACTCCCAGATTTCGTAGTGGAGGTGGGGGCCGGTGGACCAGCCGGTGGAGCCCATGTACCCAATGACATCACCGCGCTTCACCTCATCGCCAGGGATGACCAGGATGCTCTGCAGGTGAGCGTAGAGGGAGCTGAAACGCGCGTTGTGACCAATCACCACGTACTTGCCGTAGGCGTAATACTGGCCGTTGTAGCGCATCTCCTCCACGGCCGTGATGGTCCCGTCACCGGTGGCGTAGAGGGGCGTCCCAGCTGAGTTGACAAGGTCCAAGCCGCCGTGCCCGCCGTTGGGCTGGAACGGGGTGGAGCCGCCAAAGTAGGTGCTGATGTAGGTGTAGTCCGTGGGCCACTGCAAACCGACTGGTGAGGTGCCTCGATCCTTGGCTTGGACTACGCCCGGTCCGGTGCCAGCCGTCAGCTTGGCCCGGATGCTCGCCATCTGGGACTCAACCTGCGTGTTGAGCTTCTTGGCTTCCTCCAGCTGATCCTCGTACCGAGCCTGTTCCTGCTTGGTTTGGGTGAGGAGGGCGTCCTTCTTAGCCCGCTGATCGGCCAGTCCCACCTTGAACGCCTCTTGCTGGGACTGAAGAGCGGTCAGCTCGTCGTGCTTGTCCTTAAGCTCGGACCGTCGGTCTTCGAGCGCTCGCTTGAGCGTCTCGACCTCCAGGATCCAGGCGTCAATCTGCTCTTCCAGAGACTCGAGGTACTCGGTGTGCTCGATGAGCTCGGAGATGGAGCTGGCCCCAGCCAGGAGGAAGAGGAGCTCGTCATCGCCGGTCTCGTAGAGGACGCGCAGCGTCTCGTCCTGGTGACCACGCTGCTCGTCAAGCTCGCGCTGCCGCCGCTCGATGTCGGCCTCAATGGCCTGAATGCCCGCCTCCGTCTCCTCGATGGTCCCCTCGGTGCTCTCAATCCGAGCCTCCGTCACGTCGATGTCCGTCTCGATCCGATCTATCTGGCCGGTCAGTGACTTGGCCTCTTTGGCCTTCCGTTCGGCAGCTTGACGAGACTCTCGGATCTGCCGATTGAGCTCAATCGCTCGCTGCTGGAGCTCCTTGAGTGTGGTCCCATCGTCAGCCGCGTAAACCGGGAGTTGCTCGGGAAGGAGGAGGGCGACTGGCAACGCCAACACCGCCGCCAAAAGGGCGGTCATGAGCGCGCGTCTCAGGTGGTTGCTCCGTCTGGGAGTTCGGTCTGGGTCCATGCCCCTCCCGCGCCTGCCGACGGCAGGCAGATACCCCTCGACTATACCACACCCCGCAAGCCCGCACCGGACCAGGCTCTAGAACTTCACAAAACGGCGGACGGCCACCGAGCTCATGAAGACGGTGCTGCCGATCCCCAAGAGGAGCGTGACGATCGTAATCGTCACAAGATTGGACCAGAAAAACTCGAGCATGTCGGGCGCCAGGAACTTGGCAATCGAGAGGAGCGGTGTCGCCGATGCCAGATCGTAGCGCAGGAACAGGTAGACCGCTCCCAGCGCCAAGAGGGCCCCCACGAAGCCGATGACGGCTGCCTCCACCAGGTAGGGCGCGCGGACAAAGGTGGTCGTGGAGCCAACCAGCCGCATGATCTCAATCTCATGAGCTCGAGAGAGAATGATGACGCGGGTCATGTTGTAGATGAGGACAAAGGACAGGAAGAAGAAGATCGCTGCCAGAATCCAGCCGCTCTGCCGGACACTCCTGGCCGTGGCGACTAAACTCTCGATGACGCTCTGGTTGTCCCGATAACTGACCCGGCGGACCTGCTCCTGATACTGGTCCCGTTCAAAAAGCTTGGCGAGCGTCCCCAACTTCCCCGGATCGTAGGCGTGGATGACCAGGCTCCGCGGCAGCGGGTTGTCCTCGGGCGTGACGAGGCTCTTGACCCGTTCAGACGTCCGACGCTCCTGCCAAATCTCAAAGGCCCGCTCTTTGGAGATGTAGTCGACACTCTTGACGTCAGGCCGATTGGCCACCGCTGTCCGAATCGCGAGGATGTCCTCCTCGGGCACGTCGTCGTTGAAGTAGACCGAGAGGTCGAGCTTGTCCTGAATCCCTTGGGTGGTGCCGACGATGACGAAGCTCTGGATGGCAAAGACGCCGATGATGAAGAGGGTGATCGTGATGACGATGATCGACGCAATCGAGAACCAGCCGTTCCGCAGGACGTTCATGAGGCCAAAGCGGAGGACGCGGCCCAAGCTCCGGAGGCTCATCGGTCGACTCCGCTCACGATCCTAGTCCTTCCGCCCCCACCGCCGCGTGGTGACTGGGAAGTTCATAGCGGCCAATCTGGCGATCCGAGACCACCCGGCCGTGCTCGACTGCGATCACTCGCCGCCGCAGGCGATCGACGACGTCCTTGTTGTGGGTGGCTAGGATAATCGTGGTCCCACTCCGATTGATCCGCTCTAAGAGCTCCACGATCTCCGTTGTGGTGCCCGGATCCAAGTTCCCGGTGGGCTCATCGGCAATCAGGATTCGGGGCGAGTGGACCATCGCCCGAGCAATAGCCAACCGCTGCTTCTCCCCACCCGAGAGCTCGTTGGGATAGTTGGCACCTTTATCCGCCAAGCCAACAAGGGTCAGCATCCTGGGGACGCGCTCACGGATATCTGCCGGGCTCGCATCCGAGACTTCCAAGGCAAAGGCGATGTTCTCGGCCACCGTCTTGCGGGGGAGGAGCTTGAAGTCCTGGAAGACCACGCCGACCTTGCGCCGGTAGTACGGCAGCTCCCGGGGTGCCAAACGACTGATGTCCCGCTCCGCCACGAGCAACTTGCCGCTGTCCGGCCGCTCTTCAGCAATCAGGAGTCGGACGAGCGTGCTCTTGCCCGCCCCCGAGGGACCCACCAGGCTGACCAGCTCGCCCTTCTCAATGGTCAGGGAGACGTCGTCCAAGGCGAGGACGCGCTGCCCGGGGTGGGAGACCCGGGCGTAGGATTTGGTGACGTGGACAAGGTCAATCACGGGCTGATCCCTCCCTCATGCGTGGTGCCCATTGTGCCACAAGTTACGAATGAGCGACAGGCAATGGAGGCGAGGCTGGATAGAAGCAGCGCCAGCCCCGGGTGGTCGTGTTCCCCCGGGAGCTGGCGCTGGTTGGACTCGGATCAGGCGATCTCGGGATCGCGGCAGATCCGAGCGACAGGCTTGACGGCCTGGAGCCGTCGGCGAGTGAAGTGGGCAGCGATCTCGGATCGTCGCCTAGGACAACGGAGATCGTCGACCGTCACGTCGATCCCCTGCTTCCTCAGGAAACGCAGGCGCGCCTCCTCGTGCCACGGGTCGATGTGCTTCATGCCGACCGACCAGTTCTGTGTCCGAGGCCCTGGAGGCCACTCCGGTGCCACTCGTGAGCGGTCGTCAGCATCGTCAGGGGCGAGAGGTTGAGGAAGCAGCGTGGATCCCTCTTGCCAACCGCCCACTCCTGGTAGCGACGGAGGACGTCGCGCTGCTGAGGGTGGAGCGAGTCGATGAGGCACCTCCACCGCTCCTCGTACTGCTGGAGCGTCCGTTCGGTCCGCTCCAGGGGATCGATCGGCGGGTCAGCGACCCGTTGCATGATGGGCAAATTCCTTGCCCTCCCTTCCTGGTTCCAACCCGGATCTTGCCCAGTCTCTTTCTTAGGAGAAAAAGAAAACGGCGGGAAACCCGCGTTGGTTGCGCAGAAGAGTACCAGGCAGGCAGCCAGGTGTCAAGACCGCGGTGAGCGAACCAAGTAGGCGGCCCCAAAGACCAGGCTGGAGACCAGGACGATGGTGGGTCCGGTGGCGGTGTCTAGGAGCGCCGACCCGGCCACGCCGACGATCGCCGCGATCACCCCCACCGCCACGCTCCCCCAGAGGAGCTCGCGGAAGTTCTTGGCCAGGAGGTAGCTGGTGGCCGAGGGGATCAGGAAGAGTCCGGAGAGGAGAATGATCCCGATCAGCTTAATTCCCAAGGCGATCATGGTGGCAACGACAATCCCAAAGATGAGATCGTTGCGGCGGGTCGGGACCCCTTCCACCTCGGCAAGTTCCGGATGGATAATCTCAAGGACAAGCTGCCGATGAAGCATCCAGAGGACACTGAGCGCCAGCGCCGACGCCCCGGCGATGATCCACAGATCGAGCGTGGAGATAGCCAGGATGTCCCCAAAGAGCAAGGCGAACAAATCAACTCGGACCTGATCGAGGAAGGTCAGGAGGAAGATGCCCAGGGCGGCGACGGTGGCAAAGAGGACGCCGAGGACGGTATCGAACGAGAGGCTCGTTCGGCGCCGAATGACGAGGACCGCCAGGCCAATCAGGACGGCAAAGAGGACGGCGCTCAACCCAACGTCGATCCCCAGCAGTACCCCCAAGGCAACGCCAGTGAAGGCCGAGTGGGCGATCGTGTCCGTGTAGAAGCTCATCCCGCGCATCTGGACGAAGGTGCCGATGACGCCGCCGGCAATCGCCAGCAAGACGGCTGCGGCCAGCGCCCGGAGCAGGAACGGCTCAGTCAGAATGGGTGGCAAGAGTGAGTCCATGGAACGCTTTCCCGAGCTTGGCTTGGTAGGTTGCCAGCTCGCCCGCATCGTGGGTGACGGTGATGATGGTCAGGCTGTGTTCTTTGAGAAGATGGAGCAGGAGTGAGGCAATCTCTACCCGCCCGAGCGCGTCAATGCCGGCCGAGGCCTCGTCCAGCACCAAGAGCCGTGGCTTACGGGTGAGGGCCCGGGCCAGGACGACGCGTTGGAGCTGGCCGCCGGAGAGCGTGCTCAGGCTCTGCGCCATGAGCTGGGTGATCTCCAGCTCACTGCAGAGCTCCTCGTCCGGCACCGAGAGCCCAGAGATGAGAAAGAACTCCTCCACTGTCAGCGGGAGCGTCCCAGGAAAGCTGAACCGCTGCGGCACGTAGCCGATGTCGCGGGCTGGCAGTCGCTTGACTCGCGCTGCGGCGTATTCCAGGGTGCCCCGTGTCTGGACCAGACCCAAGAGCCCCCGGAGGAGCATCGTCTTGCCCGCCCCGTTGGGACCGGTGATCGCCAGGAGCTCACCGGGGTTGAGCGAGAAGCTGACCGGCCCAACGAGCCGGCGGTGGTTGAGGAGGACGCAAAACTTGGTGGCCGTGAGCATGCGCTGTTCAGTCTAGCCGATGCGAGCGTCGGTTCCTACTGGAGGACGTCAGCCAAGGCCGCCAGGTTGCGTTCGTGGATTGCGACGTACGACGCATCTGCCTCGGAGGTTTCAATGGGATCCAGCTCGCGGACCAGGATCCCCAGATCGGCCGCCAGTTGGTCCACCACGTCTGAGGAGAACTGGGGCTCGGTGAAGAGGCCGCGGAGCGCGTGCTCGGCCACCAAGCTACGGATGACTGAGAGCTGACCCGGCGTTGGCGACTCGCCCGGCGTCAGCTCAATCGCCGCCAATTGAGTCAGGCCGTAGTCGCGAGCGTAGTAGCTGAAGGCGTTGTGGAAGGCGATGAACCCTGTCTGGGAAAAGGTGGCGACTCGATCCTGGATAGTTTGATCAAGGCTGGCGAGCTCGGTGAGGAACGCCGTGGCGTTGGCTTGATAGGTCGTCGCGTGGGCTGGGTCGAGCCTCACGAGCTCATCACGAATCGCCTCGACCATCTTGATGGCGTTCTTGGGCGAGACCCAGAGGTGGGGATCGGTGCCGAGTCCGATCGGGTGCGTCTCTCGATCAGTCTCTTCCGGGGTGGCATCGAGGAGGACGGTGCCTCGATTTTTCAGCTCCTGACCAAGATTGAGCACTGCAGGCACTGGCTCGGCGGTCGATTCCAAGAGTGGACCGAGCCACTCTCCCTCGAGATCCAGACCATTGAGCACCAACAGGTCCGCCCGCTTCAGGGTCGTGAGGTTTTGGGGAGTTGTCTGGTACTCATGCGCGCTTTGGCCCGATGGGACAAGTTGACTGAGTCGAGCGACGTTTCCCACGATGGGTTTGGTCAGCGCCGTCAGTGGGGAGAACGTGGTCACGATGCTGAATCGAGCATCGGACTCCTGATTGGCTGGACGCAAGAGCGTGACCAGCACAACCAGGGTGCCGACGACGACCAAACCAAGGACAAACTTGCCGAGGGTAGACATGGAGACTCCTTCTCTCCTGGTGAGACGCGCCAGCCTGACACACTGCACGCTGGTGCGTGTACTGTAGCACGATCTGCCACGCAAAGAACCGCGGTCAGCTGACCGCGGTTCTCTTGGGGTATCCCTCACCACTCCAGAAAGAGTGGTGCGGTGACGAGCTGGCTGTGGTTCCGATCCGCTAAGCGGACCTTGGCGTAAACGGCGACGGCCCCGAGCTTCTTGAGCGTGAGGACGGAGAAGACATCGCCGAAGGCCCGCGGGTTCACGTCGAGTCGGCTGGTGGTCAGCGTAATGTCCTGAGCTTCCTCAGCCGCTACCACAATGAGCTGGATCGACTCGACGGGCACCGGACTTTCCAGGTCCGCAGCCACCCAGAGCTCGCGGTGACCCCTGGGTGCGATCGTGTCACCCATGAGGGCGACGTTCGTCGTCACCTCATCGAACCAGCCGACCAAGCGGGCGTAGGCACCGGCCGCTTCTGAGAAGCAGACGCGGCGGCCCGCAAAGGCCTGGTAGACGTGGTCGATGGTGAACGGCCGCCCATGAGGTGGAGTCTCAAGGAAGGCGACGGTCCACGGCCCGGGCTCGTACGGGTAGAGGTGCCGATCGGTTGAGCCGAACGGCCCCGGCCGCCAACGCCGACGCAGCAGCAACCGCCAGCCGGCCTCGTTCGAGGCCCGGACTCCCTTGGAGACATCGCCCGGCCCTTGGTAGCCGCGCGGCCCGTGACTGGACAGCTCGCAGCCGACACCCTGCCGGATGAGTCGCGCATCCGGGGGCGGCGCAAACCCATCCCAGGTGGTCTCCACGCCGTAGAGCTCCGGATGCGGGAAGACCAGTTGCATCCAGGGCCGCTCAACGACTCGGTCGAGCAGCTCCCGGTACGTCCCGGCCCGCACCTGCGGCTCCCCACCCTGAACGTGGTGACCGATCGTTTCGCTGGAGCGCAGGATGAGCACGTGCCCGCCTGCCTTGACGTAGGCCGGATCGAGTGGCGCCGGGCTGCCTTCATCGGGGATCCCGGTCCACTCCATCCCCCAATCAAAGAGTTGGCCGTCGGCCTCGAGCTGGGCGCTGAGGCGAACAAGCACCTCGACGTCCTCTGTCGAGAGTTGCTCGGCGTGTGGGGTGATCAGGAAGTAGTGGTTGGTTGCCAGTCCGGCCTGGGCCACCAGCGCCGGCTCGGTGATGTGGCCGGAGAAACCAACCATTGGCTCACCGTCGCAGAAGCGGCAGTGGGCATGGGTATCGCCAAACTTGGCCTGAAGCCTAGCCCGACCGAAGGCATCCTTGGGCCGGACCAGGAGCGGCGAGGCCTGGCCCCACTGAGGCAAAGTCGCCTCGAGGAGCGCCACGCCACCGGCTTGCAAGAGCAATCGACGAGACAGCATGCGCCTCGCCTCCTTTCATCGTCAGCTGGAAAAGATCACGGCCGCCATCCGGCGACCGCTTAGTCTACGCCCAACCGCCGGAGGAAATCAAGGTCAGGCGCCGAGCTTTCTGAGGATTTCGAGATTCTCGGCATCTGGGCCCAGGCCCTCAAAGCCGGGCACTTCCAGAATCCAGGGCAGGGAACGGAGGCTGGGATGGTGGAGAAGGGCCTGGAAGCCTGCCTTCCCGATGGCACCGTGACCGATGTTCTCATGGCGATCCAGCCCGCGACCAAGTTCGGCCTTGGCATCGTTGGCGTGCATGACGACGAGCTGCGCGAGTCCCACCTCGCGATCAAACTCCGCCAGCGTCCGGTCGATCGCCTCGGTGGTCCGGACATCGTAGCCGGCCTGGAACATGTGACAGGTGTCCAGGCAGACCTTGACTCGATCCGAACCAACCTCCCGGTGCATCTGGCCAAGTTCGGCAAAGGGTGAGCCAACCGCCCCCTGCTGGCCTGCCGAGCCTTCGATGATCAGCTGACTCGTCCCAGGAGAGCGCTCCAGAATCTCACGCAGGGCCGAGACGACATTCGCCATCGCCCGAGAGAGATCCTGGTCTTTCTTGGAGCCGGTGTGGTAGATCACGCCCGCCGCCCCAATCCGATCAGCCGTGGTCAGGGCGTGGGCGAGGGCGTCAATCGATTTGGCCCGGAGCTCGGCTTGGCTAGTGGCGATGTTGGCCAGGTAGAGGGCGTGGATGTAGACCGGCGTCAGGTCGTGCTCGGCCACGCCCGCTCGGAAGGCGGCCACCTGCTCATCGGTGATGGTCGTCTTCTGCCAGCCCCGGGGAGAACTGATGAAGATCTGAAGACAGTCTCCCCCAATCGCCCGGATGCGATCGATCGCATTGGGAATCCCACCGGCCGCCGAGACGTGAGCCCCAAGCTTGCCGAGCGGTGGTACGGACGAAGTCGCCATCATTCGTTAGCCCTGACTGAGGTGCTTCAAAAAGTTCGCGTGGTGCTTGGGGTGACTCGCCAGACCGCTCGGGCTCCCGAGCTTCATCGGCTGGCCTTCTAGGTCCGTCATCTGGCCACCAGCCTCTTCTAAGATGAGCTTCGCCGCCACCCAGTCCCAAGCGTGGAGCTCGTGGCCAATGAAGGCATCGCGGGTTGCCTCAGCCACCGAGCAGATGCCAAGAGCGGGGCTGACGTGGGCAGTCACCTGGTAGGCAAAGCGGGCCACCGCCGTCAGGGCCTGCAGGCTGGCCGCCCGGTGCGGCTGGGAGCCAATGACCACCTCGACGACACTGTCCTCGAGCGAACCGGCGGACCGGACGGCGAGGGTTCGATCTTGGTACTTGGCTCCGCCACCCTGAATCGCCCAGTAGAGATGGCGGCGGCTGGGCAGCGAGACCACGCCAATCAGCGGCTGGCCGTTCTCCACCCAGGCCACCGTGGTGGCGTAGCGCTCGTCACCCGTCTTGAAGCCATCGGCGCCGTTCAGAGGATCAACCAACCAGAACGTCTTGCCCGGGGGTGTCTCGCCAAAGCCGCGGCCCCAGAGCGGCTCGTCCGGGTAGATCTGCGAGAGGAAGACGGTGATCGCATCCAGGCTGGCACGCTGCGCCTGGCCCGCATCCAGGACGGCTTCCCGCACCCCTCGACCACTGTCAAAGTGACGCCGTAACTCATCCCCGGAGACAAAGGCGGCCTGCTTGGCCACCTGGAGCCGGGCTTGGAGATCCATGACCATACTCGTCCTTTCTGTTGCGCTGGCAGTCTACCTGAGACCGACTAGATTGTCACGCCCGATTTCCGGGTCAGGTGATCGTGGCTTGTCCCGTGACGGGCCGCGTGCTCAGCCTGGTAGTCAAACTCTCGCACCCCCACGTCAACGCTCCCAAAGTGCTTGATCTCCTCAATCTGGGCGACCACTTTGGCCTGCTCCGCATCACCGGACAGGGCAAGGAACGGCTTGGTCATGAGGAAGTACGAGTCGCTCTGCACCTGATTCTTGAGGAGGCGGTGGGCCAAAATGACATCAGCCCCCACCAGCTTGACGAACGGACCAATCTCATCGAAGACCCAGTGGCCGGCGTGGACGATGAACTTCATCGAGACGCGACTGAGGAGTGGGCGGAGGTTGGGATCGTCCTTGAGATTGGACCAGGACAGTTCCTCCATGGCGTGGTAGAAGGCGTCGGCGTAGGCCTCCAGTTGAACAAGGGTGGCCTTGAAGAGTTCCGGCCCGCCGGGCGGCTCCACCGCGTAGACGAAGAGGGCGTCGCCCTCGATCTCGTTGACGATGAAGGCCTCGGTGGTGGCGTCAAAGACCCGGCCGGTGAGGTGGTGGGCAATCCGGGCCGAGGTCTCCGCTTGGGTACTCGTCAGGAGTTCGGTGTAGCCGGAGATGTCGGCCAGGATAATGACGCCGGAGCGGCGCGCTCCCACGTAGCTGGCCTGCCGCTGCCGCTTGGCCGCCCAGTCGTGCTGGATGGCGCCAATATCAACCACGTGGCCTCTCGGTTCCTCCCTGAGGACGCAGCGGGGGGCGATTGGTTCCAGGGCTGGTGGTGGATGGCGCTGCCGGATAGTACCGAGCGACGTCCTCGTTGCTGACCAGGATGGAACGGCTGGCGGTCAGCTGGAGACCCTTGTTGTAGCGCTGCCGGAACCCCACGTAGACCGCCTCGACGCCGCGCTCCTTGGCCACCCGAACGACTGGCTGCATGTCGGAGTCAGAGCTGGCCAGGACCACCGTTCCCACAATCTTGTCACAGATATCGCGGGTCATCTCAACGGCAATCGTCACATCAACCCCCTTCTCTTCAAACGTCACCTCACCGGCTTTGATCCGGCTCCGGACGACGCCGCCGGTGACGTACCGGAAGCCCTGCCGCTCCAGGTGCGCCTTGAGGTCGTGCTCGCGCGTGATCAACTCCTCGGACTTCTCTGAGGTCTGCTCATGCGGGAGGATCCGGGCCATGTAGAAGCTCGCTAGATCGATCTGGACGGTGCGGAAGATGTGGTTGAGGAGGCCCCAGAAGTCGTACTTGGTGATGTCGACGTCCCGGACTTGCCGGCGCCGCAGGACCTCCCGGATCCGCCGAATGAAGTTCTGGCCGTCAATGTAGAGATGGGTGCGTGGTTTGGTGGTGGTGTTCATAAGGATAGTCATTCAGGTCAGGCGTGGGATGGATACTGCTATGGTACCGGAAGAAGTCGGGCGGGTCACCGCCGCGCCGCACGTGCGGCCCCGCCCGTGTTTGCGGAAGGACTGTAGCCGATAGAACGAAACTCGTACAGGTAGAGGGCAAGACCGACACGAATTGAGCGCATCGCGTCGATACCTACTCTCCACTTGTCAAGTGGAGAGTAGAGGCTCACACCTGCGCCCGTTAGGTCAGGAAGATCTCGATTCCTCGATGAGGCGCTGGAGAAGGGACTTCGGCATCCCCATGACGCTCTCAAGTTCGCCATGGAGGTCAGGTACGGTATCAGACGGGGATCTTGAGCCAAGAACCCGCCGGCTGCGTTCATGAGTCTCCCATCCGCGATGAGCTCATCAACGAGCGCACTCGGGAGTTCTGCAAACTCAACCTTGACGCGGTCGATTCCGGACCGTACTTGGCTGGTTGCTGTGTCGACGACCACAACCGCGGTGACGGTCTCGGGCGGTGACTGCTGGTAATCAGCGAGAAATGCCTTTGCCTCGTCTTCATCAGCCGGCTTTTCCCGAACCTGATTCTTCCATGCAACGACTTGGTCTGCTGCTTGAGAAACTGGCCGATGGTGGTCTCGAGTTCGTGCATGCAACCCCCCTTACACTATCGCACATCGAACCCACCCAACGAAGCGGGATATCCACTTCCCCCTTTCCACTTGTCAAGTGGAAAGCTGGGTTTTGGACGCATCAATGGCGGTGTAGTCCGCGCCGCGAGCGAGATCCGCACGCTGGAACTCCAGTCCAAAGAGATGATGACCTGAGCCACAGTTGACGCGGTCAAGCTCCAGAACTCTCTGATCGACGGAGAGTGGGACCGTCAGGAGGAAAGGACAGACCGCGCCCGGTTCGACCCCGGCCGACTCTTTGACCTGCTCGGCCGTTGCGATCGCCATCTCCTCGCCAAACAGCCGCTTGAGCTTCCCAAAGTCGAGCTTGTCGGTCCCTCGGAGGAAGACGGCCTGCTGAGCACCACTCTTCTTGCCGCAAAGGACGATTGTTTTACAGATCTCGTTGGGATCGATGTTGGACTGCGCAAACTTGACCACATCGGCCACTGTGTAGGCGTTCGCCGTCAGCGGGATCAGCCGGTAGACAATCCCCTTCTCCTTGAGTTTTGCTTCGACTGGGAGCTGCATGCTGTCCCCTTGCTTACCACTCTGCCCAAGCGCCGCGAAGCCTCGGAGAAGCGAGTCTCGAGGTCACCCACGCCACCTCTGAGTGATCGGGACCGAGCTGGATCGGCTCGGCCGACTGCTCTGAGAGCAGGAAGACGATCTCAACCGTGTGTCGCCGATCGCCATCGGAGAGGTAGGAGAAGGTTCGGTACGGACGAATCACCGCCACCACGAGCCCCGTCTCTTCCCGGAACTCCCGCTGCATGGCCACCTCTGGATGCTCGCCAAACTCACACTTCCCACCGGGTAGGTCGTAGTAGCCAGGCAGAAAGGCCTCGGTCTCTGACCGCTTGGCAATCAGGGCCTTGCCATCACGAATGAGAAAGCCAGTAGTGACGATCTTCTGGTACTGGCGATGTGGTGACTCACTGCCCATGGCACTTCTTAAACTTTTTGCCGCTTCCACACGGACAGGGGTCATTGCGGCCGACTTTGGCGTAGGGGGTCACGGCCGAGGCAGCTGGACCGACCGCCTGAATGGCGCGCTCCTTTCCCCGTTCTCGGACTTTGACGGTAATCCCGGTCGCTGCTGGTTGGGCAGACACAACCTCGGCTGAGGTTGGTGGAATCACGGCCGGCAGCTGTGATTTGGAAGCTGACCGAGCAAGCCGGCCGGCTACCTTAGAGACCGCCAGCTGCGATTGCGTTGGCTGGGCGGGCACTGGCGATCCAGCCAACTCCGCCGACCGACGAACGAGCTGGAACCCCCCGCCGGCTAGGCTCGGATCGGCCCCCTGGAGCTGGAGCTTCTGGGGACCACCACTCACGTCAGCCGGGACTTGATCCTTGATCTCCAGCTTGAGGAGCATCTCAACGATCTGATTCTCAATGTCATCCTTGAGACGCTCAAACAACCCAAAGGCAGCATCCTTGTACTCCACGAGTGGATCTTTCTGGGCGTAGCCCTTGAGGCCAATCCCTTCCCGCAGGTGCTGCATGGTCCCCAGGTGCTCCATCCAGCGACTGTCGATGGTCCGCAGGTAGACGAGCCGTTCGAGCTTACGGAACGTCTCGGCCCCGACTTGCTGGACCTTGGCCTGAAACTGCCCGAGCTCGTCCTCGTGGAGGAGCTCCTCGATCTCCTCGTGGAGCCAGGCCTCCTTGACCGGATCCATCCCGACAATCTTCTGCCGCTTCCGGTAGATGACCTCGCGGTGCTGATTCATCACGTCGTCGTACTCTACCAGGTGCTTACGGATGTCGAAGTTGTGCCCCTCGACTCGCTTCTGCGCCTGCTCGATGGAGTTCGCCACCAGCCGGTGTTGGATGGCCTCATCATCCGGGAGGCCGAGCCGGTCCATCAGCTGCCGCATCCGCTCGCCACCAAAGATCCGCATCAGATCGTCTTCCATGGACACGTAGAACTGCGAACTGCCTGGATCTCCCTGGCGTCCCGCCCGCCCACGGAGCTGGTTATCAATCCGTCGCGACTCGTGCCGCTCACTCCCCACCACCGCCAGCCCGCCCGCTTCAAGGACAGCCTGGTGACAGGCCTCCCACGCCCTAAGATCGGCGGGCGAGGCCGCCTCACCTGGCTTCCGGCCGCCGAGGAGAATATCCACCCCGCGACCGGCCATGTTGGTGGCCACGGTGACTCGGCCAGGCTCGCCCGCCGACTCGATGATCTTGGCCTCGCGCTCGTGCTGCTTGGCGTTCAGGACATCGTGGTCGATCCCTGCTTGCTTGAGAAGTTTTGAGAGACGCTCCGACTTCTCAATCGACGCCGTTCCCACGAGGACCGGTCGGCCGGCCTCACGGAGGCGCTTCACCTCCCCAACGATCGCAGCAAACTTGGCCGCCTCGGTCTTGTAGATGAGATCGGATCGATCCTCCCGAACCACGTCCCGATGGGTGGGGATGGCCAGCACATCCAGGTGGTAGATCTTAGCAAACTCTTCTGCCTCGGTCTCGGCCGTCCCCGTCATCCCGGAGAGCTTCCCGTACATCCGAAAGAGGTTCTGAAAGGTGATGGTCGCCAACGTCCGGGACTCTTGACGAACCTCCACGCCCTCTTTGGCCTCAATCGCCTGATGGAGGCCTTCCGAGTACCGCCGACCAGGCATGAGACGGCCCGTGAACTCGTCAACGATGATGACCTCACCGTCCTTGACGACGTAGTCCTTGTCCCGCTGAAAGAGGGCCTTGGCCTTGAGCGCCTCTTCCAAGTGGTGCACGTACTGGACGGTCCGTTCGTCGTAGATGTTCTCCACACCCAGTGAGCGCTCCATCTTCTGGATGCCCTCGTCCGTCAACGAGACAAAGCGTTCCTTCTCATTCACTTGGTAGTCTTGCTCGGCGACGAGTTGATGCACGAACGTAGCGAATTTGGCGTAGAGATCGCCCGACTCTTCCGCCGGTGCCGAGATGATGAGCGGGGTGCGGGCCTCATCAATGAGGATGGAGTCAACTTCATCGACAATCGCGTAGGCAAGCCCCCGCTGCACTAACTGCCTAGGCTCGAGGACCATGTGGTCTCTCAGGTAGTCAAAGCCAAACTCGTTATTGGTGCCGTAGGTGATATCAGCGGCGTAGGCGTCATTCCGAGTAATCGGGACGAGCGTTGGCCAGTCTGGGTGGGTCAGAGCCTGCTGCTCCTCGGTTTGCTCTGAAGTAGGCACAAAGCGCCAGCTCTGTCCCTGTTGACCAATCGCCGCCACACTGAGACCCAAGCCGTGGTAGACCGGACCCATCCACTGAACACCCGTCTTGGCCAGGTAATCGTTTGGTGTCACTAAGTGAGCCCCGGCACCCACCAGAGCATTCAAGGCAAGCGGGAGCGTGGCGACAAGCGTTTTTCCCTCGCCGGTCCGCATCTCGGCAATCGTGCCACGGTGGAGGACGATCCCACCGAGGAGTTGGACATCAAAGTGGCGGAGGCCAAGCGTGCGTTTACTCATTTCACGAACGCATGCGAATGCGAGGGGGAGGTGCTCGTCCAATTGAGCGGCGCGTGCTTCCTCGGGAGAGGCCTGGACCATCTCTCGGGTCTGTTCCCACCGACTACGGATCTCACGGTCGTCAAGCTGCTCGAGCTCGGGTTCGAGTGCGTTGATGGCCACGACGATTGAATCGAGCTTCTTGAGCTCAGCCGTATTGCCGTTTCCAAAGAGGCTTTGGAAGAACGACATTACGAACGGCGCGAACGGCGAATGCTGCCCAAGAGTCGCTTGGGGGCCGAGAGGGTCGCGCGGAGTCGCGCCGCGATGTGCTCTTTTCGGAGACTGGAGCGCTGCTGTCTGACCAGCTTCTCGTGGCGTCGACGAACGTGTGTCTCGGCCTTGTGGTAGAGACGATCCAGGGCCGTGCGGAAGTCTTCCGCCAAGGCCTCGGCATGGAAAGTCCGGGGTTCTTTGGGAACCGCGACTGAGACGTGGACGTAGTGAGTCTTGCCCTTGCGAGCGCTGTGGATGTGTTCGAGCCGAAGATCAACATGGCTCGGATCCGGCACGTAGCGTTCGAGCTTCTGAAATTGAGTGACGGCCGCCTCTTGAATCTTTCGGCTCACCTTGTGTTCCTTGTCGAGGAGTTGGAGAGTGACGCGCATGGCTAGCTCCTTTCCTTACTGGTTAGACGGTCTGTGCCTACAAAGCGCTGGAGCGGCTTGGGGATACGGACAGAACCATCGGCTTGCTGGAAGTTCTCCAGAAGCGCGATCAGGATCCTTGGGGAGGCAATGACGGTGTTGTTGAGCGTGTAGGCGTAGCGTTTCTCGCCGTCAGCGGCCCGGTACTTGATCCCGAGCCGACGCGCCTGCCAGTCGCCGAGCATTGAGCACGAATGGGTCTCGCCGTAGCTTGCGCGGCTCGGCATCCACGTCTCGATGTCGTACATCCGCACCTTGCCTACCCCCATGTCGCCCGTGGCTGTGTCGATGACATGGTACGGCAGCTCGAGCGACTGGAGGAGCTCCTCGGCAATGGCGAGCATCTCGTCAAAGAGCTGCTGCTGCACCGCCTCATCGGCGGGCGCAATGACCACCTGCTCGACCTTCATGAACTCGTGGATACGGTAGAGCCCCTTGGTATCCTGGCCGTAGCCGCCAATCTCGCTTCGGTAGCACGGCGAGATCCCACAGACCCGGATAGGCAGTTCACGTTCGTCCACTGTTTGGTGAGCATAGTACGCCAGGAGCGACGGTTCGGCCGTACCGGCTAAGAATGCATCTTCTTTCTCGCTCTCATCGCGCAAGCGAGCCGCATTGCCAATCTGGTAGACCTCGGCTCGGCCGGCTGGAAAGTGTCCCGAGCCAACGAGGGCAAACTCACGAATCTTGGTGGGTGTGGCCATGAGCGTAAACCCCCGGGCTCGCATCAGCTCAAGTCCTAGCTGCATGAGACCGTAGTGGATGAGGACGGCCTCGTTTTTGAGGTAGTAGCCGCGGAAGCCAGACACCTCCACCCCCCGCTCGAGATCAATCAGGTCGAGTGACGTGCCAAGATGCATGTGATCCTTGGGCGCAAAGTCGAAGACCGGTGGCTCGCCCCACTGCCTCACCTCAACCGAGGCGCTGGCATCGCCCACGGGCACATCCGTTGCTGGGATTTGCGGCACCAAGAGCAAGAGGTTGTGAAACTGAGCCTCGACCTCAGCCAGCCGGGGCTCGATGGTGTGGAGTTCGTCCTTGATCTTGGGGCCCCGCTCTTTGGCTGTGGCAACGTCGAGTCGATTCCGCTCCGCCAGGAGCGCGTCGCGCTCTTGGATGAGAGACCGACGTTCCTCATCGAGGCGCAGGAGCGCGTCGAGATCGAGGTCGATCTGCTTCTGCGTAATCGCCTCACGAACGTCTGACGTATGCGTGCGGATGAATTGGATATCAAGCATGATCGCCCGCCTCCGGCTGTGACTGACCACCGCGTGGCTTCATGAACGGGAAGAAGACGACATCTTTGATTGAGGCAGCGTTCGTGAGGAGCATGATCAGCCGATCGACACCCAGACCCAGTCCTGAGGTGGGTGGCATCCCGTACTCCAGAGCCTGGACAAAGTCTTCATCGTAGGGAGCAGCTTCCTCATCCCCACGTTGCTGAAACTCAGCCTGCTCACGAAAGACGCGCTTCAACTCGTCGGGATCGTTCAGCTCGGTGTAGTTGTTGCCCATCTCCCAGCCGTAGATGTACGGCTCAAACCGCTCCACCCAGTCTGGCTGGCCGGCCATGCGCTTGGCAAAGGGTGAGGTATCAGCTGGGTAATTGTACACGATCGTGGGCTGAATGAGCTGCGGCTCAACCAGGTGTGAGAAGATCGCCTCAATCGCCAGGCCGCGTCGATACTCGCCGTCAAGCTTGAGGTGTTGCTTCCCCAGGACGTCCTGCAGAGCGGTGTCCGACAGGTCGTCGACATCAAGGTCCGCAAACTCTTTGAGGGCGTCACGCATGGAGCACCGTTTCCACGGACGCCCCAGCTCAATGTCGGTCCCTTGATAGGTGATCCGCGTGGTTCCCAGGACACGGTTGGCCACGGACTCGACGAGCTCCTCAAACAGATCCATGTTGGCATGGTAGTCAACGAACGCCCACATCGTTTCCAGCATGGTGAACTCGGGATTATGGGTGGCGTCGATCCCTTCGTTCCGAAACACCCGGTTCATCTCGTAGACCCGCTCAAAGCCACCCACGACCAGGCGCTTGAGATAGAGCTCTTTGGCGATCGCCAAGTAGACCTTCATATCCAGATCGTTCAACTGACTGACGAACGGCCGAGCGGCGCCGCCACCGTAGAGTGGCTGGAGGATCGGCGTGTCTACCTCAATGAAGTCGTGGTCGTCGAGAAACGCCCGGATCGCTTGAATGATCTTGGATCGCTGCGCAAAGACCTGCTTGACCGCGGGGTGAGCGAGGAGGTCAATGGGGCGGTTCCGATACCGCTCTTCAATGTTGGCAAACTCTTGCCAGGACCGGGGGGCTGGCCGGAGCGCCTTCGCCAAGACTTGGTGGGATGTGACGAGGACGGTCAATTCGCCCATCTTGGTGGTGAACGTCGTCCCCTGGACCGCCAGGAAATCGCCGGGATCAAGCAGTTTGACCAGTGCAAACTCCTCGGCTGGCAACTCGTCCGCTTTCCAGGACAGCTGAATGCAACCCGACTCATCCGCCAGGTCGGCAAAGATGGTTTTGCCGTGCTCCCGGACTGCGATCAGTCGACCGGCGACGGACGCCTGAACATCGTTCCCTGCCGCTCGGAGCTGTTCGATCCGCTCCGCCCGGGTTACGACGGCCGGAAAGGGATCGATGCCGCGGCCACGCAAGGCCTCAAGCTTGGCTCGTCGGTCAGCCACCATGTGATCGCTGCGGGTGTTCTGCTCGCTCATGGTGCGTGTATGCTACCACACACCACACCTGTTCTCAACGCTAGTGCACAGCGGAGAGACTCACCTACGCGACGGTATCGATGCTATACGTGACCATGCCGGCCGGCGTCTTCACAGAGACCGTTTCCCCGTGACTGTGCCCGAGGAGAGCGCTGCCAACTGGAGACTCGATCGAGAGCTTCCCCTGGGCTGGATCACCTTCGTTCGACCCAACGATCTCATACGTGTGCTTGGTCCCGTTGAGCGTCACGGACACCCGGCTTCCAATTTGGACCGTCTTTGAGCCGGCCTTCCTGGTCACCACCTCCGCCCGGTTGATCATGGACTCGACTTCTTCGATCCGCCCCTCAATAAAGGCCAGCTGCTCCCGAGCATCGTGGTAGTCAGCGTTCTCGGAGAGATCACCAAGCTCCCGCGCGGCGGCCATCCGCTTGACCGTCTGTGGTCGATCGACGGTCTTGAGTTTCCGGAGCTCCTCTTTGAGCTTCTCGAGGCCCTCCTGCGTGATTTGATAGACTTGCACCATCGCGTATCCTCTCCGTTCGGTCGCTATTGCCATGGGAGTATACGGAGCGTCGCGGGGTGGGTCAAGTCGCTGGTCGAAAGTACCACGCCAACGCATCGAGGGCGACCGGCAACGCCACCTCATTCCCAGCCCCACCGCCCTCAATGAGGATGGCCAGGACAAGTTCGGGGTTCTCGTAGGGCGCAAAGGCGGAGAACCAGGCATGGGTGGCCTCGGCAGTGCTGAACTGGGCCGTCCCGGTCTTGGCCGCTGCGGTGACGGGGAGCGCTTGGAGCGGACGGGCTGATCCAGACTCAACCGCCTGCCGCATGCCCTCCCGAACCACCTGGAGGACGGCTGGTGCCACGAGCGCATCGTTGGTCACCGTTGGCGGCACCGAGTCCGCCCGGGCGACATCGGCTGGGTCAGACTCGGCCGGTAGCGTCGCTCGCACGAGGTGGGGCTCCAGTAGCCGACCACCGTTCGCGATCGACCCAATCGCGTTCGCTACCTGGAGCGGCGTCACAAGCAGATCGCCCTGACCAATGGCGAGGTGGTAGGTGTCACCGAGATACCACGGTTCACCCTTGACCGCCTGCTTCCACTCGGGGCTCGGCACGAGACCAGCCACCTCGCCTCCAAGATCAATCCCACTCACCCTGCCAAAGCCAAAAAGCTCCAGGTAGTGACCGAGTCGCTCAGCGCCCAAGCCGTGGATCTTGTCCCAGCCGCCGCCAACGGCGTAGAAGAACACGTTGGACGAGACGGCCAGTGCCTTCCGGACATCGGTCAGGCCATGACGTTTCCAGTCGGGAAAGATGAACTCCCCAATCTCAATCTGCGCCGGCGCATCAATCGTGGTGTCTGCGGAGATCCGCCCATCAGCCAAGCCAGCCGCCGCTACGACCGGCTTGATCACCGAACCGGACGGGTAGACGCCAGCAATCGCCCGATTGGTGAAGATGTCCCGCTCATCAGCCAGCAGCGCCGCATACCGCTCCTCAGAGAGGCCGAGTGAGAACTCGTTGTTGTCGTAGTCGGGCAGGCTGACCATGGCCACAATACCGCCATCCCTGGGGTCGAGGGCCACCGCCACGCCCGCCCGCGCCTTGGCCTCCTCGATTGCCCGGGCGAGACGCTCGCCGAGCACCCGCTGGAACTCGAGGTCCACGGTTAAGGCGAGCGTTTCCCCTGCAACCGGCGGTTGCTGGCCGATGATCCGCTCGAGGTGGCCACGTGAGTCAACCTCAACTTGCTCAACGCCGGAGCTCCCGCGGACTACCGCTTCGTACGTTGCCTCCACGCCCGCCCGCCCAACCCGACTGACCGCGCTGTACCCGGGCTTTGTCAGGAGCGCTGGATCGCTGCTCTGCCCAGTGTAGCCCAAGAGGTGCGCCAGCCCCGGCGCCCGCTCGTACTCACGGCGGGCCCGGTTGATCACCCGGACTCCCGGGAGATCCTGGAGCAGGACCTTGAGCACAATTGACTGCTCGTGGCTCAAGTGTTCGGCCAGGATGAGCGGGTGGAGCGAGAAGAGTCCTTCGGCCTCAACCTCGGCAATCAGACGGGCCCGATCGTAGGTCAGCAGCGTGGCAACGGCATCGTAGACCGCTTGACGCAGAGGCTGTTCCCGAGGCAAATCAGCGGGTGTCAGTTCAACGGCAAACTCCGCGGCGTTCTTGGCAATCACCACGCCATTGCGATCAACGATGAGGCCGCGTGGCGGCTCAATCAGCCGATTTCGGATCCGGTTTCCCGCCGCCAAGAGTTGGTTGTCCGTGGCCTGACTGACCTGGAGAAACAAGAGGCGAACCACCAGGCTGGCCGTGACGAGGACCATGAGAATCAAGTGCCCCAGACCAACCCGGTGCCACGAGGCAGGCTCCTCGGCTGCTGGCTCGTCCAACACCCAGTTGAACTCCGCGCCGGACCGACGGAGGAATCCAAACGTCCCACCTGGCTCAAAGATCGACATGGTACTCCCTCGCCAACTGGAGCCCAGCGCGTCGGAAGTGCTGGACACGATGGGTGACACTCACGATGGGGAACGTCAAGACACTCGCCACGAGCACGTCACGCAGATACTGCCACCACTCCCCACTCATCAGCACGAGCGGCAGTTCGGCAGCGG
>JACQIO010000025.1 GCA_016198415.1 Candidatus Berkelbacteria bacterium | reverse complement strand
CGTCTACCATTCCGCCACTCGCCCATCGAACCAGTGCTGGAAAGAGAGCCCGGAAAGTAGGCCTGAGTGTACCAGACACCATGAGAGGCGCCAAGCCGCTCACCACTCCTTGACCGCCCGTTCGTAACTCTCCGGCGAGGAGATGTCAAACCATGGCCCCTCAAAGATGTAGCCGGTGAGCGCGTGCGTCTGGGCCAGTTGTGGGAAGACGTCTCGCTCCAGGAACGACTGCCCGGCCTTGGGGACACCCTGCAGCGTCGCGCCGTCAAGGATGTAGATCCCGGCATTAATGAGGCGTGAGACGGAGGGCGAGGACGTCGGCTTTTCTTGGAACGAGACCACGCCAGTCCCGGACACTCGGACCGAGCCATAGGGGGAAGGATCCGCAACAGAGGTCAGGGCCATGGTGACCGCCCGGCCACACTCCTGGTGAAACGCCGCCATGTCGGACAAGTTGATCCGAGCCAAGACATCCCCATGAATCAGGAAAAAGGGTTGGGACCAGAGCGAGCTCGGCAGCTTCCGGAGGGCTCCGGCCGTTCCCAGCGGCGTTTTCTCGTGCAGATAATGCAGGGTGAGTCCGAGTCCCGCGCCCTTCCCAAACCGCTGTTCGAGCTTCTCTCCGAGGTGCCCGGTGAGGATGAAGACGGTCCGGACACCGTGCTCGCGCAGGAGGAGGAGCGTGTACTCAAGGATTGGTCGATCTTGGACCGGGATGAGGGCAGTTGGGAGTTCATCGGTGGATGGACGAAGTTTATGACCGCGCCCGCCAGCCAGAATCACGGCGCTCTCGATGCCTGAACCAAGGGCCTGGCTGACCAGCCGCTCCATCGCATGCGAGCGGTTTCGAACGGTCACGCCATCAACCGTTCGATCAACCCGCTCAAGGACGTCCCGCCGGATGGTAATGGTGACTCGCTCACGCTCCATATACGTCGCTGCACTCCAATGACCAAATCTCAAGCATCAAATCACAAACCGTCGCTGTTTGGTACTTGGAATTTGGATCTTGGTCATTCCCGCAAAGCGGGCTGGTGGGCGAGAGAGGAGTCGAACCTCCACGTCCTTGCGGACACTGGCTCCTGAAGCCAGCGCGTCTACCATTCCGCCACTCGCCCATACTGCAGGCCTGCTATGGAGTTTACCCGCCGGAGCTCGTCGAGCATAGGCGGGCCACTCGCCCATCTGCCCGCAGAGTGTCGCACGTCACCCACGCGCTGTCCATTCACTCCTGGATCCGGCGCATCTTCCGATACCACTCCGTCACGAACCGGTACCGGTCAGCTGGCGTCAGGCCGGCGTGAGAGCGCACCCCCTTGAGGCCCAGGTCTGTCCCAAAGACTACGCTAACCTGCTCCAGTGAAATGGCCGGCACCTCCCGATCAAAAATGGTCTGGAACTGAGCGTAGAGAGTCGCCCGCTCGTCCGGACGTTGGGTTTGGCGAGCCTTCTCTAGGAGACGATCGGCGTCAATGTGGGCAAAGTTGGCCAGGTTCAGTCCCTCTGCCCCAATCTGAGATGAGTGCCAGAACGGGTAGGGATCCGGATCAGCCCCGAAGTCGAGCCCGTAAATGAGGGCATCGTAGTCTCGGTTTGGCACCACTTGCTTGGCGAGCTCCGTAGCTGTCCGAGTCTCAACCGTCACCTGGACACCCAGGGGGGACCATGTGGCAACGAGCTGTTCGGCAAGCTGTTCGTGCTGTGGACTGGCCAAGGTCACGAGCGTGAGGGCAATCGGCGCGTCCAAAGCCTGTCCGTCCCGAAGGCGTTGTCTGGTAACCGTCTGGCCAACCACGGCACGGTCGGTATTGAAGAACAAAAAGATCTGCCGCGGCAAGGTTAACTCCCACGAGCTCAGGCGACCAAGGAGGCGATCGTTCTCCACGTGGCTCGTGTCCGCCACGCCCTCGATGTCGCCATTCGCGAGGGCCTGGGTGAGATTAAACGTATCTGGGTACATCTTGAGAGTGATCGCCTCCAAGTACGGTGCTCCAGCCAACGAGTCGGGTCGAGCCACGAGACGAACTTCTCCCTTGCGCTGCTCTTCCACGCTGAATGGCCCCACAGGGAAAATTGGTGTCGTGGTGGTGGCGAGGAACGGCGCAAAGGCTTGTTTGAGTCGAAACACCACGCTGGCAGGCTCTTCCACCTCCACCTGAATTTCTGGGAAGAGCGCGGCGTTCTCAGCCAGGGCTGCTCGGACCAGCTCGAGCGAGACGCTCGGGTTGAGTGAGAAACGGTACGTCTTCCCCTCATCCACCACCTCCCAGCGGTCTGCCACCGCACCAACGATGTTGCCATCCACGTCAAAACGTGTCAGGCCAAGACGAGTCAGTTGGTTGATCGATGGCTGCACATCCGCCAGGGAGGCAGCGACCACGCCTTCTGTGTAGGTACCACCCACCACGGGCACTGGCCGGGTCTGCTCGAGCCAGGTCTGCCACCCAATGAGGGAGGCACTGAAGACGGTTATCAGTGAGAGGATTCCAAGGAGAAACCGCTCGAGAGCGGTGAAGCGGGAAAGCCAGCCCCTGATTGAGAATGACGTCACAGTCACCGAATCCGCCTGTCTGGCGAGCCTACGATTGAACGGCGATGTTGGCCATCGCAACGAGGACAAAGAGCAAGGCAATGGCCACGGTACTCCGGAAGAGAAGCTGTTCCACGCCCCGCTTACTCCGGTAGACCGTTCCAGAGCCACCAAAGGCACCACCAAGACCGGTGCCACGCTGCTGAAGCAGGATGGTGACAATGAGGAGGATCGAAAGCCCAAGTTGGAGGAAGGTCAGGGCCTGCGCCATAGAGAGGTCTCCTCTCCATCTGTGAAGATGGCTGGGAATACATGTTCATTCACCGGAACGGCCTTGGAGGCCAGGGCGGGAATTGCACCCGCGCATAGAGGTTTTGCAGACCTCTGCCTTACTCCTTGGCTACCTGGCCGCTTTCGGAGGACAGACGACAGAAGACCGAAGACGGACTTGGTGGTTCCGTCCTCTGTCATCCGTCATCCGAAAGTATGGAGCGGGAGACGGGATTTGCACCCGCGACCTCTTCCTTGGCAAGGAAGCATTCTGCTACTGAACTACTCCCGCGAGCAGGTCTCATGGTACCAATCGAGGGCATGGGTTGTAAACCCGGAGGAGTTGCGACGCACTGCTCACATGGTAGAGTGCCAGGGAGAGGAGCTATGCCATGCCACGTCGTCGTCGGGTGCCGCTCGCGGTTCCCGTATCACAGACAAGCCCAGAGAAACACGGGTCAACGCAGCGTGGACTGAGGGTCCTTGGCGTTGACCAAGACCTCCGGGCCGTCCTCCTGACGTCCCTGATCACCGTGGTGGTGCTTGGACTCGTCACCTGGGGAGCCAAGCTGACCACCCTCGATGAGACGTTCGGTCAAGCGCTCTACGACTTCCTAGGATTCTGAAGAAGAGCGCGGACGGATGATACCGACAACTCCCGCCACGCCCCGGGCGCCAGATCACCGAGCTCAACGGGTCCGTGGGTAATCCGCTGGAGACGAACCACCGTTAAGCCAGCTCGGTCGAACAGGCGGCGTACGAGATGCTTCAAGCCCTCGTGGACCGACACCTCAAACACCAGCTGCCCGGCCTCTCGGCCCTGAGAGAGAACGTCATCAAACCGTCGAACTCGGCCATCCAGGCGTCGGGGAGTCTGCAAGATCTCGGTGAATGCTTGCGGCGAGTGCGTCCGGCTGCCCTCAGCCCAGACCCGGTAGCGCTTCTGGTGGGCAAAGCGGGGATGCGTCAGCTCGAGTGCGAGTTGCCCGTCATTGGTCAGGAGAAGCAGCCCCTCACTCTCCTTATCCAAGCGTCCGACAGGAAACAGTCGCTCGGGAATGCCAACGGCCGTTGCGATCGTGGCCCGGCCGGCTGGATCAGAGAGCGTGGTAATGACACCGCGGGGCTTGTGGTAAGCGTAGAGCAGGGTCCGTGGACAAGCCGGGAGAGCTTGTCCATCAATAAGAATGTGGTCCATTGTCGCGTCAACCACCTGCCCAAGCAACGCGCGACGGCCGTTGACCATGACTCGTCCCGCCTCGATCAGCGCGTCGGCTTTGCGTCGGGCCATCAGGCCAGACTGCGCAATGACTTTATTCAGCCGGCTCTGGGTTGGCGGCGGCGGTTTGGGGGAAGCGGATCGGTGAGGCATCATAGGCCGAGTTCGTGATGGTCAGTCGAAAGACATAACTGGCCACAATCAAGAGCGTCGCGGCGAATAGGAGCCAACGAATGACCAGTCTCTCGTGCTTGAATAGCCCGTCCAGCATGCGTACTCCTCATACATTCTACGAACGTGAGAAGATAGCACGAGACCTGGAACAGTGCAAGAGCTTGGAGCATTGGCTACTGCGCGTGAGGGCGATACTGGATGGCTTCTGCCAAGTGCGTTTCGGTCAGGATGGGTTGATCGGCCAAGTCGGCGATGGTCCTGGCCAACTTGAGGATCCGGTGGTACACCCGGGCTGAGAAGCCGTAGTGGTCCATGGCCCGGCGCATGAACTGCTTCTCCGGCTCCCCCAACTGACAATGCGTGACAATGTCCCGAGGACCAATGTCCGCGTTGCACTCATACTTGCCCTCGTATCGAGTCCGCTGCCGCTCTCGGGCCAACCGGACGCGCGCTCGAATGATGGCCGATGTCTCTCCCACCTCCCGACTCTCAAGCTCATCAAAGGCGACTGACGGCAAGTGAACGTGGAGATCAATCCGATCCAAGAGCGGTCCCGAGAGCTTCCGCTGGTAGCGTTGAACCTGCTGGGGCGTACAGGTGCACTTGGGCGTCCCGGCGTACCCGCACGGGCAAGGATTCTGGGCCGCCAGCAGGACGAACTTGGCTGGAAACGAGACGGCGTGAGCAGCCCGCGAGATGGTAATCACGCCTTCTTCCAGCGGCTGGCGCAGCACCTCTAGAACCGAACGCGGGAACTCAGGCAACTCATCCAAGAAAAGGACGCCCCGATGGGCGAGCGAGATCTCCCCGGGCCGCGGCCAAGCTCCTCCACCAATGAGGGCCACTGCGCTGGCGGTATGATGGGGGGTTCGGACCGGACGCTCAAGGACCAGTCCGGCATCAGCCGGGACCATCCCTGCGACGCTATGGATGCGGGTGACTTCGAGCATCTCTGTCTCGGACAGCGGCGGCAGGATCGAGACGAAGGCTTTGGCCAACATGGACTTGCCGGCACCTGGCGGACCAGTGAAGAGGACGTTATGGCCACCAGCGGCCGCGATCTCGAGCGCTCGCTTGGCGTGCTGTTGACCTCTCACGTCCGTGAAGTCTGTAGCGTAGACCGGCTCCCGCTGGCCCCGCTCCTTTCGAACGATGGTGACAATCTGGCGCAGTCCCGAGAGATGATCGATCAACTCTCTGAGCGACCGCAACCCATAGACTTGAACTGAGTCGGTCACGGCGGCTTCCTGCGCATTCTCGGCCGGGACAAATAGATCGGTGATACCGTGTTCAGCGGCCACCAGGGCAATCGAGAGGATGCCGCGGACCGGTCGGATGGTGCCATCCAGAGCAAGCTCGCCAACGACCGCTGCGGTTGGCGGGAGTAGCCGCTCCAGCTGTCCGTCACTGGCGAGGATTCCGAGCGCAATCGGCACATCGTAGGCCGAGCCAGCTTTCTTCAGATCAGCCGGGGCGAGATTGACGGTAATGCGGCGCAGCGGAAAGTCCGCGTCTGAGTTGGTGATCGCACTCCGGACCCGCTCACGCGCCTCTTCCACAGCCTTATCCGGCAGGCCAACGATGGTCAGACCGGGTAGACCTTGCGCGAGATCCACTTCAACTGCCACGGGCGCTGCTTCAAGTCCCAAAACTGCAAAGGACCGGACGGTTGCCAACATGAGACCTCCTCTACTCCCGCACCGCCTGCTCAGCCCGCTCTACAAACTCAGTATACCCGGAAATCCACCGGACTGAGCCGTGGTGGCGCCACCACGTCAGCTGGCGACGCGCGTAGGCATGGATCTGACCGCTCAGCTTGGCCACCGCTGCGCTCAGCTGCTCGGGCGAGTGATCTCCCAAGAGGTACTCGGTCAGAACCCGGTACTCGAGCCCGAGGGCGAGCAGGCGCTTGGTGTGCCCGCCCTCCATGAGCGACACCACCTCCGTCAAGAGACCTGCGTCCAAACGCTCCTCGAGTCGAGCATCGATCCGCGCATAGAGCTCGGTCCGAGGTCGATCGATCACGAAGACTTGGGCAGGAAAGGCCGGTGTCTGACTGGTTCTACCGCCGCGACCGGAGAAGGTATAGCCCTCAATGACGGCGCTGACGTAGAGTCCCGTCCCACCCACGAGAATTGGCTGGAGACCGTGTCGCCACAGGTCCGGCAACAGCCGATAGACGTAGTCCTGGAAGTCGGCCACCGTAAAACGGTCACCCAGCCCCACCAGGTTGAGGCCGTAGTGATCGATCCCCTCAATGGTGGCAATCGGTCCAGAGGCTCCGGTGCGCCAGGTGGCGGGATGCTCGGTGGTCACTTTCCCGGCACCAAGATTGAGTTCTCGGTAGACCGTCCGTGAGTCCGCGGCGATGATCGCCCCGCGATGCTCCTTGGCAAACCGGAGCGCCCAGCCAGACTTGCCACTGGCGGTTGGCCCCGCCAGGACCAGTAGAGTCGGTTTCATCGTTCCACGAACGTGACTTGATTGTTCAACTGGAGGAGTGCCCAGATCACTTTAGCCAGACGGCCTGAGTCATGACGCAGGTAGTTCCCGGAGGCCGCCAAGGGTGCTTGGACAAACTGGGCCGGGTGCGTGGCAATCGCGCTCTGAACAAATCGGACTGGCTCGGATCCGGACTTGGCATAGACTCGCCGCATCCGTGGGCTCAGTCGGGAGCGACTGAAGACCACGTAGTCGAGCTTGGCGGGTTGCAGGTAGCGATCAATCGTCTTCACAAAGTCGTGGACCGCAAAGCCGTTTGTTTCCCCATGCTTGGTCATCAGGTTGACCACGTAGGCAACGCGAGCCCGACTCCGTGCGATTGCCTGCGGGATCCCAGTGACCAGGAGGTTGGCAATCACGCTGCCGTAGAGATCGCCAGGACCCAGGACGATCAGATCAGCCTGGCGAATCGCCTCAAGGACGCGAGGGTTGGCCCGGGCTGGCTGATTGAGCGAGAGCGCCCGGATACGGAGCCGTCCATTGTGCTTGGGAATGTCGATGTTGGTCTCTCCCCGAATGACGCTCCCGTCTTCAAGCGTCGCCTGGAGCTGGCGATCATCGAGGGTAACGGGCAGGACGCGACCGCGCACATTCAAGAGCCGGGCCGCCTCTCGGATGGCCCGCTCATCCGAGCCGGTGATCTCTTTGAGGGCGGTGATGAACAGGTTACCAAACGAGTGACCAGCGACCGCTCCCCGTTGGAAGCGGTACTGGAAGAGCTCCTTCATGAGCTCGGGTGACTCAGAGAGCGCAACGATGCACCGGCGAATGTCGCCAGGCGGCAGGACCCCAAACTCATCTCTGAGCTCGCCGGTGCTCCCCCCGTCATCCGTCATGGTGACAGTGGCCGTCAGGTCCACATCGTAGTCACGCAACCCTTGGAGGAGTACGTAGAGCCCCGTCCCGCCACCAATGGTCACGATTCTGGATCGCCTCATTCACCCGCCCGGGTTTTGGTTCGAGATGTCTTGGTGCCGACGGCAGGATTTGAACCTGCAAGCTCTTGCGAGCACGTGGTCCTAAACCACGCGTGTCTGCCAATTCCACCACGTCGGCGTCTGCCATGGAGTTTACCCGTCCGTAGCCCTGGGGGCGAAGACGATCCATCCCCGCCTGTCGGGCAGGCCCGCCGAGTCGACTGTTATACCAGATCGAGCCACCGTGATCCAGTTCGCCTACTTTCTCGCCTACTTTCCACTTGTCAAGTGGAAATGGGGTCAGTGGAGACTACTCGACAAAGATGAGAGGTGCGAGGGACTCGTAGGTCTTCTCACCAATCCCCTTGACGCGTTTGAGGTCCTCTGCTGCCTTGAACGGGCCGTTGGCGGTGCGATCGTCAATGATCGCCTGGGCTTTGGAGGGGCCAATGCCGGGAAGGGTGTCCAGCTCGGCCTGAGAGGCGGTGTTGAGATTGATCCGGGTCTGGCCGGCTGGGCTGGCGACTGAGGAGGACGACTCGCTCGCGGCAGCCGATCCATCGTCCGCCGTGGCCGAGACAGCGAGTCCGTTCCTCCCCGACTCCGAGGCGGCGAGCATCGCGAGTTCCTCTTTGAGCGAGACGAGCTCCGCTTGGAGGGTGTTGTTCTCGTCATGGAGGGCTTGGAGCGCTGAGATCGCCACATCCTGGCTGCCTTCAGCCACTGGCGCCGAGAATCGACCCGACTCCCAGTTGACGATCAGCCAGTTGAGCCCGGCCAGGGCAATCAAGAAGAAGAGGAGCGGGAGCCGGTGCGTTGCGAGCCACGCTTTCATTCGGGTACCTCCTCCTCGGCGCGTTGGTAGAGCGCTCGCCAGGCCGCCAGGCCGCGGGGCGGGTGGACGAGGAGCGCGCCGGCAAGCTCGCGCGCCTGAGCAACAAGCGCGGCGTCAGACAAGCGCGCGAGCTTGAGTTCCGGCAGACCGGACTGGGCGGTGCCGGTCAAGTGACCGGGTCCCCGAGTGGCCAGGTCCAGCTCGGCGAGCGCAAAGCCGTCCGCAGTCTCTGCGACCGCCTTGAGCCGCTCGCGTGCCTCGGGCAGAGCAGCTGGGGACGGGATCAGAAAACACTGACCGGCGACTGCCCCCCGCCCAATCCGACCCCGAAGCTGATGGAGCTGCGCAAGGCCAAACTGCTCGGCGTCCTCGATGATCATAGTCGTTGCGTTTGGAACATCAACCCCAACCTCAATGATGGTCGTGGCCACGAGGACGTCGACGTCACCGCCAGCAAAGGCGCGTAACCGCTCCTCCTGCTCGACTGAGTCCAGCTGGCCATGGCAGACGGCAACCTGCGCGGCCGGGAACTGTTGCCGGTAGGCCTGGGCCCGCTCAGCCAGCGTCTGGGCAAAGAGTGAGCCGCCAGCGGCCTGCTCGATTCTTGGGACGACAACAAAGACCTGCTGACCAGCCGCCAAGGCTGCGGTCAGGGCCGCCTGGCATCGCTGATCCTGCCAACTGTCCACAAGCGTGGTGGTGGTCGGCTGCTGGTGCGTAGGACGTTCGGTTAGCGTCACGACGGCCCCGTCACCAAAGATCGTCAGTGCGAGCGAGCGGGGAATCGGCGTGGCGGTCATGGTGAGGATGTGCGGCCCGGCTGCCTCCTTGCCTTGCGCCAGGGCCTCCCGCTGCGCGACCCCAAAGCGATGCTGCTCGTCCACAATCACCAGACCAACCGGTACGGAGCTGGGGGCGGTCAGGAGCGCCTGCGTCCCAATGGCGAGGCCCGGGCCATGCTGGGGGAGCTCGTCTTTGGTTCCGCCAGTGATCAGGGCCACGGAGAAGGACGTTGGCGCGAGGAGGCTCCGCACCCGCTCGGCCAGCTGCTGGGCGAGGAGCTGAGTCGGCACCATCCAGCGCACGGCCCAGCCAGCCTCGAGGACCGAGAGGGCGGCCAGAGCCGCCACGACCGTTTTTCCGGTTCCAACATCGCCCTGGAGGAGCGTCTCGGTGACCGAGGCCTGGTTCAGAATCTGGGCGATCTGCCAGATGGCCCGACGCTGCCCGTCGGTCAGCTGGAACGGGAGCGCCTGGACGGTCCGCTGGAGCAGCGGGACGGCCGGCACGATGGCTGGCGCGTGCCGACCAGTCCGCTCACGACGGCGTTCCTGAATGGCGACCTGAAGCGCCACGAGCTCGTCAAGCTCGAGACGCCGGCGCGCCTTGAGGGCGTCCGTGAGACTCGCGGGCCGATGAACCGTCTGGATGGCTGCCCTGAGCGACCCAGACTCGGGTTGCGTCGTCCCGATTGGATCGGGCAGGGTGAGTTGGGCAAGGAGGGGCTGGATGAGTGCGGCAAGGAACCGGGAGGTCAGACCGGCGGTCTCTGGGTAGATCGGGACGAGCTCCGGCCGGAGGGCTCGGACTGGGTTGGTGAGCGTCAGCTGGCGCGTCGACCAGTCCGACAGAACCGGCCCGCGTAGGAGGAGTGGTTCGCCAACCGGCAGGACCCGGGCCAGGTAGGTCTGGTTGAACCAAACGACTGCGACACTGTCACCGTGTGTGTCGGTCAGAGTAGCGCTGACGCGGGCCTTCCGCCTCCCCAGCCGTGGCGTCACCACAAGCTCAGAGAGCCGACCCTGGACACAGACCGTTGTCTCGGCCCGGAGCGCTGAGACCGGCGTGAGCGTCGTGAAATCATGCCAAGTCCGTGGCCAGTGGAAGAGCAAATCTCGAACTGTCACAATGCCAAGGTTGGCGAGACGTTCGGCACCTTTGGAGCCGACACGGGGAAGCGTCCGAACAGAGCGGCCAAGCAGCGGCGCGACCGAAACTTGCCCGGTAGCCTCCAGCGGCGCGCCCATCTTAGCGACTGCCAGCGAGCGCTCGCAACGCCCAGGTCACCTGAGCCTCCGGGGACGTCAGATCAGCCGGTAGGACCTGGGTGACCCGCTGGATCTCAGCCGCCCCGTAGCCGAGTGACGCGAGGGCCTCAGCCAGATCGCTCCCCCGCCCCGGTGCTCCGGCACCTGCTGACCCCAAGGATCGGCCGCGGAGCTCCACGATGATCTTAGCAGCGCTTTTCTTGCCGACACCCGGGAGGGATTGGAAGAAGCCCACGTTCTCGGCCGCAATCGCCTGAGCGATCTCGGCTGGTGTAGCACTCGTCAGGATCGTCAAGGCCAGCTTGGGTCCGATGCTCGGCACGTCGAGGAGTTGCGTGAAGATCTCGAGCTCTTCTGGGGTCTGGAACCCATAGAGCGCCTGTCCATCTTCACGAATGTGGTGGTAGGTGTGGTAGCGAACCTGGCTGCCCACGGCCGCTAGGCTCCGAATCGGCACCCGGACCAGGTAGCCCAGGCCGCCAACATCGACGACCACGCCCTCACCAACCAGTGCTGCGACCGTCCCGGCAATGAGCCGGATCATCGCTGCTCCTTGGCCAGGAGGGTCTGGTAGGCTGCCTCGTAGCGCTCAACCATGCGTTCGAGCGAGAACTGCTCGAGCGCATGGGCTCGGCAGGCTGCCCGATCGATCGAGTCAATCCGCTCCATCGCCCCCCGGAAAGCCTCGAGGTTGCCAGGCGGGACGACAAAGCCGGTCACCCCATCCGTGACGATCTCGCGGACCCCGCCAACGTCAAAGACAATCACGGGCGTGCCGCAGGCCATCGCCTCAACCATGACCATGCCGAACGACTCCGACTCCCGAAGTGGCAGCACGAGCGCCCGATACCTCCCATACGTCTGGTGAATCCGCTCATACGGAAGATGGCCGTGAAACTGAATCGACGGATCACGAAGCGTCCGCTCGACTCCCAACCAGAACTCTTGATCGGCCTGGCTCGTCCCTGGCTGGCCAAAAATATCGAGGCTGCCTTCAAGGTGTCGGACCAGCTCGACAGCCGTATCAACCCCCTTGCGGGGAATGAGCCGGCCGGAGTAGAGAAACTGCGCCCCAGGCTGACTGACAAACTCGAACCGCTCAACGTCAATGCCGTACGGGATGGTGGCCAAATGTCGGATCGCATTCCCAAAGAGGGAACGCTGCCACTCGGTGGTGGTGACAAACCACGCGCTCTCGCGAAACGCCTTGAGACGATCGGCGTTGTACTCGGGCTCGAGATCTTCGGGATTGCCGGGGTTACTGAAGAGCATCGGGACGCTTGAGGTAGGCGCAAAGAACAGGGCACGCCGATGATCGTGAGCGTGGATGAGCTCGAACTCGCCAGTGTTCGCCCGCCGGACCACCTGGGCCAAGGCAAAGAGCTCACGCTGCAGCTCGGCCTCTGGATTGACCCCGAGGCCACCGAACTCCACGTAGGTCGAGGGGTACCCAAAAGACTCCAGCTGGGCGGTCGTCTCTGATTCTCGCCCGGCCAACAGGGTGACTTCATGGCCTCGGGCCACCAGTCCATCGGTGAGCGCCCCAATGATCATCCCGGGGGCGTAGATGCTCCCGGGTGGCGACGGGATGGTCTTCTTGAAGTTGGTCAACATCGCAATCCGCATGTGACTCCTTTGTCGAGCGACCATCTGCTACGCTTTCCTGTACAGCCTACAACCGAATGCGAGCGAGGACCATGCCCCCACCGTACCTCTCGGTCGTCATGCCTACCTACAACCGAGCCGATCTTCTCCCAGAGATTCTCGAGAGCTATCTCGTGCAACGAGACGTCTCAGCTGAGATTGTAGTCGTGGACGATCAGAGCACGGATACGACAGTCGCCCTGCTCGAGCAGTACGCCGATCAGGGCGTTCGGTGTGTCACCAACACACGCCGGAAGGGCGTCGCAACGGCTCGGGACGTGGGGGTGGAGCAGGCTCGGGGCGAGGTCATTGTGGTGGCGGACTCAGATGACCCGTCCTACCCAACCCGCCTCCGCCTCATCCAGGATCACTTTCAGGGACACCCGGATACCGATGTCTTCTACACCAACTTTGATCTTTGGTTTTTCGAGACCGGTGAGGTTCGACCGCGCTTCTTCCAGCCCTTCAACCGCGAACTCCTCACGATCGTGAACTTTATCCCGAACGCCTCTAGCGCGTATCGTCGCGCTTCATTCAAACGGCTCACCGATGGCTACGATCCCCAGTTTGAGATTGGCGAAGACTACGACCTCTGGCTGACCTTTGCGGAACGGGGCGCGATCTTCCGCGCTGACCCCTCAAGCCAGGTGCGCGTCCGAATGCACGCCCAGTCGGTCCGATCCCTCCAGCGCGACCGCCACAAGGGTTTTCTCACTTTGAATCGAGTCAAGCACCACCTGCCACTGACCCCATCCGTCAAGCGACTCAAGGAGCTGGCCGAACCCGAGGTGGCCGCGTTCTTCACCTCACCGGAGAAGTCCGATCTCTGGTTTGGGCCACCAGCCGCACCTCAGGACTTGACTGGGACCAATGATCGGTAGAGCGCCTCGTACTTGGGAACGATGATCGATGGGCTGAAACCCTCGGTGACCGTCTGTTTCGCCGCGCGTGAGATCTGAGCGTGAAAGGCGTCATCAGTGAGGACCCGAATCCCTGAAGCCGCCATGGACGGCACGTCACCCACCTCGGCCAGAAACCCATTCTCACCGTGTGCAATCAGCTCAGGCATCCCGCCGACACTGGTCACGATGACCGGAATCCCGAGCGCCATCGCCTCGAGCGCGGCCAGGCTCAAGCCCTCACGCTCTGAGGGCAGGAGGAAGAGATCGGCAATGGAGAGCAGCTTCTCCACCTGACTCTGGAGCCCCATAAAGTGGAGGTGGGGGATGAGCTGGAGCTTGGCCGCCAGTTTGTAGGCCGCTCGCTGGTCTGGACCATCTCCAACCAGAAGGAGCTTGCTCGGGACGCGCTTGTGAATCTCGGCAAAGACCCGAACCACGTCCTGAATGCGCTTGACGGACCGGAAGTTGGAGACGTGGATGATGATCTTCTGGTCTTCATTGGCAAAGATCCGGTGGAGCTCCTCGATCTGTTCGGGGCTCGGCTGCTTGGGCTCCACAAAGTTGTGGATCACCGCCGGCTTGCGCTTGAGCTCAAACGTCCGCTTGGCCTCATCGGCCAACTGCCCAGCCACCGCGGTGACGGCATCGGCTCGGCTGAGACTGAAACTGACCGCGTCCCGCACAATCGGATCGGCGCCCGTGATGGTCACGTCCGTCCCGTGCAGGGTGCACACCAGCTTGAATCGACGCTTCGTCATCTCTCGGGCCAGGTACCCGGCCACCACATGCGGCAGGGCGTAGTGGGTGTGCACGATGTCGAGCTTCTCCTGAACCGCGATCTCGGCGATCTTGTTGGCCAGCGTGATGGTGTAGGGCGACTCGCTCAGGACTGGGTACTCGAGTGACTCGACTTGGTGGAAGAAGATGTTTTTCCGCCACGGTCCAATCAGGCGGAACGGCACGTCTCGCATGATGAAGTGGACCTTATGACCAAGCTGGGCAATCTTCTTGCCAAGCTCGGTCGCCACCGCGCCGCTCCCACCGTAGCTGGGAAAGGCCACGACGCCGATTTTCAGATATTTCTTCATGGGGACTCCTTGGTCGTGGGCAGACTACTCGGACGTTCAGGAACGGTCAAGCGCCATCGTCGCCCGTGTCGCCGGGATTCGGTGCCAGGCCGCGTGGGTGAGCGCGACCGCTACGGCATCAGCGGCATCGTTCTGGCGAGGGATCGAGGCCCCTTGGACGTGGTGACTGAGCATGTCGATGACCTGGGCCTTGGGTGCGTTGCCGTAGCCGGTGATCGCCTGCTTGATCTGGGGTGGGGTGTACTCAAAGATCTCGAGTGCAGCCCGGGCACAACAGAGGAGCGTCACGCCCCGCGCCTGACTGACGACCATCGCCGTGGTGACGTTCTTGGCAAAGAACAGCTTCTCAACGGCCGCTTGGCCGGGGCGGTAGGTGGCGATGAGCTTGACCACCTCACGCTCCAGGACCACGAGACGGCCGGGCGTTGGGGCGTTCTTGGTGGTGGTAATCGTCCCCGCGGCGATGAGCCATGGGTGCTGCGGACCGAGTTCAATGACGCTCCAGCCGGTGGTGCCAAGCCCTGGATCGATGCCAAGAATGCGCATGTTCCTCCCGCTTCGAGTCGCCAATGAGGCGACCCGAAAGGTCCCTCCGAAGTCCGCCCGAATCGGACGAAGGGGGACGCTGTCAACGATGTACGTCTACGATAGCATAGCTACAACTCGGCGTTCGTCTCGACACTACTGACGTCTTCCAGCTCGTCGATGGCCTCGAGGAGCTTGAGGAGCTTGGTCTCTGCCACCTCGTCGACCGGGTACAGCGCCTTGGGGAGCCAGGCGAGTCGCGTGTCTAGCGCAGTCAGCGTTGAGGCTTCGACCGCTCGGGAAACCGCTCCCAGCTTGGCCGGCGCCACGTAGCCAACGACCCGATCCTCTTCGAGGGCCACGTCCTCGACGCCAGCCTCAATGAGACCGAGTTGCGTGGCCTCCGGATCAGTCCCAGCCGCGACCTCCACGACCCCGCGGCGATCAAAGAGGAACTGGACGGCGCCACTCTGGCCGAGGCTGCCACCCCACTTGTTGAGCACGGCCCGGAGCTCGTTGACGGTTCGATTCCGATTGTCAGTCAGGGTCTCAATAAGGATGGCCGCGCCACCCGGCCCGTAAGCCTCGTAGAGGACGTCCTCAATCTGCGCGCCGTCGCCCAGCTCGCCCGTCCCCTTCTTGATGGCCCGCTCGATGTTGTCTTTGGGCATGTTGGCCGCTCTGGCAGCCGCCACCACCATGTCCAGGTTTTTCTCCTGACGAGCCGCCACGGTCAACTGCTTGGCGAGCTTGCTGAAGAGGGCGCCGCGCTTGACGTCCGCTGCCCCTTTCTTCCGCTTGATCTGCGTCCACTTTGAGTGACCTGACATGGCCGACCCAGTCTAGCTCGAGAGGGGCTGGCTGTCTAGGAGACTACGCCAGGCGCTCAAGCTTGAGATCATCGGGCGTCTCAATCCCCAACCAGTTGAACGGACAGGCCTGGACGAGCGGGACAAGATCGATGACGGGCGGCCGCCAGGTCTGTGCTAGCTGGGCCGCAGCCGTCTCGACCTGGTCGGCGGTGACTGCTCGCCAGTCGAGCGGCACCCGCGGTGCGCGACCAGTTGATGCGTAGTAGTCGTCGTACTTGAATCGCTCGTCGTTGCCGTGGTCCGGCCAGGTGTGGAACTGGACAAACTCGGCGGGAATGCCGTAACTCTCGGCCCCAATAATGCCGTGGAGGGAGGAGGAGAACACGAGCTCGCTCGCCCAGAGCTCGCGCAGGACTGTCTCGACGTCGCCGAGGATGTCGATGACGTGGATCTCGGGCGAGAGGGTTGCCAACGTCTCGCGGTACGCCGGCGACACGCCCATGTGGGGGATGAGGCTCATGGGGTACTGTTTCAGCGAGGCGAACGGCGCGGCCGGTTGGTAGAGATGGGGCAGCAGGAGACCCGGATCGCCGTAGACTGCCGGCACGTCCCAACCTTGCGCAATGAGGCCGTCGCGAGAACGGGGGCCTCGGACCGCATGGAAGGTGAGATCAAGCGAGGCCGGAACGATCTTGGGTTTGAGGTAGCCGCTCCCCCAGATGTGATCACCGGGCTTGAGGTAGCCGGGCTGGATGAGCGTCCCAACCGTCAGGTACCGGCCACCCCGATCAGTCACATAGGTGGGCCTGGCACCAGAGAAGCGCTCGATGATGACCGGACCAAGTCGGTCACCCCAGTTCCCGGACTTGACCTCGGCCCAGAAGGAAGGCAGTGGATCGTGCATGAGCTGCACGATAGACGAACGGTCCGTGCCCGTCACCTGTGGCGACGGGCCAGAAGATGGCCGCGGGAATCCCGCGGCCATCGTGTGCTTGAGCCTCCTCCTCACCGCCTCCAAACAAGCCCGTCCCACTCCTTTCCTCGTAGCAACTTCGCGAGCTTCCGGAGCTTAGGCCGAATCCCCCCGACGAGCTGGCCCCAGAGCGCTAGCTCATCGGCCAGACACTCCCACTCCTCGCTCTGAATGAGATGCAGGAAGGTGCTCTCGTGGTTGTGCGAGAGCTCGACCACCGCTCGTTCGACGGGCGCGTCACCGATCATCGACTTGACCACCGATGGACAGGTTCCGAGCATCCCTCGGAGGAAGGGAGCTGCCCGTTCTCTCTGGAGGACCCACGGTGTCAGGTTGTGGACCCGTAGGGTGAGCACCGGTGGCCGTTCGGGGCGGCGGCGATCCCACGTTCCCTCGACCGTGAACTCATCAGCAGGCAGCCCCTCATCAGAAGTTGCCCCACCGATCCCTCCCTCGAGTTGACAGAGGTGTCGCCAGACGACCTCGTACATCGCGGGCCTGACGTGGGACGGGTCTGCCTCCTGCCAGCCGAGTTCGGCAAGCTGGCGTTGGAGCGCTTCCGGGAGCATGGCGAACCCCTGCTGGAGAACCTCGCGCTCGTAATCGGTGAACGAAGAATGGCACAGCCCACTCTCCGTGAGCTGACAGCTTCGCCGAATCGCCCCGAGGAGGCGCTGGACGGTCTGGCAGGCGTCAAGTTCGCGGCTCGGCCGGGCGATGTAGAGGCTGAACCGAGCCTCGAAGGTGTGGGTGGGTGCGAGACGGAAGGCGACCTCCAGACGATCGTCGATCCGAACCTGGTATGCCTCAAGGGAGCGGTCTGGGCGACGTCGTACGCGGTCCGACCAGTAGTACCAGACACCGCCCTCATCCACATCGAGGAGACCGCCTCGATCTGACCAGTGGAGCGCAATGCGTGCGCCGTCAGCCGTCCAACTCAGATCTTCGTCTGTCACCGGCGGACTGAGCGTGTAGCCGTGCTCGTCACGCGTGAGCATGAAGACCGTCGCCAGCTGCTGCGAGGGTGTCACCGGCCGGAGTCGGCCCTGACTAAGGGCAGTAAGCACTAGGCTCACCGGTGGACGAAAGTGGGAGTCCGGTTCCCACACTTTCCCTGGTTTGTAAAGCTTCATGTTCCGAAACCCCTCTCGGGCAAGATGGTCGGCATTCCGCCGACCGCACACCGTACCCCCTCCCCGCTACTTCTGTCAATGAATCGCAACCCTCCTTGAACAAGGGACCCACTAGGTCCATCCGCTCCCGAAGTGGATCCTCGATTACACATCGGGATGTCTGCCGATTCTTTAGTTCTCCAGGATGAGGTGTTCGATTACCTTGATCTCCCTGGCGTACTCTGCGCGATCCAGTACAAACCGGAGGTAATCCTGAGGCGATTTGAACTGATCGAGGATCACGTCGCTCTGGCAACGCACCGTCTTGCCACTTGCATACTCGCCGAGCGAGGACCATGGGTAGCTCAGAAACGCGCTTTCTTTCACGATAAGCGAGACAAACGGGTTAAGGTGGATGTAACGACTCAGATGGAGGAGTTGCTCGTTGGAACTCACGTGGACCGCCTTGAATGCACCTTGGAAGAGCGGCCCATCTTGCTCGTGGCGGGTATTAAAGAGGCGTGTGTAGCTGTTCGTCCAGCGGCGGAGGAACGTGGAAATCCCACCATCAACCTCCTGGCGCAAGAGCAAGTGGAAGTGATTGGGCATGAGGCAGAAGCAGATGATCGTGACGAGCTTGGGACGTCTGGCGAGGTCGTCGAGCACCTGTCTTCGCTCTGCAACTGACAGCTTGCGAAAGACGGAAAACTTAAACGGTGGTTCGATCGCCTGATAATACACAAGCCCGAGCAGCGCCAGCTCGTAGTCGCGCTTCTCAAGAAACGTCGGTTGCTTACGCAGGCCGCGATTGTAGATGTGGTAGTACTCGCCTGTGGCGAGGGGGATGAACCGTTCCGGCATACTTCCTCCTAACCCCCCGATGTGTCTAGAGTACTCCACTTCGGGAGTGGATAACAGGGAACACAT
>JACQIO010000004.1 GCA_016198415.1 Candidatus Berkelbacteria bacterium | reverse complement strand
CCACCCCCGGCTTGCCGGTCTTGAGGATAATCCGAACCTCTTGGCGGCTCCGCTCAATCTCAACGTACTCGATGGCGGCATTCTTGTCGTACGCCCGCTGCACCAGCCGACGAATCTCGGCGTCTTCCACCACATTATAGGCCACCATGTGGCCGGCAAACCACTTGGACCGCCATGCCTTGGTCAGCGGCAGGCGGTTGGCAATCGGATTGGTCTTGTGGGTCATGCACGCTCCTTCGGAGCTGTTGGGCGGCGGGGAGCCGACTCCTTGGTGCGTCGCCGTGGTGGGGCCACACTCGCTGTGGGCGCGGTTGGCTCACTGGGTGGGGTGGCGGCGGTGGGTTTGGGGGAGATCGGGGCTGGTTGGGGCGCGCGCGCCGCTTTGCCAACCGTCAGGACCAGACGCGAGCTCCGCTTGGCAAAGCGGCTCGACCGGCCTCGGGACTTGATGCGGGTCCGGTAGAGACGGGCCCCCTCATTGCAGGCCACGGCCACGACCGTCAGTTCTTCTGGCCGGGTGGCTGGGTCACGGTCCCGGGCAGCCGAGATGGCTGAGCGGAGCAGCTTCTCAAGCGGGAGCGTTGTCACCCGGGGCGAGGCCGAGAGTCTCGCCAGCGCCATTGGCACGGTCCGGCCCCGGACTTGGTCCAAGATGGCCCGCAGCTTCCGGGCTCCAAAGGGGATCTTGTTGAGGCGAACGGTCACCTGCATGCTACTTCCCTTTCCCGGCTCCGGCTGGGGCGGCGGGGGTGGTGCTCGCGGCCTCGGCAGTGGACTTGCCGCCGTGTCGGCGGAACTTCCGGGTGGGAGAAAACTCGCCGAGCTTGTGGCCAACCATATCCTCAATCACGTTCACGGTGATAAAGTCCCGGCCATTGTGGACCTGGAAGATCAGGCCGACCATTTCTGGCGTGATCGTTGAGCGGCGTGACCAAGTCTTGATGGCTTTGGGGTTGCGCCGATCAGCCACGTCGATCTTCTTGAGCAGGCTCTCGTCAACAAACGGTCCCTTTTTGAGTGATCGGGCCATACTTACCTCCGCCCTTCATGACGGCTACGAACGATAAAGACGGTGCTCCGGCGGTTTCGGCGCGTCTTCTTCCCAAGCGCCGGCTTCCCCCAGGGCGTCTTAGGATGTTTGAGGCCAATCGGTGAGTGACCCTCACCACCACCGTGCGGGTGATCGTTGGGGTTCATCGACTTGCCGAGGACCTGCGGTCGACGGCCCATGTGACGAACTCGGCCGGCCTTGCCAAGTGTAACGCTCGAGTGCTCTGGATTACTGACTATCCCAATTGAGGCGTAGGCGGTCGTTAAGATGCGCCGGACCTCGCCCGATGGGAGCTTGACCTGGGCGAACCGCCCATCGTCTTCATGCGCCACCACCGTGGCACTCCCGCCCGCCGAACGGACAATCTGACCGGTCCGGTTGGGATCCAGGGCAATGTCGTAGATCGTGAAGCCACGCGGAATCTTGCCGAGCGGCAGTCGATTCCCCGGCTCGGGCGCGGCCCCCTGGCCGTGCGTGAGTGTCTGACCCGGCTGCATCTGGTGCGAGGCCAGGATGTAGGCCTTCGATCCGTCCTCATACGTAATGAGAGCGATGTTGGCGCTCCGGTTGGGATCGTACTCGAGCGCGGTCACCGTGGCCGTGAGCGACGGGCCACGTTCCAGGCTCGAGATGATCCGAAACTTCCGCTTGTTGCCACCGCCGCGGTGCCGGATGCTGATCTTCCCAAAGCGGTCCCGGCCGGCGTGCTTCTTGAGCGGGACGGTCAGCGACTTCTCCGGCCGCTTCTTGGTGAGCGCCTGGCGGTTGACGGACAGGCCACGCTGGCCAGGGGTGAGGGGCCGTCGGTAGTGGATGGGCATTAGGCGTCCTTCCCCGAGGCAGCGGCTGGTGTTGGCGTGGCGTCCGTCTTTGACTCGTGCTCGTGATCGTGCTCTGACTCACCCAGGGCCACTTCAAAGCCTTTGATCCGTTGGCCGGCCTTCAAGCGGACCAGCGCCTTCCAAGTGGGTGAGGTGTGTCCTGAGATGAGGCCGCGACGCTTGGGTTTGCCGGGCCGACGGGTGATGTTGACCGCCAGCACGGTGACCTTGTGGGCCTGCTCGACGACGCGCGCCACCGCGTGCTTGGTGGCCCAGTCCGGGACTGCAAAGGTGTAGACGCCGTCACCGGCGAGTCGCATTGACTTCTCCGTCACCACCGGGATGAGTCGGAAGCCGGTCATGCTTGCTCCTCAGAGGCTTGCGGGCGAAGGGGAGCCGGTTCCTTCACCGCCCGAGCCTTGGCAGCACGACGCGGGGCGGCTGACTTGGTGGTGACAGCCGTGAGGCCAAGTCGCGCGGCGAGCTGTCCGAGCGAGCCGGGATCGCCAATCAGGTAAGCGGCTCGGAGGACGTCATCGGCAGTCACCGCATCGGCGGTCCGAGTGGCCACCCGAGGCAGGTTTCGGGCAGCGCGAACCACCAGGGATTCGGCATCCATCGAGGAGATGAGGAGGAGGACGGGTGCTTGGAGCGTCTGGGCGGTCCGCACGAGCTTGGCCAGGGTGGCCGTTTTGCCATCGGCGGGCCAGGTAGGTGTTGCCAGGATCGTTCCAGCGGCCAGCTGCTCGGCCAAGGCTTCGGACAGGGCGCCGAGGCGCGTCTGAGCGTTGAGCTTCTCAGTGAAGCGTCGTTCCTTGGTTGGGCCAAAGGTGGTCCCACCACCGCGCCAGAGCGGCGAGCGGGTCGATCCCACTCGGGCCCGGCCGGTTCCTTTCTGTCGCCACGGCTTGCGGCCGCCGCCCCGGATCTCACCGCGCGTCAGCGTGTGAGCGCGAGTCGTCCGACGGTTGGCCGCGTAGGTTCGGACCACCTGAGCCAGGAGACGTTGACTGACCGTGCCGGTTGAGAGGCCGGCCAGTTGCGTGGCGGAGGTGAGACTCATGCTAACTCCTCACTCGCCTGGCTCATGTGACGGGGGGATCGGCTCAGCTTGAGGAGGGCACCGCGAATGCCGGGAACGGCGCCCTTGAGGACGATCAGGTGCTGTTCGGGCAACACGTCGAGCACAGTCAGGTGCTTGACGGTGGTCCGCTCACCACCCAGGCGGCCGGCCATCCGCTTGCCCAGAATCACGCGCTGGGGCTGCTGGGCCCCGATTGAGCCCGGTTGACGAACGTTCATGGAGCCGTGACTCCGTGGTCCTTGGGCAAAGTGATGTCGCTTGACGGTGCCGGCAAAGCCGCGGCCCTTACTGGTGGCGGTGACATTGACCACGTCCCCCGGCTTGAAGGTCGCCACCGTCACCTCGGCACCCAGGGCGGGCGCTTGGGTCTCATCGGTCAGGCGAACTTCCACCAGATACCGGCCAGCCTTGGCCTTCGCCTTGGCCAGCCGTCCCTGCTGGGGCTTCTTGGCTTTGGCTGGATCGCCATACCCAAGTTGGATGGCCGAGTAGCCATCCTTCTCTTTGGTCCGGACGGCTGCAATGGCGTTGGGCAACGCGACAATCACGGTGGCACCAACAAGACTGCCGTCAGTGTCGACAACCCGAGTCATCCCAACTTTTTGCCCGAGTAATGATGTCATGATTCCTTTGGAGGGCAACCACTCCGTAGCTCAGCGAGCGAAGGGTGGTGCCCGAGCACGGTCTGCATCGTTCCTCTCAGAGAGCTGCCAGTGATTCACCGATCTGCCGGTCAAGCTGCGAACGTCCTAAAAAACGGCCGGGATCCATCTCGGCTCGCAGGCGAGCCGGACGATCTCCCGACAGCTCGTTGGACTTGTTGAGGAGTCGTAACTGCTGTCGGCAGTGTACCGAGCCACTCCGGGAGTGTCAACACCGGGAGTGACAACGGTGTCAACAGGATAAGCGCCAAGTTCAACCCAACTCCTCACTAAACTTTCACGCTATATAGCATGAAAGTTTAGTGAGTTGACCTGGCCGTTGGTGGGGTGGCAACATCCCAGTTGACGGGCCTGAGCTTTGGCTCGTCGATCCGCTGGCGGAGGACTGACACGAGTAGAGGCTCCACCGGATATCCGATGGAGCCTCTCGCATGCTCGGTCGACTTGTAGGTTGACGAGACTGGGCTTTGGGTGGTACAGTCCAGCGTCGCACGTTACCAATCCGTCTTCGCCTCTCCCATCGATTCGACCATCGAATCGGCTCGAGCCGATTGGGGAGGTGAAGAACCAATGATCAGAAAGTTAGAACCGCTGCTGGTGGTCTTGGCGATCGCGATTGCGATCTGGTGGGTCCAGAGAGAGCCTGCCCCGGCCATCGCTCCGTCCCCAACCCCCACGGCGACCGCAGCCGCGACTCCGGAGGCATCCGGCACCTGGCGGGACGAGAAGGACCTGGTACTCATTTCCTATGAGATCCAGGAGAAGGAGGAGCGAGAACGGGCACTAAGGCAGGTGAAATCTGTGTTGCCGGCCGGGGTCCTGACGGCACAGAAGGAGGCGAGGGAGATCGCCAGCGCGAGCGGCCAGTACATCGTCCGAGATGTACGGATCGCTGGCGACAACTACAGCCGAGACTACGACATCGTCCTCGAGCCAGGAAAGCTCAACAGACTCCAAAACGCCTGGGAACAAATCGGTGCGAGCCGGATCCGGATCGAGGTCGAGCGAGGAGTCCCGACCTACGAGGCGTTCGGTCTCCTCTCTCGTGGCGACGTGGTCTCCCTGGAGTACCACACGATCCCTGATGAGGAGGTCGAGAGTGACTACCGCGCACTCGCGGACATCGATAACAGTCGGTGGATCTATACAAGGGTACCCACCTACCTCTTCCCCAGAGAGATTGTCCACCTTGACTAGGCCAAGTGGGTAAGCCGATCTCGACGGGGAGACAACCAGGACCGGGTTCGGCGCTTGCCTCTACGGCGGGCCGCCGGACTCGGTCCTTCGCATGTCTCATCAACCGAGCATAACAAAAACAACCGTAATCGATGCGGTCGTCCACATTATGGTTACGATCGAGTGAGCGATTCTGGCTCTGGGAGGTTGACGAGATTGGCAATCCCTCCTAGGCTCTGACCAGCGGCCTTGGTCGCTCAGTTTTTTCTAGGAGGATCACTGTGCTTAACAATCTGTTCTCCACTGGCCTGCGTCGAGTTCGGCGCTGGGCCCAGATTCTTGCCCTCTGGGCACTGACACCGGATGTGAAGATCTTTGTCCTGCCCGGCGGGCAGCGGCCTGAACGCAAGACCGACGGTGCCATCGGGTACGACGTCTACGTGCGGGCAGTTGTGTCGGCGGAGCTGATGGATCCGGAGAATCCCTTGCTGCGTAAGACGCTCGTGAATTTCCGCGATCCCCCGCACGTGACCGCGCCGGAGAACGCACAGATTCAGAAGCGTGTCGAGCAAAAACCCGATGGCAGCTGGGTCTACAAGCTCTACCCTGGGGAGTTCGTCACTGTCGGACTTGGGTTCGTTACCGAGATGCCATTTCCGGTCATGTACTGGGTGTCACCTCGAAGCGGCCTGGCCTCTCGGTACGGCGTGACGCTCATGAACGCGCCGGGGACCATCGATCCCGACTACCGAGGCGAGGCCTGTGCGGTGATCGTCAACAACGGCACGTCCGTGTTTGAGATCGCACTCGGTCTCCGGATCTCCCAGGCGCTCTTCCAGTGGGCGATGATCCCCAACCTCATCGAGGTGACCGCGATGGAGGAGCTCAGTGGAACAGGTCGGTCCGCCGACGGACTAGGATCAACGGGACTCTACGATCAGCCGAGGTCGACGAGTCGCTAGACGGGGGCAACATACGAGAAGCCGGCGGCGAACCGCCGGCTTCTGCATAAACATCTTCCTGGAGGAACAACGCATTTGCCTACGATCGTAGGCAAATGCGTTGTCATGCCCTCATGGGGGCCTTGACGGATTCGGGATTTCTTGGTACACAGCGCCAATGATTCAGGTGGAACGCGTCACCAAGCGGTACGGCACGGGCAAGGGCGCCTTCACGGCGCTTCGCGCCGTGAGTCTTGCGATCAAGACCGGCGAACGGGTGGCGATCATCGGCAAGTCAGGTTCGGGCAAGTCAACGCTCCTCCACCTCATGGCCGGGCTAGATACCCCAAGCCAAGGATCGGTGACGGTCGATAGCCGGAACATCGGCACGCTCGGCGAGGGAGGGCTTAACCAGCTCCGCAACCGAACCTTCGGCTTCGTCTTCCAGCAGTTCTTCCTCCAACCCCATCTGACGGTCAAGGAGAACGTGCTCTTGCCGCTCAAGATTGGGCGGGTGGGCCGGCGCGGGCGAGAGGCCCGGACGCTTGAGGCGCTCGCGCGCGTCGGGCTTTCAGATAAGGCCAACAATCGGGCCACTGACCTGTCTGGTGGAGAGAAGCAACGCGCCTGCATTGCCCGGGCGCTCGTGAACGAACCCTCCATGATCTTCTGCGACGAGCCGACCGGGAATCTAGACACCGAGAATGGCGCCAAGATCATTCAGCTGCTCTTTGATCTCAACCAGCAGGGCATCACCGTCATCATCGTCACCCACGATCGCGACATCGCCCAGCAGTGCGGCCGGATCGTTGAGCTCAAAGACGGCCGGATCGTCTCCGATCGGAGGGTGGCGTGACCTGGCTTGACACCCTCTTGATGGCCAGCTCCAACCTCTGGCGCTCCAGGGTCCGGACTGCACTAACCCTCGTAGCGCTTGCCGTCGGCGCGCTGACCGTCATGCTCACCCTCGCCCTTGGCGCGGGTGCCCAGGCCTTCATTGGTGGGCAACTCGGTGGTCTCGTCCAGGTCAACGTCCTCGACGTCTACCCAAGCTGGAGCGAATCTAGCTCAGGCAGTGAGGCATCGACCGACGATCCGCCGAGTACCAACCCGTTCGACACCACGCCGCGGGAGTACAAGGAGCCTCGCACGCGGGTCGGTATCACCGCCGAGGAAGAGGGTGACTCGATCAGTGGGGAGCCGTTCAGCCAGCCGCCCGCCATCACCAAGCGGCAGATGGCGGCCATCGAGCAGATCTCGGGTGTGTCCGGCGTCTCCATCCAGTACTCTCCCCAGATCACCTATCTCCAGATTGACCGGGGCACCAAGTACGAGATCCAGTACGTGGACGTGGTCTTTCCTGGCTACCAGAAGGCCGCGACCGCAGCGGGCGAACTGCCTGCGCCAACCGATACCGACTGCGCCACGCTCGGCTACCAGTACCTCTCGGCGCTTGGATTGACCGAGCCAACCGAGGCCCTTGGCCGCGAGCTGACGCTCGGCATCAGCACGCAAGTTGGTGGGAATAGAACTCGAACTCTCTCGATCTGCGGCGTCACTGCTACGTCATTCTTGGGCCCCTCGCTCATTCTGGGCTACGATCTGGCCGAGCAGATCAGTCGTCTGCAAGATCGGACGAGTCAGATCAACGCCCTGGTGGTGGTGCTCGATGAGCGTCAGCCGGATCCGGCCACCGTCGAGTTCGTCCAGGCCGCGATTCGCGATCAGAAACTCGAGGCATTCTACTCGCAAGAAAGCATCGAACTGGTCACCGGCATGATTACCACTGCCCAATCGGTCCTCCTCGGCTTTGGTGCGATTGCGCTCATTGCGGCCACCATTGGAATCGTCAACACCCTCCTCATGGCCGTCTACGAACGGACGCGTGAGATCGGCCTCATGAAGGCCCTTGGACTGGGTCGCGGTGGGATCTTCCGACTCTTTCTCACCGAGGCAGCGGCGATTGGATTCTGGGGCGGACTGGGCGGCGTCCTCCTCGCAACTGGCTTGGCCACAATCGCCAATCCTCTCCTGGCGTCATGGCTCCTCCCCGGGTACGGCGATCCTGAGCTTCTCGTCGTTCGCTTCGGCAGCGCCCTGGCCGTTGTCGTTGGCGCAGCGGCGCTCGGATCGTTGGCCGGGACGCTCCCAGCTCTCAAGGCCAGCAAGCTTCATCCCATTGAGGCCTTGCGCTATGAGTAGCCCATCCATCTCACCATCTAAGGAGTTTCTATGAACCGACCAACCCTTGCCCTCTGTATCGTCGCCGCGCTGGTGATCCTTGGCGCCGGGGGTGCAGCACTCGTCAGCCGTATGGCCGACACCGTCACTGTGGAGGAGCTTGAGCTCACTCCGGAAGGCATGATCTTGGAGGAGGCGGAGGTAGTGCCGGAGATCACCGCCGATGCGACGGTAGTGCCCGGCGAGTACGTGGAACTGAGCTTCCCCGAGGGAGTTTCTGGGAAGATCAAGACCGTCATGGTCAAGGAGGGAGTGAGCGTGGCGGTGGGAGCACCGCTCTTGACGCTCGACGCCCATGAGGCCGCGCAGACGGTTGATCAGGCCCGAGACAAGCTCCGCTCCATGGAGCAGCGTCGGGCGCAGGCCGAGAAGTCTGAGAGCGCCACACTCGCCGAGCGAAAGCTCGCGGCTCGGCTCGAGGTCGCTCAGGCCCAGGGCAAGGTCAACAAGCTCAAGGCCAAACCGACGAACACGGAGCTCGCGGTCTCGGAGCAGGCCGTCAAGGACGCCGAGGTCAAGCTTGAAGCCCTCAGAGTGTCCGGGACCAGTTCGAGTGGTGAGCTGGCTGCTGCCGAGTCGACCTTGACGGTGGCCCGTGCGACCCTCACCGATGCCCGGAAGGGTGCCGATCCCGACGAGCTCAAGGTGGCCGAGTTGGAGTTGGAGAAAACCGAGCGATCCCTCAAAACCTTGACCGACGGAATCGTTCTTGGCCAGGAAGGCGGCTCGAGTCTCGAGTCACTCGATGCCGAGATCGCGGCCGCCCGGACCGAGGTCAAGCGCGCCGAGGCGGAGCTCGGGAAGTTTGAGCTCCGCGCTCCGCAGGCTGGGACGGTCATGTTCGTGGGCACCAAGGCCGGTGAGTCGGTCAAGGCTGGGACGGTGCTGGTTCGGATTGCCAACACCAGTCAGTGGAAGCTGAAGACGAGCAACGTGACCGAGGCTGACGTCTACAAGTTAACGCCTGGTCAGACGGCCAGCTTCACGCTCGACGCGATCGAAGACGAATCCTTCACGGCCACCGTCGAGTCCGTCCAGCGCTTTGGGCAGCTTGATCGCGGTGAACTCACCTACCCTGTTACCCTGACGATCGACACGTCTGACGACCGCCTCCGTTGGGGCATGCTGGCTTCGGTCTCGTTCACGATTGAGTAATCTTCTCCTGGCATTCCTAGAGCTCGAGCACCTGCTTGTCAAAGTCGAACTCGGGTTGGTAGATAAGCTCGATCTTGGTGGGCGTGAGCTGGTACCAGGCGTGGTCGGCGTAGAGAATGTCCTTAACCTTTGGCGCTGGCTTCCCGCGTTTGGACCAGTGCTTGATGGCTAGATCGAGTCGGGCTCCTGGGATCCGTTTTGCCGTGCCCATGACCTGGAGGCCAAACTCCGTGCCCGGCTGGTCGCTGACCGTGATCGCTGCCGCGGCCTGACCACTCGCATGGACTGCCTGAGAGTGGCGCGTCTTGACGCTGGAGATCCAGTAGAGGTTGAGTGCATCGTCATGAACGTAGATCACCCCGGCGACCCACGGCCCTCCCTCATCCACCGTTCCCAGGTGCATGAGGTAGCCGTCGGCCAGCGCCTTCTCGATGAGCTCTCGAACTCTATCCATGCGTAGGTCCTACTTTTCCCGCAGCGCCGGCGATTAGATTACAAATGGTGTGTCTTTACAGTTTG
>JACQIO010000022.1 GCA_016198415.1 Candidatus Berkelbacteria bacterium | reverse complement strand
GTCACCGTCACCGTCGTGCCACCCATCACCCAGTACTCCCAGCCGAGCAAACCGAGGACCGCGAGTGCAATGAACCATTTGGCGGCCGGCTTCATGCTGACCTCCGCTGGTGTTGGAGCACCCGATCGTGGGCGTCAGTAACTCGGATCGTTGCCTTCAGCCGTTTCTCCATAGACTCGAGTCGGTCATTGACTTCCTCAAAGCCATCCTCAACTTGCTGTTGGAGTTGTTGCTGGGCTTGACCGAGCGCGCTGATCTGATTCTGCATCCTGTGGATTTGCTGCTGCACGCCAGTGAAGCCCGCGTTGATCAGGTGCGCGAGTTCAGCGTTCGTGACGTCGTCGTGGTTCGATTGCTTCATCGCGTGATCCAGTATAGCAGCTCTTACGATTCCAGTTCGTCGAGCGTCACGTCGACCTGCCGCTCCTGTCCACCCGAGAGCACCGTCAGCGTCACGGTATCCCCCGGGACGTACTCGGCCAGGCGCGAGAGGAGCGGGTGATTCTCGTCGATGAGCTTGCCGTCCATGGCCGTGACGATGTCGTTCTCCTTGATGCCGGCCCGATCCGCCGGTGAGCCGGGAATGACGGCCACCTCAGCCCGGGTGTCTCCGGGCAAGACCCAGGCGCCGTGATCAGACGGGAGCTGGTTGCTCCGGGCGAGCTCCTTCGTGATGGGGACGTAGCGAATGCCGAGCATCGGCCGCTTGATCTGGCCGGTCTCTCGGACCGAGTCGATCGCCCGCTTGATGACGTCGATGGGGATGGCAAAGCCGATGTTTTCGGCCCCACCGGCCACCGCCGTGTTGATGCCCACCACCTGACCGGCCAAGTTGACGAGCGGGCCGCCCGAGTTGCCGGGGTTAATGGCCGCGTCCGTCTGGATGAGGCCGGAGAGGCTCTCAGAGATCCCACCGCCACCACTGGCGACAATCTGGCGCTCCTTGGCCGAGACGACGCCGAGGGTGACCGTGTTCGAAAACTCCCCAAGGGCGTTGCCAATCGCAATCACGTACTGCCCAATTCGTAGCTCGGCTGAGCTGCCCAGTTCCACCACTGGCAGGCCGCTCGCCTCCACCTTGAGAACCGCCAGATCGTTCAAGGGATCACGCGCCAGGACCGTGGCTGGGAAGTCGCGCCCGTCACTCGTGAAGACCGTGTAGGTGGCCTCATCAGCGACCACGTGCTTGTTGGTCACAATCAAGCCATCGGAGGTGAGGATAAAACCGGTCCCGCCGCCGGTCTGCTCAACGGTCCGGCCAAAGAAGTCGAGGACGTTCCGGGTGGTACTGATCGACACCACCGCCAGACTGACCGTCTCCGAGGCATCGATGACGGCCGAACTCTCCTCCAGGACGAGCCGCTCGGTCTTGGTGACGCCCAGGTCCAGGACCTGCCCCTCGCCCAGACCGAGCCGATCGCCCAGGTCAGTCGTGGCCACCAGCCAAAGGCCACCGATCGCCCCCAAGGCACCCATGAAGAGGGCCAGGAAGAGGAAGAGGATCACGAACGCCCCGCGGCCAGGCCGCCGACCCGAGGGGGATGAGCTGAGTGGTGATGTCAACATAGCGTCGTTCATGGTAGCACAGTCACGGCCCGGAACGGAAGCCGGTCTCTTTCGCCTCGGAGGTGAAAGAGGTGGAGAGCTACCACTCTGAGGTGCCCGAACGCCAACTGATCACACTTGCCCGCTCACGGCCAGTATGGTAGAAAGTAGCGTTGTCCCTTTCCAACTCCACCCACGAGGAACGCCGGGTGAACTTCACCGCGTGGAGCGCACCCGTGCGTTCTTCGAACGAATCTACGAGACGGAGGTGGCGAGCATGTTTCAGCTCAGCCCACAGCGGCAACAGATCCTCGACGAGTTCAACCGGCTCCAAAACAAGGAGCAGGGTCGAGGCGTATGGTTCATGTTCATCCTCCCCCTACTGCTCCTGACGATCGGATGGCTAGCCCTCGAGACAGTCTTCCCCGGGCTCGGCCGCGAAGCAACCCTCCTCGTTGCCGAGGCACTGGCGACCCTGAGCGTGGGATACGCGGTCCTCTATCGGCGGGACCAACGCAAGATCCTCTCGCTCTGGCAGCGATTCCAGGATCTCTATCACGAGGAGCAGGCAGCAATGGAAGGAGAATAGGACATGAAGGGAGCCGCTACGGCCGCTCCCTTCTCCTATTTCTTGAGCCGTTCGTGGATGCGAGCCAGGCTGGTGGTGGCCCAGACCGCCAAGGCGGTGATGAGGACGGCGTAGATCAGTTGGCCGGTAATCCCATCGCCCCGGGGGAAGTACGCGTTGATGATCGCTTGGATCGCCTCGTTCCAGGCCAAGCCGGCCGCCAACCCAAAGGCAGCGGTCACGAACTGGATGATCTTGTCGAGATATTCTTTGGTCATAAACCTCCTTGAGGAATAATCAATAGCCAAATCTCAATAACCTGACAATGTCCAAATCTCCAATGTTCAAACAATGGAGCAATTGGGTCATTGGTTATTAAAACCTGTCTGGTCATTGGAATTTGGTGATTGGTCATTGTGCCTATTGGTCATTTGTCCAGCTTCTCTCTGAGAAGCTGGTTCACCACCGCCGGATTCGCTGTGCCCCCCGCCGCCCGCATCACCCGGCCGACGAGGAAGCCGAACGGGGCTGGATCACCGGCTTGGAGCTTGGCAACGGCGTCTTGATTCTGACTCAACACCTGGTTGATGAGTGCCTCAATCTCGCCACGGTCCGAGGTCTGGGCGAGGCCCTGCCGCGCGACAAACTCCTTCGGCTCGAGGGCTGATTCGATCACACCCGCGGCGACCTCGCGAATCTGGGACTTAGAGATGGTCCCATCGATCACCAACTCGGCGAGTTCGAGCAGCTGCGGTGCGTTGAGCTTCCGCGCCACGTCGATGTTGGCGTAGGTGGTCGCGGCCTGGTTGAGGACAGCCCGCTCGCCCACCGAGTGCTCGGGGGCCTCCCCACGGAGCTCCGCCCAGACGCCGTAGGCCTCAATGCTCGAGGTTAAGAGCTCGGCGACGGCGGGACTGAGGCCGTAGTCGTGCCTGAGTTCAGCCGCTTCCTCGTGCGGGTACGGCTTGGCCTCGCGGGCCTTGGCCGCCATATCAAAGAGGGCGTGCGGCGTCACCGGCGGCAGGTCCGGATCCGGGAAGTAACGGTAGTCGGCCGCCGTCTCCTTCCTCCGTTGCACGTAGGTCTGCTGCTGGGCGTCATCCCAGCCCCGCGTCTCCTGCTCGACCGTGCCACCGGATTCCAGCACCCCGATCTGCCGCTCCACCTCGTACGCAATCGCCCGCTCGACCGCCCGAAAGCTATTCAAGTTTTTGACTTCTACTTTGGTTCCGAGTTTCCGTCCTCCGTCCTCCGTCCTCCGGACACTGACATTTGCCTCGCACCGCATCTCCCCCTTCTCCATGTCGGCGCGCGAGATGCCGCGACGCTGGAGGATGAATTGGAAAGTCTGACAGAACCGCTTCGCATCATCGGCACTGTGGAGCACCGGCTCGGTGACGAGTTCGAGCAAAGGCACTCCGGCCCGGTTGTAATCGACGAGCGACACAGCTTGCCCCTGCGAAGCCGAAGGCGAAGTGGGGTGCACGAGCTTGCCGGTATCCTCCTCCAGGTGAATCCGCGTCAGCTCAATCCGCTTGAGTGTTCCCTCGGAGTCCTTGAACTCCACTGCGCCACCGACTAAGAGCGGTAGATCGTACTGACTAATCTGGTAGGCCTTGGGGAGATCTGGGTAGAAGTAGGCCTTCCGGTCCCACTTGGTGAACTCGGCCATCGTGCAGCCGAGGTCAAAGCCCAGATCCACGACCATCTCGATGGCTCGCTGGTTCGCCACCGGCAGCGTGCCCGGTAACCCGTAGGTCAGTGGCCCGACGTGCTCGTTGGGCCGAACCGCCCCGAAGGGATCGTTCGTGACACTATCGAACATCTTGGTCGCCGTTGCTAACTCTGCGTGCACTTCCATACCAATTGTGATCTCGTAGGGGGTAGCCATCCTGTTCCTCGCAATGACCAATGATCAAACTCCAATGACCAGACAATACCGAATGTCCAATGACCGAATCACGAACCGTTCTTCGAGACGATCGCGTTGAAAATGAGCGTCAACTCTCTGGCTTCTTGGAGCAGTGCCTGTCGCTCTGCCTCAAGCGCTGGATTGTCACCCACTAAGATCAACTGATACCAGTAGCCTGATTCCTTCGCTTCCTTTCGGCAAATGCGTATCCGATTGACGAAGTCCTTCTTGCTCAGGGCTTCATTGGCCTCGATGTAGTTTGCGCCCGTGGACCCAGTTGATCGGATGAGTTGCTTTCCATACTCAAGATTGGCCGTGGTCCGTGACAGACGCATGACGAAGTCTCGAGCCCTCCGTGCAAAGGTGAGCGTCCGCTGTTCGAGGTCAAACTCGCGCTTCGTTTGGACATTGGTCCTTGGTAATTGTCTGGTTATTGAGGCTTGGTCATTGGTCATTTTACAGGGCTCCTAGCCTTGAGGCTGCTCTCCGAAAGACCTGAACCGCTTGTCGCCCTTGCGCAGCCGTGATGTTGGGATGCTCGTGGGCAATGGTGTTGCGGAGCTTGTGCTCCTCCCAGATCTGTTGGTAGAGCGCGCGGTCGAATCGTCCCTCGAGCGAGCGGAAACGGTCCGCAAAGGTCTCGCCGCGGCCACCAACGGCCCGCATCACCTCATCGAGGAGGCTATCGGCCTGAAGAACAGCTTGGGAGGCGGTCGCCCCATCGCCGTGCGCCAGGAGCGCCTCGATCTCGCCAAACTTGGCGACAATCCGGACCCGGTCAATCGGCGCCTGCTTCTTCCCAAACAGCAACCGCCAGAGCCCAGCCAGGGCAATTCCCAACTGCGTGAGTATGTTCGGCGCGCTTGCCCGCTCTCGCCGCCGGCGTCGGTACGGTTCCATGGTCACCCTTTGCTATAGGACTTTCGCACTTTCTCCTTCACTCCCGGAGTGAAGGGCCGGTACACTCCGGGAGTGTTCCCGAAAGTGCGAAAGTCCTAACTACGTGGCTACTGACTACGGGCTACTTGGTGCTTGGTTGATGCTACCACTCGCTTCAGGAGCCGACAACCTTGCTCCCAGGAGGGCAACCTGCTACACTCCGCCGGACATCGCACCCCTGCGGTGCGCCACTTTCCATCTCGATCGATTGATTGGAGGAGAACAATGTACCGACTGCGTATGGTGTGGGGCGTCCTCATCGAGGCGACCGTGACGAACAGCGAGGGCCGGACGGCCCAGTTCCGGATCAGCGGCAAGGTGGCGTCTGGGCAGCTCTCCACGCTGTCCTTCGCGGCCGAGAACCCTCTGGTGGCCCTACTCCTCTCCGAGGAGCTGAAGCTGCGAGGCAGCGAGCCTCACCCCGCCTGCCGGAAGATCGTCCTTGTCCCGGAGCACAACGCCGTCGATGTCACTCTCCAGTTCAAGGACGATCAATTTGATGTCCGCCCGGCGATTCTCCGCCTCTGCCGGACGGTGCTCAGGACCCTGGGAGAAATCACCGAAGCCACGGTGCTGAGCGCCACACCCAGCACCCCCGAGTATGTCGATGACGAAGGGAACGTCATCGATTCCACTTCTCTCTGGCAGCAGTACGCCACGGCGTGGCTGCCGGCCCCGACGACCCCCTAGACCCCAGCGGTCTGGCTGCTCTCGCCTCACGGCGAAAGTCGCCGGACCCTGGGGTCTTCGACAATCCCCCGCTTGCCAGATGCGCTCAGACCAGATACGGTGCCGCTGCCACGTCCGGGGAAGACGTGAGTTCTTTTCCAAAGGGGTGAATGACATGCCCATTGTGATCAGCGATCACTTGCTCTGGGCCACCTGTGCCGTCAAGTGCATCGTGACGGTCACCGATCCATGGCAGCGTCAGGTAGAGTTCTACGTGTCTGCCACGCTGCAACCAGTCGGGCTGTCATCAGCCCGCGTCTGGCCCAAAACGGAGACGGAGGGCATCCGAGGGTGGATCGCCGACAAGTTACTCGAGACCCTCCTGACGCTCCGGCGCGACGATCCGACGCAGGTGCTCGCGCCCTACCGAATCCCCAAGAAACCCTACGAGACCAACGTCCAGTTCTCTACCCGAGAGTGCGGGACGATCGAGGCGCTCATTACGGCCCTTCACGCTTGGTGTACGGTCCTTGGCTCGAGTCTCGGCACGGTTGAGTCAATCCAGCGCGAGACATTAGCCAGAGTGGAGCTCTGCTTTAGCCAAGGACGGAATCTCCAGGAGTACATCGATGCCCTCCTGGATGGCTCGCTCGACAAGGAGGTGACACCATGAGCAGGGAGCAGGCCCTGATCGTCCAGCACGGTTTGACGATTGAGGTAGGGCGCCAGCGTGCGATCAGCCTCGATGGCTAACCCGACCCCAGTGGTTCACCCGACGATTCGTCGGACGGACCCTGGGGTCACTTGCTGTCCGACACCTTGCTCCCCCGAGGATCGGCTGCTACGCTCCGACGGACGTCTTGCCTCGGCAAGAACAATGCACTCTTAAGATCGGAGGACAGACGCATGATCCTATTCGACGGGGTGAGCGACCTCGTGCTCAAGGTCGGCTTTGCCGCAGAGGTCAGAACCGAGGCCTGTGGCGAAGGCTACCTCTTCGCCAAGCTGGAGCTCCAGCCAATCGACCTAAGCGAGGTCGTCGCCTGGATGGTGCTCAGCGAGACTGAGCAGTACGAACAGTCGGTCGAGCTCCTCACAGCCACCTTGGCCAAGGCCCAGTTCGGGGCGACCGAGGTGGAGCGCCAGGTCCGGGAACCGTGGGATCCCAGCGGTGGCCCACTCCACAAGGTCCAGGCCAAGCTCATCGGCAGTCAACGCGCCGGCTCGCTCCCGGAGCTCGTCGCCTTCGCCACCGGCTGGTTCGACCAGTTCGCACGCGAGGTCGGCGAGCTCCTCCGCGCGCCGCATCGCGAATCCGCTCTGGGCTGTGACATCCGGCTCTTCATGGGCCCGGACGGCACCCCCCTGCCCGAGTACGTCGACCAGATCCTGGAACGTCGGCAGCAGCTCGAGACCCCCACCCCCTAGACCCCAGCGGTCCTTGTCTACCCAATACGGGAGGCAGGGGCCCTGGGGTCTGCTCTGTGCCAGCCCTTGTCGAACCAGGATTCTCCCGCTATCCTACCCCTGCCGCGGTGGGGGAACCGCGAGCTCGTTGACAAAGGAGTGGGTACAATGTCCCTTCATATCAGTGACTATCTGCACACCTTCGCGCTGGAGATCCAGTACGAGGTTCGGGTGGAGGCCGCACTGTTCGGGATGATCAACTTTGAGGCCAAAGGCAGACTCGAGCCCGGGAAGCCGTGCATCGTGGAACTCTGGCCGCCCGCGGGCGACAAGGGGATCCGCCAGTGGACCAGCGAGCAGGTCTGGGAGGGGATTACCTCCCGCTGGCCCACCGGTCACGATCGGCCACACGCCATCGGCCTACCCGACGCGAGCAACTCCCTGAAGACGACGGCGTCCTTCAGGATCGAGACCGGCGACCTCATCGAGGAGCTTGCCGAGCACTTCACCCGGTGGCTCCGGAAACTCGGCGCGACCTTCGGCACGGTCGATGGGATCACCTGCGTCCACACGCCTAGGATCCAGCCCCGGTTCGGGATCCTCGAGGTTTCGCTCACCGAGTTCCTCCAGCTGGTGGCGGAGAAGTCGGCGCTGGGGATGCCGGCATGAGCATCGACGTCACCATCGCTCAGGAAACGGAAACCCGGACCATCACCCACATGGTGGTCCAGGCCCGGATCGCTTGGCCAAACACCAACGGCTGGGAGATCGGCCTGACCATCCGCGGCGAGCTCGAACCGAACCAGTGGTGCAAGGTCACGGTCAGCTGCGAGTGGTACTTCGACTGCACTGGCTGCGTGGAGCGAGGGATTCCGCACTGTACGCACCACGCGCGATGGGCCTGTCCCCCCTGTCAGGAGCGCGGCGAGGAGATCTTCGTAGCCATCTTTTCGGCGCTCAAGCAGAGTCACCGCTGGCAAGGGGTCGACGCAGACCGAGACCGGAAGTGGTTCGAGGGACTCGTGCCGATGCGGAGCACCAAGCACGCGGAACGACTCCTCGTGTGGTGCAAGGCGCTCTTTAAGCGGCTCGGCACACTGACCGCGGTCCATGTGGACACCAAGGAAGTTCGCCTGCTCCAAACCGAGACGGGCTGGATCTCCGAGGGAAACGCGTTGGCGGCACGCCTCATGCCCGAGGACACCCAGCGACGGGACTTCTTTGTCCTGCACACTGAGCCGTGCGGCTGCCGAGTCACCCACCATCTCCCCTGGCCTCGGAACGAACGGTACGCCGATCCGCAGACGCCGCCCTCGATCCGCAACCCCTGCCCGCTCCACGAGGAGGAACACGACTGACCCGACCCCGGGGTCTGCACGCGAGGCAACTCGCTGCAGCCCCGGGGTCGTTGACGATCCACCCATCCACCCATCCCGGTCTTGACTGGACCTCCCGTATCCCATAGCCATCATTCAACTAAACTATCATGCTATATAGCATGATAGTTTAGTGATCGATGGATGGGGTTGGGGGGGGGCTTCCGAACCATGAATGGGCTCAGTGCAACCCATTGACAGTCGGCGAGCCCAAGGCTAGGCTCGCTTCGCTGAACCTTGACAATCCACTGATGGCAGCGGTCTGGCCTGCGGCGACGGCTTCTCTGAAGGTCACACCGCTGCCATCAAAGTTCGTGTCTTCCGATACGACGCCCAATGTGGCTTGGCACGAGGAGCATACGATGGGTATCGAACGAGGAATTCCGCGCGGCGTGGTCCAGAAGAGGATCACGACGCACTTGGTCAGTAGAGTGTTCTGGGCGGGGGAAGGGCTCGATCTCCACTGTCTGATCGAGCGGAATGGCCCACACGCCCAGGTACGGCTCCTCGCCGACTGGCCGTGCGGACAGGAGAAGCCGAAGCGGGCCATCAAGCACCTCGATGAGCTGGTGGTGCGCCGACTGGAGGAGCTCGTCCCGGGCTGGCGCGCGACCGAGGGACTGGAATTCGTCCCCGAGTCCCGCGAGACCCAGCGCGGCTCGTTCCCCCTGGAGCACGACGTCTGGCGGATCGCCTACCACTTCACCTGCCAGCTGGCGCTCAGCACCGCGCTGGCAGACTTCTACCTGGTGTTCTTCCAGAACCTCCTAGCCCAGTTCCGGGAGCACGGCCACGTCTTCCTGCGCGACTATCAGGAGGAGCGGTTCGTGGCCGGCCTCTGGCAAGACGCGCGCGGAATGGCCGCCCTGGCCGTCAACCGAACCTTCAACCAGCCCGAGACGGCTGAGGCCGTCGGGATGGAGGTCTAAGCCGATGCATGGACGACTGAACACCACCATCGAGACTAGGATGAACGTCGGGCACCGGGATGAGAGCGCTGAGCTCCGGCTCAGGCTCCAGTTCACGGGCGGTGACGTCAAGGTTCTTATCGCACTGACCTGGTTGACCGGCACCTCTCCCCCATCCAGGGCGATGCGGGACCACTTCTGCACCACTGTGGAACGGGCCGACCTCCTGGCCGCCACTCAGGCGACCGTTCGCTCCTTCCGCAGCGAGGGTCAGACCACGCAGATCTGGGACAAGGGGAGTGCCTCGCTCCTCCTCGACGCCTGCTCCTACCAGGTGGAGGCGCAGCTGGACCGGAACCTGGACTGCGTGGGATTCACCGTCAGCCTCCTGACCACACTCCTGGCCGAGTTCCAGGGAGTGGCCTGGGTGGACCTCCTCAAGTACGAGGCGATTCACATGGTGTACTACGAGCACCGCTGGCGGTCGGCCGCCCAGGTGGCCAAGGACCGGCTCGAGCAGCTCAGCCTGGGCCAGTCGGCCCCGGCCTGACGATCCGTCATCGTCACCAACCGACCCCGGCATTCGCCCGCTTCACGTGGGAGAGTGACCGGGGTCGCTGTCTATCCACCCTCGCTTCACTAAACTATCATGCTATATAGCATGATAGTTTAGTCGGTCCATGAGAGGGGTGGGTCCTGGAGGTGGAAGTCCGTCTCGCGCTGGAAGGCCATGGCGGCTTGGAGGATCACGTCCTCGCCGAGCTGGGGACCAAGGAGCTGCAAGCCGACGGGCAGACGAGGAGGATGGAGTGCGGAGTTGGGAGTATGGGATTCGTCCCCTTGCTTCTTACTTCTTACTCCTTTCTTCTCGTCAAGAAAGCCGCACGGGATCGAGATCCCGGGAATCCCGGCCAGGTTGGCAGTGACGGTGTAGACGTCGAGAAGGTAGAGCGCGAGGGGATCATCGGCCTTCTCCCCGATCTTGAAGGCGGCGGTTGGCGAAACCGGCCCAGCAATCAGGTCCACGGACTCAAAGGCCTGGGCAAACTCATCCACCACCTTCGTCCGGACCTGCATCGCCCGCCGGTAGTAGGCATCGTAGTAGCCGCTGGAGAGGACGTAGGTGCCGATCATGATTCTGCGCTTGGCCTCTGGCCCAAAGCCCTCGGCCCGGGACTTGTCGTAGATCTCGCGCAGCGACGTTGCCTCAGCCGAGCGGTGGCCATAGCGGATACCGTCGTACCGCGCCAGGTTGGAGCTGACCTCGGCCGGGCAGATGATGTAGTAGGCGGCCAGGGCGTACTCGGTCATCGGCAACGAGATCTCGACGAGCTCGGCGCCAAGCTGTTGATAGACCGCCAGCGCCTGTCGAATGACGCGTTCGACCTCGGCATCAAGTCCCTCGCCGAAATACTCCTTTGGCAACCCAATCTTTTTTCCCTTGAGGGGCAAGTTGATAGTTGATAGTTGATAGTTGATAGTTTCGCTCGGAAGCGACGTTGCATCATGCGGATCCCGTCCAGCAATAATCGAGAGGATCAGGGCCGCATCCTCGGCACTCCGCGTGATTGGCCCTGGGCAGTCGAGCGAGCTGGCCATCGCAATCAGACCGTAGCGGCTGGCGCGGCCATAGGTGGGCTTGAGGCCGGTCACGCCGGACAGGGAGGCCGGTTGACGGATGGAACCGCCGGTATCGGTGCCGATCGAGGCCAGGCCCATCCCTGCCGCCACCGCCGCCGCTGAACCACCCGACGACCCACCCGGCACGCGGGAGGTATCCCACGGGTTCTTGGTGGGACCGTAGGCGCTGTTCTCTGTGCTGGTCCCGTGGGCCCAGGCATCGCAGTTGGTCTTGCCCAGGATGACCGCGCCGGCGTCTTTCAGTCGCCTCACGACCGTGGCATCGTACGGACTCTCGAAGCCCTCGAGCATCTTAGCCCCAGCGGTCGTGGGCATCCCCTTGGTGACGATCACGTCCTTGATGCTGATCGGGATACCGTCGAGCGGGCCGAGGCTCTTGCCTTCTGCTCGACGCTTGTCCGACGCCTGCGCTGCTGCAAGCGCACCCTGCTTGTCGACGTACAAGAACGCATTGAGCTCGGGATTCAGCCGATCGATACGATCCAAATGCCCGGTCGCGAGTGCAACGGCTGAGAGCTTCTTGGCTGCAAGGAGCTTGGAGGCTTCAGAGATAGTTTGTGGAGAGTACATAGGCAATGTCCAATTACCAAGCACCAATGATCAGACAATGTCCAAAACTCCAATGTTCAAACAATAGAGCAATTGGGTCATTGGTTATTGAGATTTGTCTGGTCATTGGAATTTGGTGATTGGACATT
>JACQIO010000019.1 GCA_016198415.1 Candidatus Berkelbacteria bacterium | reverse complement strand
CGACTATACTATCATGCTATATAGCATGATAGTATAACTGCGGTGTCGAGCGTGCCCCACCTCTGGATCCCCACCGAGTAGCCAGCGCTTGCCCAACGCACAACTCGGAAAGGAGGATCCCCGAAGCCCGCCGCTCACGGTGGGCTTCTCACATATCCAACATTCTGAGATACGATGAGCGTATGAGTATGTCACCGATCGTCATCTACACCGCCATCTTTGGGCCGAAGGGAGAGTTGCACGAGCCGCTCCACCCCGATCCACGGCTCGACTACGTCTGTTTTACCGATCGAACGGATCTCCGCTCCGAGGTCTTTGAAGTGCGGGTCGTGCAGACGCAGTTCAGTGATCCCAGGAAAGCGGCCAAGGTGTACAAAATCCTGCCCCACCGCTTCCTCTCGCACGCCCACTCGCTCTGGATCGATGGCTCGATCCAACTGACCGCCCTCGATCCCTCCGGCTGGCTCCTTGCTGAGGCTACGCGGAGCAGTTTCACCATCTACAAGAATCACGAGCGCGCGACGCTCGCCGAGGAACTGGCCTGGTGCCACCAGCACGGCAAGGGCGATCCAATCCGCACCACCGCGCAGGTGGCACGGTACAAGGAGCAGGGTCTCCCGGACGATGTCGCCCTCGTCAAGAACGGGGTGATCTTCCGCGCCAGTCACGATCCAGCCGTGGTGGCGTTCAACGAAGCCTGGTGGAAGGAAATCACTGCCACCTCACTCCGCGACGAACTGAGCTTCCCGTACCTGGCGTGGAAGCGGGAATTTCCCTACACCTTCTTCCAGCCGTCGGATATCTACGCCAATCCATCCGTTCAGATCATGCGATCCATGTAGATACAGAAGAATGGGGTGGCCAGCGGGCCACCCCATTCACGTCAGGCCACCGCGGCCAGTTCGGCGACGATCCGCTGCCGCTCGGCCGGGGTCAGCTCAAGGTAGTCGTAGAACGCCCGCTCCGGCCGCAGCCGAACCGCTTCCAGCGTCTGCGACGTTGGCGGCTCGCCGAGCCGATCCATGAGAAACGGATCGTCACGCTCGACGCCGCCGATGAACTCGTCCGCGCTGAGTCCGTGCCGCGCAGCGCGTGCGGTGACGGCCCCTTGCGACACGTAGTGCAACCATGCCGACCACGTCATGTCCCTCACCTCCTCTCGTTTCCGTCTGGGAGAGGAACGACGGCAGGATAGACTCCTGGAAGTCAGGCGTCAACCGCTCTGCGGTCACCGCGCCAGTACCGACACTCAGTGTCGGTACTTTTTCTAGAATCTGCAGACGGTCGCCTTGCTTGGAAGCCAGGCGCTGTGGCATAGTGGGGAGGTTGCAGGGCTTGATTCCTAGAAGAGAATCAGCTATCCTGCCGCGTTACCACCCGTGCGATCAGCCGCGAGGTTGATCGTGTGAGTGAGTTTATAACTGGAGGTGCAGCCGACATCTCACTGGCGAGGAGAAGATCTTACAGGAGGAATATTGGCTAACAAAACGCGTGCTGAGAAGCGAGGGAGTGGGCAATCCAAGTACTCCCTCGAAGAGATCCTCCGCCTGATTCGCTCCGAGGACGAGGCGTCCGAAGAGCAACTCTTGCGTCTTCCTCCCAAGCAACTCCGCGGGATCCCGCCAGGGATCCTCGTCCAGCACTGTTCCGTCAGGGTCCTGAACCGGGCCGGCATCGGTCCCGGCCAGGACCTCGTCCAGATGCTCCTCACGCCTCCCTAGGCGTGTCCGTCCCGTCCCGCTGGGACGTGGCATGGCCTACCTCCGCGGCCGGAAGGGGGTGGTACCGATGGCCGCACCGGCTCAAGATACGGGAGTCCGGACGCAGCTCACGCGCTGTGATCTCTCTCCCGTGCGTCGTCGCATCCCGCTCAGAGAGCGGTCGATCAAGGCTCGCCGAACCGATGGAAAGGTACGGCGGATCGACCGTCAGCGGACAGCGACGACCTGACCGACGAAGGCGGTGTTCCCCCGGAACACCGCCTTCTCACGTTCCTGGAGTTGTTGATAACCGTATGATCCCCTCATACCTCCTCTGATAGACTGCGAGAGATATCCCAGAAACCAAGGAGGTCCCGTGACAGCTCACCCATCACTCGACGATCCAACGTGGCTGGCAGCGCACGATCCTCAAGACATGCTTGGCCTCGTCGCCAAAGTCCCGGCTTTTGTAGCCGATGCCGCCCAGCGCGTCGCCGGCGTGGTCCCCAAGGAGTGGCGCGGCCAGATTGACCGCGTCGTCGTCATCGCCATGGGCGGCTCAGCGATTGGCAGCGAGCTGGCGGCTACGCTGGCTCAGCTCGAAGGCACCGTCCCCGTGACAGTCGTCCGGGACTACTCGCTGCCCGCCTACGTAGGCGAACGGACCTTGGTGGTGGGCTCGAGCTACTCTGGCAACACCGAGGAGACGATCTCCGCCTTCAGCCAGGCCAAAGGCCGGACGCCCTACCGACTCGTCATTGCCTCGGGCGGGGCGATCGTGGAGACGGCCAGGGCAGACAAGCTGCCACTCTTTTCCCTCCCCACCGGGATTCCGCCCCGAACGACGATGACTCACTCGTTCGTTGGGCTGGCCCAGATCCTGACTGATCTTGAGCTCCTACCGGCCCAAACACCGATCGACCACGTGGCGGCTACACTCGAGCGAGCTGGTGCAGCCTTAGGCCCCACCGTCCCAACCGCGGACAATCGAGCCAAGCAGCTCGCTTTGGCGCTCAAAGACCGGCTCGCAATCGTGATTGCCAGCGAGCACCTCGCCCCAGCCGCCAGCCGCTGGAAGGGAGAGCTCAATGAGAACGGCAAGAGCTTGGCCTACCCAGACCTCATCCCCGAGCTCCTCCACAACACCATCCTCGGCTTGCCCCATCCGGCCGCCGCCCCAAGGCTCGTCCGCTTTGTCCTCCTAACCAGCCCGCGCTACCACGCCCGCAACCAACGGCGCTACGCGCTCTTCCGGCCCATCCTCACAGAGGCAGGCCACACCTGGGAAGACGTGGTGATTGCCGGCCAGAGCCGGTTCGAGGAGCTGCTCCTGGCTACCCAACTCTCGAGTGCCACGAGCACCTACCTGGGACTTTTGAACGGCGTCGACCCGTACGACTTTGAAACGATTGAGGTCTTCAAGCGGGCCTTGGGGCCGATGCTCGACGAGGCCAGGGTGTAGTTCGCTCCTGGTTCGTTCTTGGTATACTAGATGGGCACTGCGGTCGAGGTGCAGTCAACTGGAGAGTCAAGCACTCGTTCAGGGAGGCACTATGGCGGCTCAATGGTACAGCGTCATTGTGGGAATCCTGCTCTTCATCCTCGGCATCATGCTCTTTGGCACCTTCAGCATTGAGGGCGCGGCCTACGCGTGGGTCTACCTCATTGTTGGTCTCATTGGTGTCATTGTGGGCTTTGCCGGCGGGAAGAAGTAACTCGCTCGCAACGCCAACCGGACTTGGCAGTGCCCCGGTGTCACACCGGGGCACTGGTGGTAGAATAGGAACAGGACTTTCGCACTTTCGGGATCACTTCTCAAGTGTTTGTTTCGAAGTTCATCCGCCTTAGGCGGATGGAGGAGAAAGTGCGAAAGTCCTGGGAAGATCGAGGATGGCGCTTGCATCCTGGACCACACGAGAGCTTTGACTACCAGCACGATCCCAACTGGCGGATCTTCCGGATCATGGCCGAGTTTGTCGATGGCTTTGACTTCCTGTCTAAGTTCGACAAAGCCGTCAGTATCTTTGGCTCGGCCCGGACCCCCCAGGATCATCCCCACTACGTCCTGGCCCGCGAGCTGGCGGCCAAACTGGCGGCCGAGGGGTACGCCGTCATCACCGGTGGCGGACCAGGCATCATGGAGGCGGCCAACGAGGGCGCCAAGGCCTCAGGCGGTGACTCGGTGGGCCTCAACATCGTCCTGCCCGCGGAGCAGCGGGTGAATCCGTACGTGACCAAGCCGATTGGCTTTGAGTACTTCTTTGTCCGGAAGGTCATGCTCTCGTTCGCCTCGCAGGCCTACATCTTCTTCCCCGGCGGCTACGGCACCTTGGACGAGCTGTTTGAGATGCTCACCCTCATCCAGACCAAGAAAATTGAGGACCACATCCCGGTGGTTTTGGTGGGCACCGAGTACTGGCAGCCGCTCGTGGACTGGCTGCAGCACACCCTCCTAGATGGCCGGGCGGCGATTGACGCAGCCGATCTCAAGCTCTGGACCCTGACCGATGACCTGGAGCAGGTGGTCTCCATCATCAAGGCCAGCCCGCCTCGAACGAGCCGATCGTAGTGACCAGCCTCACCGCCATCGATGCAATCCAAACCCTCCCCTCGCTCCTGACGAGTGGTCCTTGGCTGGCGAACCACGGCCCCGTGATCCGGAACAGTCGGCCGGCCCTGGCGACCGCCGTCTACCTCTGGTCCGCCACCGATCTCCACAGCCTGGCCGGGCTGCAAATCCTCCAAGAATGGTCGGCTCAGTATCGGCCCTACCGCCTGGACGTGGTCGCGGTCCATCGCCCGCACTTTGCGTTTGAGGAACAACCGGCGGTGGTTCAGTCGGCACTGGCACGACACTCGATCACGTTGCCCGTCATCAACGATGCCGAGCAGACCATCTGGCGCGCCCTCAACTCCCAAGCCTGGCCCCGCCTTCTGATCCTGGATGGTGCGGGGACCGTCCGTCACGACACCTACGGCCTGGACCAGCTGAGCGAGGCCGAGACGACGGTCCGCCAGCTCCTCTACGGCCTCGGCCGTCAGGCGCTCCCTGAGATGAGTCTGCGCTACCACCAGCATCGCCACGGACGAATCTGCTGGCCCACCAACCCATACACGCACCTGGGAGACGCGCGCGGTCACCGTAAGCGCGTGACTCACCCAGAGGCACCGGGCGTCGCGCTCACAGGAACCTGGGACAGCACCGCCGACGCCGTGCTCGGCCACGCCGGCCCGTCACACCCCACGCTCGCCTTGACCTTTGCGGCCCACACCGTTGGGTTGGTGGCCGCACCCGTTCAGGGAACAAGCCAGTTGGACCTAGCGATTGACGGTCTCCGGCCCACCGATCACCCGTGGGGCGAGGAGGTCGTCGCGAACGGTCTCCGGGGCCAGCTGACGCTGACCGAGCCACGTCTCTACCAGGTAGTCAGCTCGGAGCGGTACCTGCCGGGCGCCCGCCTGACGCTGACCGTTCGATCTGGAGACATCGCCGCCTACGCCTTCAACTTTCAGGGCTGTCCGCCCCAGGTTCTCCACAATTGACGCTCGGAACTGGCGCGTGCTACGGTCGGGCACATCATGCGGAGGGGAGAAAGGACCGTGTGCCGGTACTCGTGCTCAGCCTCCTTGTGCTCACGCTCTCCATGGCGCCCGCCGCAGAGGCGGCCTGGGCCGAGGCAGTCGCCGGGAGTGCTCACGCGAGCGCGTCCGCCCAGGCTGGCCCAGCAATGGCCACCGCATCCGCCTCGGCCAGTCCGGGCACAGCGGACGCGAGCAGCCAGTCAACCGTCACCAGCCCGAGCCACACCAATGCTGAAGCGCGGGCGGGCAGCGCCTCCGCCAGTGCCCGGTCTGGACATGAGACCACGACGGTACGCACGGTCTCTCACCCAACGAAGCACACCGTCACGACAGCCACCCCCGCTGCTCCAGCGCCCGCCCCGGAGACAACACGCCCGCCAGCACCACCCGCTCCTCAACCCTCGCCACCAGCCGAAACGGTCTCGCCACCCTCCGCCGAGCCACCGGCCGTCATCGCCCAGGCCATCGAGCAGGCCAATCAAGCTGATCCTTCAGACCGAGAGGCGGCGGCCGAGGCCAAGAACGTACTCGTCCTGTTCCTGCTCCTGGGTCTCAACACGCTCCTCCTGGCGATCCTCATCTACCTCCAGACGCGTCTCTACCGAGCCGTCACGTACCAGCGGTTTTGACGCACGAACGTGCGTCATCCTGAGCCCTTCGACTTCGCTTAGGGTAAACGTGAGACAACGGAACCTCCCTTGAATCCACCGCGATCCCCGTGGTACACTCGGTCGTTATGCCACGACCAGTGACCAAACGGATCTACCTCGATGCTGCCGCCGCCACGCCGCTCTGGCCGACCACTCGGCGCGCCCTCGGACGCGTGGCAACGCTCTGGGGCAATCCCGGCAGCCCGCACGCGTTTGGGCGCCAGATGCGATCGATCTTCGACGCTGCACTCGGCGCCAGCGCTCGACTGCTCAATGTCCGCCCCGACGAACTGGTGATCACGGCCGGAGCCACAGAGAGTGCCAATCTCGCCATCCTCGGCGTGGTGCAGACGTACCACGCCGCACACGGCCGCTGGCCACACCTCATCACGACCCAACTTGACCATCCGGCGGTGGTCGCGGCCGCCCAGGCGGCCGGTGCGACGGTGACGTACCTCCCGGTTGATCTCCGGGGACGGGTCTCGCTCGACGCGCTCCGCGACGCGCTCACGCCAGAAACCGGTCTCGTCTCCATCATCGCGGCCAGTAACGAGCTGGGCACAATCCAACCCCTGCGGGCAATTGCCTCGCTCCTGGCCCGCCACGGCACGGCGACTGGCCACCGGCCACTCTTCCACACGGACGCGGCCCAACTCGCGGCCTGGCAACGTTTCACCGCCGCGCAGCTCGGTGCGGATCTCATCACCCTCTCGGCGGCCAAGCTCGGCGGTCCGGTCAGCGCTGGCCTGCTCTTTGTACGCCGTGGCATCAAGCTGGCACCGGTCCTCCACGGCGGCGGCCAGCAAGCTGGTCGTCGGCCCGGGACAGAGGACGTCGCAGCCGCCGTCGGCCTGAGTTCGGCTCTGGCCGAAACCTGGCACCGTCTCCCCCTCCTTGTCCCGCGGATTCGACGGGAGAGGGATCGGTTGCGAGCGGCCATCACGTCAACCTTCCCCACTGCGGTCTTCCATGGCGACCCCGACGGCTTACCGAGCTTTCTCGTGGTCTCGGTGCCAGGGTTGGATGCCCAGGCGGCGGCGGCAGCGCTCGATGCGGCCGGGATCGCCGTCAGTACCGGCGCGGCCTGCACCAGCAGCAGCGACGTCTTCGCTGGTCAGGCATTGCGAGCGATTGGCCAAGCGGAAGCCGTCGGACACACGCTCCGCATCACACTTGGCCACCACACAACGCGCCGCGAGATCGACGGGACCTGCCAAGTCTTCCCTCGCGTGCTGCGCCAGGTGCTCGATCAATCGACCCGGTCACGCGCCATCCTGCGCGTCGGTCAGCAGCTTGCGAGGCGGTATGCTCGCTAGGTCTCGATGGCTCACGGTCGGAGTCCTCGTGGTGATCGGCCTCGTTGCTGGCCCGTTCCAGCAGCACCTCGCCCAGTGGTGGTACGAACAGAATCGACCAACGGACTTGCCGACTCCGTTGACAGAAGTACCAGTTGATCAGATCTCCAGTTCGCCAGCGAGTGATTCAGACACTCAACCGAGCCGTTCGACAGATTCAGTACCGTCGAAGGACCTGTCATCGCCAATCACGAACCTGCCTGACCGGCAAGCAGGTCACCGATCATCAATCCCAGATTCTCTGAATCTGGCTGTCCCCTTCACCTCCCAGGCCCCGCACGCTAATTGGGATGCCCGGCATGAAGAGTACTGCGAAGAGGCATCAGCGCTGATGGTCGGTCGCTACTTCCAAGGCCGGTCAATCGGCACCATTGATGAGGCCGATGCGGCCATGCGTGAGCTTGAGCAGTGGCAACTCGAACATCTCGGGTACTTTGAGAGCACCACCGCAGCTGAAACCAAGCAAATGATTGAGGACGTCTACCACGTATCGGTCTCGACCGTGCATGAGGTAACGTCAGAGTCCATTAAACGGGCACTCGCTGACGGTCAGCTCGTCATTCTGCCAGCGGCTGGTCGGGAACTGGGCAACCCATACTTTCAACGACCGGGGCCCGTCTACCACATGCTGGTCGTCAAAGGCTATACAGCGGACGGTCAGTTCATCACGAACGATCCGGGCACTCGCCGAGGCGCTGACTTTATCTACCCTGCCGATCGACTCCTGGACGCCGTGGGCGACTACAACCACGGGGATCCGGCGAGTGGGGAACAGGTGATGCTGGTCGTCGGTCCCCGGTAACTCATCTCATGTGAACTGATCAAAGTTCTCGCGCGATAAAGTCGGGGTGATCCACTAAGAGTTGTTCTAGTTCCGACCGACGCAGCAGGCCGGCCTGCGGGCCGAGCTGCTGAATAACGCTCTCGGCATTGAACGTGCCCCAGCGGAGCGCCTCGGGGATCGGTGCGCCGTGGGCGAGCGCCGTCACAAAGGCAGCACTGAACGCATCACCGGCGCCAGTCGACTCAACGGACCGAACCTCGGGCCTCACCCCCATCCGCCAGATCGTCTGCCCATTCGAGGCGTATGAGCCTCGGATCCCATCGGTGATGACCGCCAGTCTGGGACCCAGTTGGTGGAGCTGGCCGAGGAGATCGGGGATCTCACCCCTGGCCTGTCCGGTGTAGGCACGCGCTTCCTGGGTATTCATGATGATGAGCGTCGTCGCTTCCAGGATCGACTGCGACTGGGCCGCCGCCAAGCGGAGCTGGTACGTCCCGGGTTGGTAGGCGAGCGCAGCACCAGTGTCTGCCACGTACTGTTTGAGATCCGGGAGGAGACGCTCAAAACCAGGGCCGAGACTCGTCAAGTACACCCAAGACGTTCGTGGAATGACTGCGGGCAACCGATAGACACGCGGCGCATGGTAGACGAGGATCGTCCGCTCGCCATTCAGACTGATCACCGTTGACTGATGGCCGGGCGCGCCCGGTGTTTTGGTGGTGTAGGTGGTCTCAACGCCCTCGGCTCGGAGCACGCCCAGCTCAAAGTCAGCGATGTCATCGTCACCCAGGAGCGAGTATAGGCCCGCGGCGAGCCCCAGCCGGGCACCCGCAACCGCCACGTTCGCCGCGTTACCGGCCACAAAGTGATGACTCTCACGAACGGGAATCTTATCCGCCCAGCGCAGGCAGATCACGCCCGGATCGGCCCGATCATCGCGACGGACCGAGGCGTCAGCCGGATCGAGCACCATCAGGGTATCGAGATGCGTATCGCCAATCGTGAAGAGGTCGTAGGTCATCCGATCATCCGCTTGACCCACGTTCGCTTGGCCTTGCCCGCCGAACCGAACAGCGTGAGCTTGGCCTCCACGACCCGCTGGACCGCCGCAATGACGGGCGGCATAAACTTGTAGACGGCCACCTCCTTGGGCTTCTTGACGGCCCGCTGAAGGGCCTCGAGGTAGGCAAGCCGGAGCTCACTATTGACGTTGATCTTGGCAATGCCGAGCTGGATGGCCTGACGGATGTCCGCATCCCGGATGCCCGAGCCACCGTGGAGGGAGAGATGACACCGGACCGCCGAGCGGATGGCGTGGAGCCGTTCAAAGTTGAGCGTGGGTGGCTGGGCATAGACGCCGTGGACGTTGCCGATGGAGACGGCCAGCGTATCGACGTTCGTGGCCCGAACGTAGGACTCAGCCCGGTCCGGATCGGTGTGCGTCGTCTGGCGCTGGGCTGTGGCTGGGAGGGCAGCGTGTCGGCTCGAGGAGCCGGGGATGTGTTCCAACTCCCCCTCCACCAAGCGGTGCTGCCGGTGGGCGGCCTCCACAATGGAGCGGGTGACGCGCACATTCTCCGCATACGGTTGCTCGCTCGCATCCAGGTGGATGAGGTCGTACCCAGCCCCAAGCCCGCGCTCGGCCTGTTCGAGGGTCTCGGCATGATCGAGGTTCAGGTAGGCGTGGACGCCGTACCGCTCGCGGTAGGCATCCACCAGAGCGCGGAGCGCCGTCTCGCCCACAAAGGCCGTCTCGCCGGGCGAGGACTCAATCAAGACCGGAGCGGCGAGAGCCGAGGCCGCTTGGAAGATGGCCTGGAGCGTCTCCAGGTTGGCGGCGTTGAAGGCGCCGAGCGCCCAGTGCTCCCGCTCAGCCAACGTCAGGAGGTGCGAGGCAGTCATGCGGCTCGACCCTTCGGACGATTGGCTCGCCGTCTGACGCGCAGTGCGGCGTGCACGATGTCCGGCGCGGTCAAGCCAAAGTGCGCCGCGAGCTCATCCGGCGAACCGGACTGGCCGAACTGATCCTGCATGCCCACAAACTCAAGGGGGGTGGGCCAGGTGGCCGCCAGGTACTCGGCGACGGCTCCACCCAATCCGCCAACGATCTGATGATCTTCAACCGTCACGATGGCCCCCGTCTCGCGAGCGGCCGCCAGCACGGTCTGGGTGTCGAGCGGCTTGAGGGTGTGGACGTTCAGGACGCGCGCGCTCATCCCCTGCTCGTGGAGCTGGTCGGCAGCCAGCAACGCCTCGTAGAGCACCGGCCCAGTCCCGATGATGGTCACGTCGTCACCGGGCCTCACCACCAGTGCCTGGCCGAACGTGAAGGGTGTCTGATCGGTGGTGATGACTGGGGTCGGCGGGCGAGTCAGACGGAGGTACACCGGCGCCGGATACCGGAGTGCCGCCTGAATCGCCTTCCGAGCCTCAACGGCATCGCACGGCGAGAGCACCGCCAGGTTGGGCAGGACCCGCGCGAGCGCCAGATCTTCGAGCGCCTGGTGGGTGGCACCGTCTGCCCCCACTGAGATGCCGGCGTGCGAACCAACCAGGACGACCGGCTGATCGTTGTAGCAGATGGTCGTCCGGATCTGCTCCCAGTTCCGTCCCGGCGAGAAAACGGCGTAGCTGACCGCGACCGGACGCTTGCCAGCCGCCGCCAGACCGCTGGCAACGGTCACGAGATTCTGCTCGGCCACGCCCACTTGGACAAATCGATCGGGAAACCGCTCTGCAAAGGCTTGCGCCCTGGTTGAGCCGGCCAGATCAGCGGCCAGGACGACCACTTGAGAATCGGCCTCACCAGCCAGGACGAGGCCCTCGCCAAAGCCATCGCGGGTGGCCCGTCGCTCGACGGACTGAGACGCTCGATTGGGATTGAGGGTCTGTGCAACCGTCATCGGGAAGCCCTCGACGTCCGGGCGGGCTGACGGAACGCCCCCAGTTCTCTGAGCGCAGCGTCCGCTTCAGCCCGGTTTGGCGCCTTGCCGTGCCACGCAAACCGGCGCTCCATGAAGCTGACGCCCCGGCCCGGGACGGTCTGGGCAATGATCAGGGCCGGTTGGGCCTGAACCGTCTTGGCAGTGTTGAACGCATCGAGCAGGAGTCGGTGATTGTGGCCGTCGACTTCCAGGACGTGCCACCCAAAGGCTCGGTACTTGTCCCCGAGCGGCTCGAGCGGCATCACGTGCTCAGTCGGGCCATCCATCTGGATGTGGTTGCGATCAACGACGGCGATCAAATGGTCGAGGCGTTCTCGGCCCGCCAGCATCGCTGCCTCCCAGGTATTGCCCTCGTTCTGCTCACCGTCGGACATGAGACAGTACGTTCGCCAGCTCGCACCATCGAGCCGAGCCGCCAGGGCCATGCCGATGGCCTGTGACAGGCCTGACCCGAGCGGGCCCGAACTGGTCTCGAGGCCTGGGAGCCTCGTCCGCTCAGGATGGCCTTGGAGGCGACTCCCCAGCTGACGCAGCGACAGGAGTTCGCGCTTGGGAAAGTAGCCAGCCTGCGCGAGCGTCGCGTAGAGGGCAGGGGCAATGTGGCCATTCGACAAGACGAGGCGATCACGGTCCGGCCAGTCGGGACGGCGGGGCTGATGATGGAGGATCGCACCGTAGAGGACGGCCAGCACGTCAGCCATGCCTAGGGATCCGGCCGCGTGCCCAGAGCCCGCCTCCGCCAGCATGGTGATGACGTCCTGACGAATCGCGTTCGCCGTCTCTTCAAGCTCCTGAATCGTCACAGCCCCTCCGCTTCCTAGGACGACTGCGCGCTTGCCACCAGTCGCTCCATCGCTCGATAGGTATCGGCCGGATCCGTCGCCTCGGTCAGGGCACTGCCCACCGCCACGTAGTCAGGCCAGAACCGGGCAATCATGGCTATTGTAGCAAGATCGGCGCCACCATCGATCGCCACCAGGAGATTCTCGCGGAGCTCTTTGAGCTCTTGGACCTTCTCAAGCATCGCCGGGAGGAACTGGTGGCCCTGCGCCCCCGGTATGGTGGTCATGATCTGGACGAGATCGACCGACCGGATGAGGGAGTGCACGTCCGCCACCCGAGTGGCCGGATTGAGGACGAGGCCCACGATCACCTCCTCCGTCCGGAGACGTTCGAGGGCGGCTTCTAGGCCAACTGCCTCGGCATGGACGGCCACGATCTTGGACTCGTTGGGGTGGGCCAGGCACTCGTCCAGGTACGTCAGCGGATCGTGGACCATCAGGTGCCAGAAGAGCGATGAGCCCGGCGGGAGAATGGGAAACTGGCCCGGCCGGGGCGTTCCCTCTGAGACAAAGGCCCCGTCCATGACATCGTAGGAGACGAGATCGGCGAGCGAGACGATATCGCTCGCCTGAGTCTCAAGGGCGTGCGCGGTTGAGGCCAGGATGGCTGGCACCAGCTGGGTCATTGCGCCTCGTAGCGCTCAATCTCTGCAATCCGCGCCCGATGACGGGCCTCACCCGAGAATGGCGTCGCGAGCCAGGCCTGGACGATCTGCTCGGTCAGTGGCTGGTCGAGGTAGTCAGCCGCCAGACACAGGACATTCGCATCGTCGTCGGTCCGGCTATCCATCGCGATGGCGGGGTTCCAGGGGACAGCCGCCCGCACCCCCCTGACCTTGTTCGCAGCCAGCGCGATCCCCTGCCCCGAACCACACAGCGCAATCCCGACCGTCCCGGGGTGGGCTGCAACCGCTTCGCCGAGCTTGATCCCATACGTCGAGTAGTCGTCGCCAGGGTCGTGCTGGCTCGCACCCAGATCTTCAACGATGTGACCAGCACCACGAAGCCAGGCCACGAGGCGCTCCTTGAGGGCAAACCCGTTGTGATCAGCAGCGATATAGATTCGGGATGGGTGATTCATGATGAAACCTCATGTTCATCATCACTCATCCATCACCATTCTTCAATCAGAGGCTTGGTCCACCGCCACTTGAGCGTTCAGCACTTGTGTCAGCTGGTAGCCGTGGCAGTGCTGGAGAAGGCCGAGGTAGCTCGGGAGATTGTCCCTGGTCACGCGCCGCAGCATCCGACGCTTGGTCCGGGTCCGCAAGACTCGGTGATGCGGCAGCACGACGTAGCCGAGGAAGTCAATGCCTCGCCGGAGCTTCCGCAGGATCACCTTGCGTGGATGGAGCGCAAGCCGGAGTCGCTCGGTCAGGAACTGCTCAAGACGCGGGATGAGCGAGCGAAGGTGCGCTGGATCCTGGTGAAGCAGGATGAAGTCGTCGGTGTAGCGGAGGTAGTGCGTCTCCAGGAGTTCGTGCTTCACGAACTGGTCGAGCTCATCTAAGTAGATGTTGGCGAAGAGCTGACTCGTGAGGTTGCCGATGGGCATCGCTCCCAGATGTGGGTACGGAGTGTCTCACCACCGTCCCGACACGCCCCCAACCTCAAATGAGCGTCGGGGCTCTGGCCGCTTGCACGGTGGCAAGGATTTCGGTGGACGTTGTCCGTAGACAACGCCGCACGACCTACTCTCAGTTCGAGGATACCGAGGACTCGGGCAAGAAAAAAGAGAGTAGCCAGCGGCGCCAGGATGGCGCACACTGTCTACTCTCACCGACCAAGGGGACGAAAGGGACCAGGGCCTAAACGGCCAAGGGCTCCTCACTCCCGAGGACGCCGGACGCCGAGCCATAGCCCTCGACGGCATCGCCGACCCAGTGGCTGCTGAACCCGAGCTGCCCGCCGCCGACGACGAAGAAGTACAGGGCGCTGAAGAAGTCGCCATCGGCATCCGAACGGTACTCGTCGCCCGGGCAGTCGATCCAGAGATCCTCGTAGGCCACGAGGCGCTCCGGGTGGACCAGTAGGTGATGGCCGACGACCCAGCTGGGCAGTGCCCACTGGTCGTTGTACTCGGCCTGCCAGCGCGCCCGGCGAACCGAGCTGCCGGCGTAGAGCCGGCCCGACTGCATCGGGACGACGAGGTAGTCGCCCAGGGTTTCGGCCTCGAGCTGCTCGAGCACCTGCCGGGTGTGAGCGAGCAGCTGGACCTGCCTGTCGGTCAGCGCGCCTGCCCGGTAGTTATGGAACGGCCGGCTGGCGCCGATCTGGCTGAGCATGACCTCCAAACAGGGGCCGTAGCCGACACCGTAAGGGTCGGTGATCTCCCTGATCCTGGCGACCGCGCTCAGCTTGGGCACCACCTGGAGGAGCTCCGCACTATCTGGCAGGTGGTGCCAGCGCTCGGCCAGGCCCGCGACGTGGGAGGCGTCGAGCCCGAGGTAGAGCAGCGCGAAGATGGCGAGCTGCTCTACCACTGACTTGGGCCGGTAGCCGGCCGGGTAGCCGGACTCGCTCTCCTCGTACTCGTCATCGTAGGGGTTCACGATACCGCCGAGGCGACGGAACAGGTCCTTCAGCCCGTGCTTCAGCTCACTCCCCTTTTTCGCGAGCATCGTCTGGACCTGGTCCTTGCTGAGGCCGGCCTTCCTGAGCGCGTCCTCAGCCTGGGTCTTGACCTTGGCCACCTGGCCATCTGTGGGTGGGATCCGATTCTGAACAGCCATCGGTCGTCACCCTCCTTTGCCAGATGTGCTCTGGCGGGCGAGTCTCTGGTTTCCCAGAGCGCAGTTCGGCACCACGGTGAGCTGCCGGCCGACTGGTGCAGAACGGTGCGCTGGGAAACGGTTGGAAAGGAACGCCGGATCATACCTGATCTGGGCTCTGTGTCAAGCGCTCCAGTGCGATCCCCGAACCTCGGCCCGTAAGCCGCAACACACTGCCTACTCTCACGACAAACGGTACCATGTTCTGGTAACATAGAGCTATGTCAAAGCATGAACTACATGAGCTCAAACGGAAGATTCAGCCGATCGTGGTTCGCTTCCCCGTCCGACATGTCGATGTGGTCGGCTCCGTCGCTCGTGGAGAGGATACGCCAGCCAGCGACCTCGATCTCGTGGTCGATTTCAAGCCCGGAGCAACACTCTTTGATCTTGTCGGTCTCCAACAAGAGCTTGAGGGTGAGTTCCGGAAAAAAGTTGACGTTATGACGGAAGACTCGATTCATCCACGGCTCAAGGATGCGATTCTGAAGGACCGTGTTGCCCTGCTATGACGCCCCGATCAGTCCGGCTCTACGTCCAGGACATGGTGGAGTCAATCGAGAAAATCCAAACGTACGTTACTTCGAAATCGTACCTCGAATTCATCGAAGATTTTCAGCTCCAAGATGCCGTTCTGCGACGCTTCATGATTTTGGGCGAAGCCGCAACACAGTTGCCCGAAGACGTCCGTGAACAATACGCGGACGTTCCTTGATCGAAGATCGGTGGCATGCGTAATTTCCTTATCCATCACTACCCCGGCGTGAGCCTAAAGATCACCTGGGATACCATTCACAGCGATCTTCCGCCGCTCAAGCGACAACTGGAGGATGTGCTGAAAACCCTCCGCTGAGCTTGGGTCCAGCCAACCTTAGAGGGTGACGTGCTCCCCAAGTCTCGGGACGTGCGTGGGATGCCCGAGCTGAGATTCGATGTCGGGCTGGAGGGCGCGGGCAGCCGAGACCTCGCCGTGGGTCAGGTAGACTTGTTGGACCGGCGACTGGACGGCCCCGATCCACGCCAACAGGTGAGGGTGATCGGCGTGCGCCGAGAAGGCACCGCAGGCGATGATGGTCGCCTCGACGCGGTGGGGTTCGTGGAAGAGATCGATACTCCTGACCTTCTCAATCAAGCGCCGGCCGAGCGTGCCTTCGGCCTGGTAGCCAACGATCAGAATCGTCGTGGTTGGGTCGCTGACGGACTGCTTCAGATGGTGCAGGATCCTCCCCCCGGTCATCATCCCCGATCCGGCAATGATCACCTTGGGCGGAGGCACGGAAGCGATCCGCTTTGACTGCTCAACGGTCTCGGTCAGGCGCAGCCCCGGTACGGCAAAGAAGTCGTCGCCGGCGCGGACATGGGCCGCAGCCTCGGCATCATAGTAGTCTGGGAACAGACTAAAGACCTCGGTAGCTTTGATGGCGAGTGGCGAATCCAGGAAGAAGGGCACGTCCGCAATCCGATCGGTATCAACGAGGTGATCGAGCGCATGGAGCAACTCCTGGGTCCGCTCGAGCGCAAAAGCCGGAATAAGGAGGGTGCCCCGCTTGGCGACGGTCTGCCCGATCACGCGGGCCAAGATCTCCTCGCGCTTGGTCGCCGGCTCGTGCGTCCGGCCACCGTAGGTGGACTCGCTGATGATCTCGTCCGCCTCGGTCACTGGGGTGGGGTCACGGATGATGGGGGTGTCCTGATTCCCAAGGTCACCGGAGAAGAGGAGCTTCTTCCCCTCGGCCCAAAGTTCCACCGAGGCCGATCCAAGAATGTGGCCCGCGTCCACCAAGCGGACCTCTACGCCGTCAGCCACCGGTTGCTTGCTCCCGTATGGCAACTCATGGAACTGGGCCATCGCCTGCGCCACCTCGGCCTCGCCGTAGAGTGGCTCGTCACCAAACTTGAGCTCTTCGTGGCTCATGATCTTGGCCGCATCCAGCATGATGAGCTTTGCCAGCGCCTTGGTGGCACCGGTCGCGTAGATGGGACCCCGGAAGCCATCACGGACGAGCTTGGCCACCCGACCGACGTGGTCCAGGTGGGCATGAGTGAGGACGAGGGAATCAACCCGATGAGGATCGTAGAGGAACGGGGCCGCGTTCTTGAGCTCGGCCTCTTTCCCACCCTGGAACGCCCCACAGTCGATGAGGACCGTCGCCTGGCTGGTCTCAAGGTGGTAGTTACTCCCAGTCACCTCGCCGGCCGCTCCGTAGAAGGAGAGTCGCATACGCCCATGGTAGCACAGCGTCAACCGAACGATCCCACTCCGACCTGACTAACATTCCTGGAACGTAGGTCGAGGAACGTTCGTCAAACCAGGTTGGCAGCGAGACGAGTACCAGGTACACTGGGCCCATGACTGACCGTGTCCGACCCAGCCAACTGAGCCCAACTGAGATCGAGTCCGTCCTCGCCAAGCTGGGAGGCGACTGGCGACTGGTTGACTCAACCCTGGAGCGCCGCTGGGAGTTCCCGTCCTTCGATCAGGCGATGGCCTTTGTGGCCGCGGTGGCCCTGGTGGCAGAGGAGGTCGACCATCACCCCGATATCCTGATTGAGTACACCAAAGTCACGCTCAACCTTTGGACCCACGTCACCGGCGGGATCACCGAGCGGGATGTTCGCCTCGCCCACCGACTCAATGAACTTGGGTAGCGCGCTCGTCCTGGCTGGCCTCGTCTTGAGCCTGACTGGCCTGCCCGCCGCGCTGGCCCAGGCCGAGCCGGTCCTCGAACCTGATCCGGCCTTGGTTGATGCCCTCCCAGCCGATCGATTCACGTGGGCCCAGGTCATCACCGTCCTCGAGGAGGGGGTGAACGAGTTCGAGCATGGCTTCCAACAGCCCTTTCAACGGCTCCGAATGGAGATCACGAGCGGCCCGGACAAGGGCGTGGTGCGCGAGCTCGAGCACGGCACCAAGTACACGATCCAACCCAGCGACAAACTCGAAGCAGGCGAGCGCTTCATCCTGGGCGAGAGTACCCGAATCGATGGCAGCACGTACCTCTACGTGGCTGATCGGGCGCGCACCGCAGCGCTGGGCTGGCTCGTCGTCGTCTTCATGGGCCTCGTGGTGGCCGTCAGTGGCCGCCAGGGATTCTTGGCACTGGTTGGACTGGCCCTCAGTATTGGTATTCTCGCCTGGTACGTCGTCCCCCAGATTGCCGCCGGTCAGGCACCAGTCGGCATTGCCCTCGTCGGCGCCTTCCTGATTGCCAGTGCAACGCTCTACCTGGCGCACGGGATTCGCTGGCGGACCACGGTCGCTCTGGCGAGCCTCCTCTTCACCCTCCTCATCGCCGTGGGTCTGAGCACGCTCTTCGCCGCCCTCGCCCACCTGTCTGGCACCGGCTCCGAGGCGGCCTTCTACGCGCAGCTGGGGAGCCTCGGTTCGCTTGATCTCCGTGGTCTACTCCTGGCCGGGATCATCCTGGGGACGCTCGGTGTCCTCGACGATGTCACCACCACCCAAGCCGCTACCGTTGAGGAGCTCAAGCGAGCCAAACCCTCACTCTCGGCGCGCGCCCTCTTTGCCCGGGGGATGTCAGTCGGCCGCGAACACGTCGCCTCGCTCGTCAACACGTTGGCGCTCGCCTACGCCGCCGTTGGCCTGCCCCTGTTCCTGATTGCGGCCACCACCCAGACGGTCCCGTTCTGGGTGACGCTCAACAGTGAGTTCGTGGTCGAAGAAGCCCTACGAACCCTAGCTGGCTCGAGCGCCATCGTCCTGGCAGTACCCGTGACGACGTTCCTGGCGACACTCCTCTTCACCCGCCGCCCGCCCGATCCAGACGTGGAGGCGAAGCATCCAGACGTGGAGGCGCAGCATCCAGACACAGAGGGATCAGTTCCTCACTTCCATTCGTGAGCGAGTGGCGCTAGAAAGCGTGCTCGAGGGAGCCGTTCAGGGTCAGATTGACGCGCTCCACCTCATCGGGCTCCACGACGATCCGATTCGGGAAGACCCGGAGGTTGTCACTCTCCGCAGTCAGATCGTAGCGACCCGCCGGGAGGGCGAGGAGGTATCGTCCCCGAGCATCGCTTCTCAAGCGGCCAACCTCCTGCCCGGCCCGAGAGACAATGACCGTCACGCTGACCGGTCCTCGATCACACTTGAGTCGGGTCCGTCTCCGATTCCACTCGCAGACCGTTGCCTCAATGCGACCCTTGAGCCCTTCGCTGATACTTGGACGGTGGGAAGCCTGCGCCACCGCGGGCGATTCGAATCCGCCCCACCAGAGTCCCAGCACGAGGGCCAGCGCCCAGAGCGGGAGACTCCGCTTAATGGTCTGTCCTGACATACCGATCCTTCCTCCCTCCAGAGTACTTCCCTTGTACGCAACCACGCTTCCCGCTAAAGCGCAAGTCCTAGACCTGGGGATGACGGCGGTGGTGGGCCCACCACCAGAGACCAAGCGCAAGGGCCACGAGCCCAAAACCACCGAGCAGCTTATCCTGGAGTGAGGCCGGCGCGACCACTGTGGTGACCGGCGCCAGGACTGGTTCCGCCTCCCGAACCTCGACGACGCCGATGGGGATGGGGAGAAAGGTCAGCGTGACGCTCCCCAGCTCCACCCCATCGGCGCTGACGACAACCTGACGCTCACCGCTCTCCGTGGCGCTCACCTCAGCGATCCACTCGTTGCCCACCAGGACCGGTTCCGTGAGTGTGCTCTGGCCACCGGTGATGGCAAACTGGGGGATCCGATCCTTGAGGACGTTGCGATTGGCATCGGCCACCGTGGTGACAACCCGGTAGGTCTGCGTACCGTCGGCAACGAGCGCCTCGCCATCCACGCGCACGCTCGACCGCTCAGCGCTGACCGCCACCTTCTCAACTGGAGCAGCTGCTGGCGTGGCTTTGGTGGTGGTCTTGGTGGTAGCGGCCGCCGGACTGGAACTGGGGGTGTCAACCGCTGCCCCGGCCTCCTCGGCCGTCTCCGGCGTGTCATTACAGCTCGTCACTCCGTCAAAGGCTGGTGCCTCGGCAAAGGTTCGGCGCTGCTTACACAGGGTGGCCTCAGCGCTCCCCAACACCTTCCAGAAGGCAACGGTGTTGCCAAACTGGTAGGCATAGAGATCCGCTCCGCCCGAGATGGCGACCAGCTCGTCGACAATCCCGCTCCCCTCAGCCGCCCCGCCCTGCCGATCCACAACGACGGCCTTGAAGCTGACGGGATAGTCGATGACACCGTTGCCCTCCCAGCTGGTGATGGCCGAGTCTTGGCCAAGCGTGAACTGCTGGTACTGCCAGCCCGCGGCAATGCTGCCCAGGTCCACCTGGAAGGTCTCGTTGTTGGCATCCACAAAGCGGAACTTCCAGACGTTGCTCGTCCCATCCCCATTCACCCAGGCCGCAAAGGCCGTCGGTGTGCCAGCGCTCAACCCGCTCTTCTCTACTAGGGCGTAGGCGGTCTCGGCTGAGAACGAGTAGGCAATCTTCATGCCCGTGCCGCTGTAGCCCTCCACGCCTGAGAGGGAGACGGCCGCGTTGATGCTCCGTTCAGGACCCCAGCCACCCGGGACGGTCGTGAAGGCGTCGAGCGTGGTCTTCTCGGTTGGAAAGAGACGCGTCCCCGTCCCAGCCCCGCCCAACCCAGCGATTGCCTCTTTGACTCGGGCGTAGGCCTCCTTCTCTTGAAAACTCGAGGTGACCAGGCCGTAACTGCCGCTGCCATCGTAGAGCCGATAGAGGAAGAGCTTCTCCACGCTCACAACTGAGCGCGCCATGATCAGGCTCCTGGCCAGCCAGTTCGCCTGGTTCGCGGCTCCCTCCGCCCCAGACTGGTAGCCGGTCTCCGTCACCCAGATCTTCTTGCCACCCCCGTTCCGGCTGATGGCGCCCACGATGCGGTTGAACTCGGCCGTCAGGTTGCCACCACCAAAGTTGACCTTCTCGGGATTGCCCGAGTGGTAGACGTGCAAACCAACGACGTCAAACTTGCCCCAGCCCCCGGCGGCGGCAATGCCATCAAGGTAGGTGGTCGCCTCAATCCGGGAGGTGATCCCGCTCGAGACAATCGTGGCGCTCGCATCCTTGGTTTTGAGAATCTCGTGGGCCTCGCTCAGGTAGGTGACGTAGTCACTCGCCGAGAGGTAGTTATCGGCCTCGTTCATGATCTCCCAGGCATCAACTTGACTGCCGTAGCGGTCGACGACGGCAGTGACGTAGGTCTTCCAGTCCTCGTGACTCGTTCCCTCGCCGGGGTACGTCAGGAGGACGAGCAGCTTCACCCCCGCCGCTCGGAGACGCGCGAAGGCATCGTCGTACGGAGCGTAGTTGATGCCAGTCGCGTACGTCACCTCCTCACGCGCCCAGCCAAAGCCCGCTCCCGTGGTCAAGTTGACGCCGGTGGCTCGTGAGCCTTCTGACAGTGAGGAGATGGCACCGATAATGCCAAACTCTGCTTGCAGACTGGCTGCCTGGACTGGACTGCCGACGGCTGCCAGCCAACTCAGACCCGCTACCAGGCCCATGAGGTTCGCGATGACGGCATGACTGCGCACGTTCCCTCCCTAATCGTGGCGAGTATACCCTGCCTTGAGCCGCCTGCCCAGCCAGTCCACCGAACCAACACTCAACTGTGGATACCGGACCGTGATCCGCGGTTGACAGCGAGGATTTTCCACTCGGTATACTGGAGTTGCCTGCACAATAGTTAGGCAGAAGGGAGCGATCATGGACGACCTGGACGATGTGAAGAGCCCAGCGTGGAGCGACGATGATGAAGCGGGTGACGACGAGGACGAGGAGCTTGAGGGTGACGAGGACGAGGAGGATGGCGAGGACGAGGAAGCACCGATCGTTCCTCCCGTTGAGTAAGCTCCTCGGTCGCGCATAACCGACCATGCCTACCTGAAGAACGAGCGGTCAGCCGCTCGTTCTTCATCGTCGGATTGACCAAACGACCGTGCAAGATCTAGCGCTTGGACTCGGGCCCAACAAATTTCAGATACCCAAGAATGAGCACGACTACGAGGCCGATCGTGACGACCATGAAGCGATAGACGTTATCCTCGGTGGCAAAACCCCAGCCGATCCCGTACACGAGCGTGAACAGTCCACCCAGGAGCACGCCGTCGGCGATCAGTTTGAGCCGCGACTCCAGGAGGAGTCCGATCGCGGCAAAGAGCAGGGCACAGGCAAAACTGGTAATCGAGACGTTACGCGCGTAGCGCTGTTGATCTTCTTGGTGCTGCTTGACCGCTGCATCGTAGTCACGCTTGATCTGCTTCTGCTCGTCGGTTGGCTCGGCCATCCCCTCAGCTTTAGGACACGGTCGGTTGCCGGCCGTTGTCTCAATCAGGCAGACGTCCACGCCTTCAAGCGCAACTGGGTACTCTGGGTACTGGGGTGCTGGGTAGAGCGCCGCGATTCCCACTCCCACGAACGTGGCGAGCAAGAGCCCGGTAAAGAAGGTGTAGATAACCTTGAGCATGACAGATCCTTTCTGTGTCACTCTATCGCAACGACGACTTGGGTAGGAGTGGATAGGGCCTGAGGGTTGCCTCCGGTAATCTGGAAGAAAGACTGCAGGTAGCGACGTTCGGTCCCGTCCTCTAGCAGACGCTGGTCATGCCAACGAACTTCAAACTCATTGAGCGGCAGGTAGCCGTAGGCGTGACCAATGGAAGGATCCATGACGTAGAGGTGGGTCTCGTCGAGCCCAACGAGGACGACGTAGTGACCATCGTCCCAGCGATCCTGCCACGCGACTTCGCCCGTGGTTGGCTCGGCCCACGCTTGGAGATTGAGAATCGCACTCGCGCCGCGCTCAAGGACCGATCGAAGATCCTCGAGCGAAGCCCGCTCAACCAGCCTCGTTGGCAGACCGTAGTCATGGCCGAGGACGCGGATGATGGAATCCGGCGCCGTTCCCTCTTCTGGGGTTGGTTTGAGCTGCTCAACGAGCTCGAGCTCCGGCACGTCGCGACCGAGACGATAACGGATGATCGCCCTGACCACCGCCGGCCCACAGTGATCCTGCACCTCACGATAGGTGATCGGGATTGGTTGGGCATTGACTGGCAACGGCATAGACCTATTCTGATCCGCCTGGCAGCGACTCGCAAGTCCGGCACACAAATCACGACCGCGTGTGTTTCTGGGCCGGGTAGCGCGCCTCGAGTGCTTGCTGATCAGCGTACTTGGTAAAGTCGGTGTGGTGGGCCGGTGGGCGGAAGTTGGGGTCCTTGGCGTGCTGGATGGCGCACCAGTACCGTTCGGTCTCGGCGACAATCTGGACTGAGTAGGCCAAGAGCCCATTGACGTAGCCGCAGTAGGCGCAATTGATACGCTCCAAGCCCGAGAGGTAGGCCAGACGGTGGCGATCGATCTTGATGTACCGGCGCCGCTCAATGAGTGGGAGACCATACAGAGGAAAGCAAATTCGGTGGTAGAGCTCGAGTGAGAGATCCCAGAACACCGCCGGGACGGCAATCCAGTAGATGAAGGGGATTGAGAGCAGGTGGCCGAGCTTCCGCTCTGGATGGTGGCGGTTCTCCATGATTCACTCCCTCGCCAGCTCGCGCTCGACAAGATGCAGTACGGCTTCGAGCGCCTCGGGAAGTTCGGTCGTGTCGTCAGTCTGGCTGAAGTGCCCACGACCGTGAAACATGTGCGTGGTGGCACCCAGACGATCTACGAACAGTCGCTCGTTGGCAACCGGCACCCAGGGATCGTTGTCAGAGAAGATTGCCTCGATGTGATCGGCGTGCGTACGAACCGTGTCAGTATCGATCGGCGTCTCAAGCCATGGCCGGACAATCATCTCGCCTTCTTCATCGATCCCTTGGAGCGTGAAGAAGCCGGCGACCAACACCACGCCGCCGACCTTCTGACCCGGCGGGAGCGATTCGAGGTAGCGCAAGACGGTCTGGCAGCCGATGCTGTGACCAATGAGGTACGTCTGCTCGTCTGGTTGTCCCACGACCGTGGTAAGTGTCCCTACCCACGGCCCAATCTTGGGCGTCTCCGTCTCCGGCATGGCCGGGACTGCGACCTCAAACCCTCGCGCCTCAAGTTCAGCCTTGAGCCACGGGTACCACGCCCCCTCCGGCGTCCCATCCCAACAGTGGACAATGACGGCACGCTTCTTCATAGCCAAAGCCTACCAGATCGTGGTGTAGAATGGATACATGGCGACTGCGACAGTGACCATCCTCGATCGGATTCAACGACTGCGTGAGCTCTTTGCCGCTGGCCAGATTCCTACGCTGGCCCAGCACGAGGTCCATCCGGATGTGCCGGCGGGGAGTCGGGAGCGGTATCTGTACTTCACGCTGCCGGTGACGATCAACTTCCAGCGCAGTTCGCCAGCGATGTGGCAGAGCGCCTACGCGACGTGGCATGATCCCCAAACGCAGCCGGTCTTCTTTCCAGAATGGGTGGCCAATCATAGTGAAGACGAACTACGAGGGCGACTCGTCACACATAGGCTGGCGCTCCAAGCCAACCGACACACTGCCATCTCCACTACCGACTCTCAGTGTCGGTAGTCTTTTAGAGACGTTCCGGCAATCGCCACCACCGAGTGGTTCGATTAGAGTTTCTCGAGCTCCTTGAGATCACCATCGGGAATGGCCAGGAGGAGGACGCCGAGGATGATGCCGCCGATGGCCGTCAGGGCGTGGCTGCCACCAAACAGGTACCCATCGATCCAATCCAGGCCGTACCACATACCTCGCCAGATGAGGACGAGCCCAGCCGCGATTGTGAGCGCCTTGATGTAGCGCCGGGTTGAGCGAAAGCGAGTCATGACTTGAGTGTAGCAAATCGTGGGGTTGAGAGAGTCGCGACCGTCGGTCGACGAGGTATACTGTCTCCATGGTCCTGCCAAGTCGGTGGATTCTAGGAGGAGCTGGGGTGCTGGTCCTGGCCGGCGGGACGGCGGCGTATGTCGCGACGCAGGCGGGGGTGTTTGGCGAGGTTCGGAACGATCGCACCCTTGGTGAGGAGCTGCTCGAATTAGTCGAGCAGCCGGTCGAATCGGTTGCGGAGCCAGCTGCGACCGTGGAGACGACGGCGAACGTCGCAGCTACCCTCACCCCGACCACGACGAACGCGAAGACGCCGGTCGCATCCGAGACCAACGCACCAACGTCATCAGAACCAACGGCAGCGACCCCAGCCGAGACACCTGCCCCCGAGCAGGCTACGAACGATCAGGCCAAGGAGCCGTCGGGGGAACACGGGAGTGAAAGTGGAGAGAGTTCCTCGCCACCAGCGAGTAGCCCTGGGAATAGTCAGGAACAAACCAGTCCACCCGCCAGTTCGACCCCGACCTGCCAATCGAACGCCTCACCCACCTTCACCCACCACATCACCGATCTGACCAAAGTCAGTCAGGTGATCCCGCCGCCAACCAAGGCCGGAACCGATCTCAAGCCGCACGGGTACGTTGATACCCAGCTCACCAGTGTCCCGGTCTACGCGCCAATCGTAGCAACGCTCGACAGCGGCGCCTACTACCAAGAAGGCAACCCGGGTGGCGAGTACCTCCTCATATTCCGTGTCAGCTGCGAGGTCACCTTCCGGTTTGACCACATCACGGGCCCCATCCAGTCCATCAAGGACGCCTTCCCCATCAAGCAGTCCGACACACGCACGACCGCCCCGACCACCTCACTCTCGTTTGCCGCCGGCGAGCAGATTGCCACGACGACCGGCACCATCTACGGCATTTGGGACTTTGGGGTCTACAACACAACGGTCTCCAATCGCTACGCGAGCGACCCCGCTTGGAACTGGAGCGACAACGCCACCACGGCGGTCTGCCCATGGGGGTACTACTCATCAACGATGTACGCTCAATACAAGGCACTCTTCGGGTCACTGAGCGGAAACCCACCGCACGGCGAGTCGTTCTGTCGTTAGCACCACCCCGGGTCGGTACGGGTCGCGAGGCGAAGACGCGTATACTGGGTCTATGAGCGCGCTTCCCAAGACCATCGACTACTCTAACCGCGAGCTGTTGCTCGATATCTGGCGGTGGCTTAAGCCCTACCGCTGGCAGTACCTCTGGGCCAGCCTCCTGCGGCTCAGCACCGACGTCATCTGGCTCTACCCGTCCTACGCCCTCGGGAGCATCGTCACGTTTCTGGGATCCTATCAGCCAGGGGACTCCTACCAACCAATCGTCAACCTGATGACGATCTGGATTGTCGCCTCGGTCTACTACTACGTTGGTCGGCAGCTGGCCAAGTACGCCGCCTACCGAATTGGCGAACGCGTTGAGCTGGATGCCACGCTCGAGACGGTCGGGCACCTCTTCAAGATTGATCTGGCCTGGCACGAGCGCGAGAACTCGGGCAACAAGGTCAAGCGCATCCAGCGGGGCGCCAACGGCATCCACACCATGCTCGACATGTGGATCGATAACGCCATTGAGGCGACCGTCAACTTTGTTGGCATCGTCATCATCTTAGCCACCATCGATACTTGGATCTCCGTCGCCCTCGTCGTGTTCGCCGGCTGCTACTACGTCGCTTCGGTGCTGCTGGCTAGACGGGCCGTGCTGGCGGCAGACGCTGTCAATGTAGGCGACGAAGGCGTCAGCGGCCTCATCTACGAGTCGATCAACAACATTCGGACCGTCAAGGCCCTGGGCTTCTCGGACACGCTCTTTGGCCGCATCCGCGACGAGATGCGCATCCTCTTTGTCCGCATCACCGAACGAATCACTCGGTTCCGGAGCCGTCAGGCCATCTTGGATGGTGGCGGGCAACTCTTCCGACTAGGACTGCTCATCTACATTCTGGCTGGCATCTTGAAGGGTCAGTACGAGGTTGGGCTCTTGGTCATCTTCTGGGACTACTTTGGGCGCCTCTGGCGATCGGTCAACGAGATTGCAGAGCAGAGTCAGCGCTTCTTGCTCGCGCGCTACGCGGTGGCCCGAATGGTCGCCATCCTCAAGGAGCCGGTCACCATCGAGGACGAGACCGGTAAGGTATCGTTCCCCCGCGACTGGCAGCAGATCGAGGTCAAGAATCTCTCGTTCAGCTACGGAGCCGAGCGCGTCCTCAATCGTCTCTCCTTCACGATCAGGCGGGGTGAGCGGCTGGGGATTGTGGGCGTCTCTGGGGCTGGCAAATCGACCCTCTTCAAGCTGCTCCTCAATGAGCACGAGGACTACAGCGGCGAGATCTTGGTTGACGGGCTGCCGCTGCGCTCAATTGCCCGAGGCTCGTATCTGGCCCAAACGGCCGTCGTCCTCCAGGAAACGGAGATCTTCAACTTCTCGCTCCGAGATAACGTCTCAATCGCGAACCAGCGTCGGGCCCGTGACACCAAGCTCCTCCGCCAAGCGCTCGAGGTGGCTCACGTCACCGACTTCCTGCCCCGACTCCCCAAGGGGGACACCACGCTCGTGGGCGAGAAGGGCGTCAAACTCTCGGGTGGGGAGAAGCAGCGGGTGGGGATCGCCCGCGCCGTCTTCAAGGAGCCCCAACTCCTCTTGCTGGACGAGGCGACCTCACATCTGGATATAGAGTCCGAGGAGAAGATTCAAGACTCGCTCCACCAGGTCTTCCAGTCCGTCACGGCCGTGGTGATTGCCCACCGGCTGACCACCATCCGCGAGATGGACCGGATTCTGGTCATCGAAGACGGGCAGATTGTCGATGACGGCAACTTTGCTCACCTCATGCGGCGGCGCGGTCGCTTCCACGAGCTCTGGGAAAAACAGAAGTTCTAGACAGGAACGGGGGTAGGAGTGGAAGAAGCGATCGATGCAACGATTGATGACGCTCATAGTTGGCGCGGGACTCCTTGGCTTAGGTAGCCCTGCGTATGGTCGAACGGCTACTTCTTGGCCTGGCCGAGTTTTGCGAGCTCGGCCAAGGCGCCCTTGACCGCGTCATCGAGCGGGCCGAGGAGGCCACGGCGGTGGCGCTCGACCACAATGTGGGCGTGGAGTGCGTTGAGCATCTGACTTGCGTGTTTCTTGCGGAGCGTCTCAAACTCCCCTTGCAGCGCCTTGAGCTCATCGTCCCCAAGCTCTTCCATGTTCACAAAGCTGGCCCGAGCACCCTTAGTGGAGCGAATGAGCTCGTCGAGCTTGAGTTGGATCGCCTTGGCATCGCGATTCTGGGTGTTCTGGATGAGGAAGACCATGAGGAAGGTGCCAATGGTCGTGCCGGTGTTGATGAAGAGCTGCCAGGTGTCTGAGTAGTGGAAGCGGGGACCGCTCCACCACCAGACAATCACGATGGCAACGGCAGCCAGGAACGCGAGCGGGGAGCCAGCCACGGCTGAGGTCCAGCCAGCGGCCCTGCGGAAGAGTTCGTTCATGGATCCAGTATGCCCCCTGAGCGAAGGGCCCGCAAGCAGCCAGTCTGGAGATCGCTTCCAAACAGCGTAGGATGGGTCCATGCAGTCCAAGCCACGACGGCCCGCCGGCTCGCTGGTGATTCCCGCCTACAACGAGGCGGGCCGCCTCCCCAAGACCCTCCAAGAGATTGCTGCCTACGCCCACCGTCATCCAACGTGGTCACTGGAAGTGATCGTGGTGGATGACGGTTCAACCGACGAAACGAGCGAGGTGGTTCACGCCACTCGCCAACTGCCGTTTCGCCTCTCGCTACTGCAGCATCCCACCAATCGTGGCAAGGGAGCAGCTGTCCGGACCGGCTTAAGTGCTGCCCGCGGCAGCTGGGTCCTCATCTTGGATGCCGATGGCTCACTCCCCGTGGGGGAACTCGACCGCTTTCTGCCCGTGCTCAAGGACGCCCCGATTGTGATCAGCTCCAAGTACCTCGCGCCCTCACTCGACACCGCCCGGCAGTCCTGGGATCGAACGATTGTCTCGCGGACCGGCAACTGGTTGGTCCGGCACCTCTTTGGCCTGCCCTACGCCGATACCCAGTGTGGCTTCAAGCTTCTCCGGGCTGAGGCGGCCCGGGCGATCGCGCCTTACCTCACGATCCCACGGTGGGCGTTCGACATCGAGCTCCTGGTGATTGCCCGAGAACTCGGCTTGGCCGTCCGCGAGCTGCCGATTGCCTGGACCAACACCGATGACTCACGGGTCTCCGCGCTGCCGGCCGCCTGGACGAGTGTTGGTGAGCTCCTGATCATCTGGCAGCAGCTCAAACGAGGGACCTATGCTCCAGCTCATCTCACACGCTGATGATCTCGGTCTCCACCCGGAGGTGACCGCCGGCATCCACCAGGCGGTGACGGCCGGTGGCCTGTCCGAGTTGAGCGTCATCGTCACCCCACCGTCGAGCCAGGCGATCGTCACAGACCCAACCATCCCGGCGTCGCTCCCCCGTGGCCTCCACCTCAACCTGACCGAGGGTCGGCCAATCAGTGATCCGACTACCATTGCCTCACTGGTGAGTCGAACTGGCCAGTTCCTCGGTTTGACCGGCTTCCTCCTCAAGCTCTGGACCGGAGGGGTCAGGGCTGATCAGATGGCGCGCGAGCTCCGAGCCCAGGTTGCCACGTACTCCGACTGGTTCGGGCACCTCCCCCCACACCTCGATAGCCACCACCACATCCACTGCTATCACCCGGTCCGGGAGACCGTCCGGACGATTGCCGATGAGCGGGCAATTCCAACCGTCCGCCTCGCCAAGCGGCTCATGCTCCCTCCGCTGGCCCCGCTCCGCGCCCGGCTGATTGCCCACGCCACCAGTCGCCTCAGTTGCACGGGCTGGTCGGACCGGCCGATGCTGACTGGCCTCATTGACCCGCGCTGGCTGCCACAACCAACGCTGGCTGGAACATTCCGCTGCCTGCCACCCGGAACCTACGAGTGCATCTGGCACCTGACCGACGGGCCGAGTTTCCCATGGCGCGCCCCGCAACTGCCAATGCTCGAGGCCTGCCCCTGGAAAGAGCTCGAGACCACCAACGTTCTGACACTCACGACCTACGACGCACTCTGGCAGGCGTCGCTGGCTTCTCGGCCACAATAAGACTATGTGGCTGCGGGTGGTACCAGCGGTCAAGTCGCTCAACCCGCGTGATCTCGAATCCCAATGCTTGGCAGAGCGTCACGTACTCTGCCACCGGCCAGCTGTGGAGACCCGATGTAGCGTGCGTTGGTCCGACACTCGTCATGAACCTTTCCTCCATGAGCGAGAACCAGTGCTTGAGGCGCGGCTCCGTCCCGTTGACTTTGAGTAACAGAGTGCCACCCGGCACCAGGTGATCACTGGCCCACCCCAGGAGCCGCTCTTTGTCCCGAGGTGGCAGGAGGATCAGTACATCAACGACCGTGACTGAAGTAGGCCCGAGGGAGGCCAGATCCTCCCAGTGGCTCGTGAACCGCACTCGGGGTACCTGCGCTGCCACGCGCTCTGCCTGCTCGATCCGCCGCCGATCCGGATCGTAGCCCACCACCTCCCGAGCCGGCGCATCGAGGACCAACGCCACCGGCCAGAGGCCGTGGCCGCAGCCAATGTCAACCACGAGGCCCTGGCGGGGAACACAGGCCAGGAGCCGCTCAAAGAACGTCAGGCGCCAACGCAGCCAGAGGAAGAGTCGGGTCAGGAACGACTGCGTCCGGTACTGGCCAAGTACTCGATCTTTGAGCGACCGTGACCGCGCCACGACTACTCCTCCCCGACCTTGAGGACCTTAACCTGTCCAAAGCGCGCTTCAACATCGATCGGCAAGGCTTGGAAGGCCTGCGGGAGTGGTGTTCCCGCCGGCTCAACGATCACGTAGAGCGGATCAAGGTGATTCCCGACCGGCTCGGTGCTCGAGAGGGTTCTGATGAGCTCGCCGAGGCGATCGGCGTCAGCCGGCTGAGCCGGAATGAGAATCCCGTCCCACTCGAGCACCACGCGATCGGCTCGCTCAACGGCTAAGTCGAACGCCACCTGGTTGTGGCTGGCCGTTGGCTTGACAAAGAGGAGCTCGGGCGAGCGCTCGCCGGCGTCAGCCAGGATCCAGGCCGCAGCCGCCTCCACGTCTGGGTAGACGATGCTCGTTGCCTCCGTTGCGGGATAGTCAGCCTGCCCAATCGCCTGCCACGTGGGTGCCATCGCCTGAACGTGTACGACCGTGAAGAGTATGAGGAAGACAAGGACGAGTCCCCAGCCGCCCCGCCAGCCTGACAGCTGACGTAGTCCCACCGCCAAGCCGATGATCACTGCCGGGATGAGAAAAAGGAAGTAGTGAAGGAAGAGCAGGCGACCAGACAGTGCCAAGGCGAGGCCGCCGAACGTGAGCAGTGTAATGAAGAGGACGCCAATGGCCCACTGACGGAGCTGCCACAAGCCAGCGAGGCAGAGGACGAGGCCGGCACCGGTCAAGGCCCAGGATGATCGGCTCGCCACCAGTTCGGCCAAAAAGAACGCCACGAGGTTGTCCCAGGCGCGCCGCAGGTACCACCAAGCGCTCGTTGCTGCACCTGGCTGACCCTCAAGGCCCAGGTAGCCCCACAGACTCGGCCAGTCGTGCTTGACCTCGTGGTAGAGGAGGGGAGCGAGCAGGAGCCCAACTCCCAGCATGACCCACCCCATCATCGGCCAGCTCGGTCGCGGTGGTCGGACAATGAGGGAGCTGACGAGCACGATCGGGACAAGCAGAAAGCCGGTGCTGTGCAGTTGGGTGGCCACCACGGTCAGGAGGATCGTGGTGGGAAACCCCCAGGGCCGGCGCTCTGACCAAGCCCAGAAGCCGAGGGCGATCCCAACCACCACGAGTGGGAGGGGATTGGGATTCCAGGCGAACCGGCCAAACTCGACGGCCAGCGAAGAGACCGCCAGGAGGAAGGCGGCCAGGAGGCCTGTTGTGGGATCAAAGGCGACTCGACCCAACCAGCCGATGCCGGCAACCGCCAAGACCGAGAGCAGCGCGATGAGGACGGCTGGACCAAGTGGGTGGTAGTTGGCCAGGATCGCCGCTGGCGTGATCAAGTAGTAGTAGAACGGACCGAGGACAACGCCACTTTCGTTGGCCACCTGAGCCGGACCAACCACGAACGGGTGAAGCGTCTCGACCGACCGCTTAACGGTCAGGAGATCACGGGCTTGGTCGTCACCCACGTGAAGCCGATCGTTCAACCCAACCAGACGGAGAACGGCTGCCAACCCCACGATAACGAGGAGGGCAATCCAGAACGCGCGATCAGATCGTGGATGGCGCTGCATGGCCAGAGCGTAGCAGGGCCGAGCGATCTCGTCACTGGAGCCTCGGCCAATGAATCGAATACGGTATACTGGGGGCAGACGAGGGGGTGTAATGGTCCAGTCAGGTGAAACTCAAGGGTCGTCTCGGTGGAAATGGCTCTGGGTCCTGGGAGGCGGGCTGGGTCTCGTGGTGCTCGCGCTCGTCATCTGGGTTGCCACCGACCAGGGGAGTGTCTACATCGGCCCGAACGTGACGATCGTCCGACCTACGTACCAGGGCGAGCCGCTCCCTATCGCCACCCTCTCAATCCCCTATCAAGCCGACGATCCGTACTTCGACACCATCAACGTCGTCGTCGACCTCAACCAAGATGGCGTGTTCGCTGCCTATCAGACAGCTGATGGTGTCACGCAGGAAGAGTGGGTCGTCCAAAACTTCTCAGCTCGGGTGGTGACCGGGGAAGGCAATAGCTTTGGCTTTGCCCTGCCCGACCCGGGTGCCGATATGCGCACGCAGCTGCCGGTGGTGATTGCGCTCTCGGAAGAGCCGCTCAGCATGTGGGCCGGCGAGACGTCCGAGAACCTGGAGACGCACGCCACAGCGGTCACCGCGATCGAAACCGATGAGATCAGCCGCCGGATGGTTCTCGACCCCACTGGGGAGGGCGACACCGGCTTCGGATCGGTCGGGCTCGCCCAGGCGGCAACCTCGGAAGCGCCACATCGACCACCGAGCTCGAGTGACGCGACCAACGGCGCTGACGGAGCGCCTGGAGAAGTCAAGAAGGAGTTCAACGTCTTCCACGGCGGCGTCCCAGACGTCACCCAGCGCGAGAACGAGTGCGTCCCCACGTCCACGGCTAACTCGCTGATGTGGCTGGCCGAGAAGTACAACTTCAAGGACAAACTGCCCGGCGACGTGCAGGCCGTCATCGCCGAACTCAAAGAGGACATGAAGTGGCAGGCCGCCAGCGGGGTGACGACGGACCTCAACTTCTTCCCGGGGAAAGACGCCTTCGTCAAACGCCATAATCTCCCGCTCGTCACGCACTGGGTGAGCGAGACGCAGTTTGACCTGGAGATCATGGACAAGATCGCCACCGAGCTCCAGAAGGGCCAGGACGTAGAGGTTTCACTCGAGTACGGGCAGTACGATGCCGAGGGCCAGTATCACCGCACTGGCGGCCACATGGTCACGGCGGTTGGGGCGCGCCGCATGGGGAATGGCGACGTCTATCTGGAGATCCACGATCCGCTCAGTCCTGGTCCGGAACTGCTCGACCTCTACCGGATCGACGGCACGCGGGTCATTGACTACCGCTACCAAGCCCGGGCTGGCGTCACCTACATTCGTAAGGCGATCGCGGAGTCCCCGATCGAGCAACCGGTGGTCGAAGAACCACGCACGCCGATCGATGCGGCAACCAAGCAAGCGATCGGCGATGAACTGACGGGTGAGGCAGAGACGACCACGATAAAGACCGTCCAGCCCAAGACCTACGCCCCCTCTACCTACTACGATGAAACCCATGTCTCGATGAAGGTCCTCGTACTCAACGGCGCTCGGTACCCGCTCTACCAGTTCTGGGGCTACGACGATCCCTCCGAGTGTTCGGCCGATCATTACCACGCCGCCATGGCCGGTCTGCCGGTCTACAGTCTGGACTACCAACCGCTCGACAATCCCGATCCAACCGGCTGTGGCTTTGGCGCGATTGCCGACCTCTCCGTTGAGCAACGGATCCTCACGGTTGAGGAGTTCGAGTCAATCCAGACAACCATCAGCAACCGTCAACTGGGCCGCTGAGCGACCGGGCAAAGAAGTAGCCGATGTGAGCGGGGCCAAGGCTAGACAGACCGGAGCGATGAAGCGTACCGACGATCTCTGCATACGGTAGACTGAACGAATGCAGCTGCCGTCGTTCTCCGTCGTTCGCTGGGTGATCGCCGGAGTGGTGATCCTCGGCATCGCGATGACGGTTTGGGTGATGCCTCGACTGTTGGCTGATCGTTCGACACCAGTCGCAACCGTCGAGCCGACGTCTCTATCCGGGACTGGCGAGAATCCGCCGCTCCTCAATGCACCAGCCGGCGTCCAGGACTGCGTCAAGTCGCAACTGGGCGAGGTGGCCTTCCAGGAGATCGCGACGAAGGCTCGTGTCATGGAACCGGCTGAGGAAGAGATCTTGAACGGCTGTTTCCGCGACGTCCTCGCACCGGCAGATGAGCAATCAGTCGAATCGACCCCCGCACCAGCCACTACCACGAAGACGCCAGCGGCAGCCCAAACTGCGACGTCGTCGAGTCAGCCAGCGCAATCGACAGACTCCTCGTCGCCCAGCAACGATACGGGCGATCCGGGCGCACCAGCTGGCAGTGGCGCTGCGACCACCCCGCCGCCACCCAAGGAGAAGAGTCCGACCGACGACATCTTCGCCGAGGTCTGGACGAAGAACGGCTACGACGGCGCCAGCTATGAGTACAAGGTCAACTGCGGCTCCAACTACGCGACACTCCAAGAATGTTTTCTGTGGGATCTGACCCGGGTGACGGTGACCGCGCCAAACGGAACGGTCTACGACCTTGCCAAGGACTTCAACGTCAACAGTTACTCAGGCGAGATCACGCGCCGTTGGGTACTGTATGGCCCAGCCGGCGGTGGACTGCCGGTGGCCGGCAGCTACACCTTCACCTACTCCAAAGGCGAATCAGTCGCGCACACGGCCAGCCTCAACTACAGCCCAGAGGTTGTCGCTCCACCAACGGGGATTACGTATGAACGGACTGGCAACGACATCACGATTCGCTGGCAGGCTCCGACGGGGATCAGCAATACAATGTGGTACAAACCGAGCATCGATCCGCCCGGCAATGATCGAGCCATCATCAACAAGGTCAGCGCCTGGAACGAGACGTCAGCGACGCTCACCGACGTGCCGGTGAGCGCGGGCGAGCAGGTCGAGATCAACGTTGCCGTCTTCTTCCCCGGTGGCTACGCCTATCCGCCACCAATCAAGGCCACGTGGTAGTGACCTAACAGCTGATTACGGCACTCGTTCAGGTCCGCGGTCGCGGTTGCGCTCGAGGAAGAGCTTGAGTTCAGTTTTGGTTTGATCGTTCCACGTCTCCCAGGTCTGGATTCGACCCCAGGAGACGGCTGCGATCGCGTGGTCGTTGGCCGGCCGAGGTGAGAGGAGGGCTTTGCTCAGGAATGGTCGAATGACGGATTCGAACTCGCCACGCGTGGCCTCGTCGACGCTCTCTGGCCGGTACGTCACCCAGACGCGGCCGTGTTCGAGTGAGTGGATCGCCTGCTCGTCCAGGATCGGCTCGTCGTAGATCTTCTCGGCCGCGTCCTCGGCGTCGTGCCAGCCCGAGGTGGGCGGGTTTGAGTTGTAGGCCGGGTGCTCGGACCCACGCGGAATGTGCTCGCGGCCGAGGATCTCGATCTCCTGCCCAACCGGCGGCTGTTTAGTGGGGTCTTGACTCGATACCCACACCAGCCCGCCGAGTAGCACGACCGTCCCGAGCACAATCCAGAGCACGAACTTATCCATCACGCACATCCTTGTTCTTCACTCATAGGACTTTCTCACGTTCTCCTCCACTTCTCAAGTGCGAAATTCCTGTCTGTGATACCCTGAAGATCAGGCAACGATGCCCGTCCTGTCCGCAGAGGAGATGGCCCTATGGTGCAGTTCCATCGACTGATTGTCACCGCGCTCGTGATCCAGTTTGGCGTAAACGTCGTCTGGGAGAATCTCCAGCTCGGAATCTTTGAGGGCTACACACCGGTCTGGCAGGGTGGGACACTCTGTCTCCTCGGGCCACTCGGCGACACCCTCTTTGCCGGGATTGCCTACGGCGTTCTTGCTCTCTGGAAGCGCGACTGGGCGTGGCTGGCCCGGGCCACGGGCCGTGACCTGCTGCTGGTGGGCCTGCTGGGGTTGGCCTGGGGTTGGGCAAGTGAGCTTGTGGCCACTAACACTGGCCTCTGGACCTACCGACCGGGCGTTGCCACGTTGGGCGGATCTGCCTACGGACCCCTCGTCGAGCTGGCGCTCACGACACCGCTCGCGTTTGCGTTGGCTCAAGTGATCGTTCGACCACCATGGTCTCCACCATTTCGAATCTAATCGCTGGCGCTTCACCTGCCTGCAGGCGAGGCAGGCAGACGGAAGAGGAATGGGCGCCAGGAAGCCCACCTGCTCGACGGCCCGGCGTAGTCGCCATTGAGCCTGAGCTCGTCCTCGCGCGAGTGGCAGCAGAAGACGTTCAGCTTGCCGTCGGAATCGGGGACGGGCTCTGACGCCACGTAGAACCAAGTCCCGGGCGGCTCATCACGCACGGACCAGTCCATCATGATGTGGGCAGCCAGATCCGATGGGCACAGCTCAAGTCCAAGTTGAAGGGCTCGAGACTTGATCTCGTCAAACGTGACGTTGTCGAGACCGAGATCACCGACGGTCAATCGAACGAAGTCGTCCGTTGTTGCTTCTTTCTGACGGAGCGCTTCGAATTGAGGATTGGTGTGCATCGACTCGGCCCACGCGGGGAAGGTGAGTGGTCGGAGGCCCTCAGTTGTTTTTCGTCGTGTTCGTTCTTCGGCGAGTTCCGCGACGAGCTCCTCCCCGGTCTGCCCGCCGTACGACCGCCGTTCGCGCTGAATCCGGCCTTCAGGAAACGGCTGGGTGTAGACGTGCTCGATGACGGAGCGTTGAAGCAGATCGAAGATGGGGACGATGCGTCCATCTGCATCAGTCTGAACGAGCGGGCCAACGTAGGCTTTGGTGTCAGCGGTGATTGCCTCAGGCGCATGGGCGATCTGCTCGGGCGTGCAGTCGAAGACGGTGAGCATGTCGGCTTCAGGGTCACGCCCGCCCCGCAGCTCGTCAACGCGCGGATCGCGGTCGTAGCCAGAACTCCGAATAGGACGATCGACCTCGTAGAGGAAGATGAGATCCACCCGGTCGAGCAGTTCGCCGCGAAGCGACTTCAACTTGAGGGTTGCGAGGTGGCGCATGTCAGCCATCGTCGTTTGCCACGCATCGCCGCCGGCCAACTCAGCGAGCTTCGCTTCGACAACGGGCGTGATGTAGCTGTCGAGGTGCTGCTTGGCGTCCTTGCGGTTGATAATCCCTCGCACCTCGCTGATCGTCTGGCCATCGGTGACAATGGTGGCCCGTGGAATCTTCAACTGATTGGCTTCGTCGTCTGAGAAGAAAGTCCAGACATCGTACTTTTCCAGGTAGCTCGCGGCCGTCCCTTCGCCGGCGATACACCAGCCGGTGTTGAAGCCCTGGAGGGCTGCGGCGAGGGCCTTCGGATCTGAGCCTTTGGCAAATTTCCGCCACTGGCCGCTCGTGATCGCCAACCGTTCCTCTGGCAGCCGGAGCGAGTTGACGTACTCGAGCGCCCAGCTGTAGAGCTTGCCAAAATTTTCAGTCTGCAGGCGCTTCTTGAACTCCTGCGCTTGGGGGTCGGTCAGCTCGAGCAGAGATGGTTGGTCAGTCCGGTGTTTTTCGACCTCGTCGAAGATAAGCGCCAGCGCCTGCTGGTCGAGTTCGGGGAAACGAGTCACCGTGCCTGACTCACGTTGATTGAAGGACTTGCGCCCGTAGTCGTAGGGACCAAGCTTGACCGCCTCGGCCATTGCCCAGTAGCGAAAGGCGGCTGGGTAGTGTTCAGCTTGGGGGCCAGTCAGGTAGTCAAACCACTGATTGAGGCTCGTCTCCTGATCACGGATTGCCATCCTGACTCTCTCGCTGCGCAGTTGGTCAGGTACCCGCCAGTCACCAAGCGGGGTGTCGTTGGTGTACCGGTGTTCGAACTGTTGCCTGAGGGTTGCTTTCAAGGTTGGGCCCTGCTCGGGATGGGCGAGTTGGTTAGCGGTATAACCTTGCTGTTCGACGAACTCACCAAAGAGCACATTCTTCAGATACTCATCGGTGATGTCTTTGGGGCGGCTGAGGAGCTTGGGGTAGAGGCGATCGCGAAACGTCGTCGGCCACTTCTTCACAATTCGCTCGATCCGGGCGAGGTAGAGTGAGATTTGTTCACTGGGCTTGGTGGGAAGTGCTCTATCTTCGTCGGCACGCTGCCGGCGGCGGGCTGTTTTTTCAGCCGCCACGCGAAATTCATCTTTATCCCAGTACTTGTCTTTCAGAAAGTCGCCCTCATCCAAGGGCGAATCGTTGGTCTCTGGCATAGCTGTATTGTACCCGATTTTCTTCCGTCCTCTATACTCCGCGCGCCTAGGTTCCCCGTGCCCACACCCGCCGGCCCGCATTCCTGCCCCACACCCCTCCCTGCGGCCCACGAAAGCGCGTGACGCGCTTGCGGCAGCCATGCTGCCGCAGCATTCTCGGGAGTAGGTGGTCGTAAATTACGCGGGGTTGCGCTGGAAGTGAGTTCGAGCAGTTTCGTACAGCCACCTCGCTCGCACCGGCAACAGACACCCTGAGTTCAGTCGGGCCGTTCCCTCGCCGCATGGCCGCCGAACATAGTGCGTAGGACTGAGAGCACCCCTAGCAAACCTGGGGCAGCCACACAGTGGCTGTGAAGACGGGCAAGGAGGTCTGTATACTGTTGGTAGTCAAGGTTTGGAGGCGAAGCATGGCAGAAACTAACATCGCCCTGTTTGAAGGCAAAGAAGTCCGAAAGACGTGGCATAAAAGCGAGTGGTGGTTCTCGGTCATTGACGTGATCGAGGTACTAACAGCCAACGCCCGTCCACGGAAGTACTGGTCCGACCTCAAGCGCAAGTTGCAGGAAGAAGGTGCTGAACTGTCCGACAAAATCGGACAGTTCAAGCTACGTGCACCCGATGGCAAGTTGCGAGCAACCGACTGTGCAAACACCACGACGATGCTCCGCGTCATCCAGTCCATCCCCTCGCCGAAGGCCGAGCCGTTCAAGCGCTGGCTCGCCCAAGTGGGCTACGAGCGTATTCAAGAGATCAACGATCCCGAACTGGCCATGAAGCGGATGCGGGCGCTCTATGAAGCAAAAGGTCGTCCGAAGGATTGGATCGACAAGCGGGTCCGGGGCATCGCCGTGCGTGAGGAGCTGACGAAAGAATGGCACGAGCGCGGCGTCAAAGAAGGTCAGGAGTACAGCATCCTCACCGCCGAGATTGCCAAGGCAACGTTTGGGATGACGCCAAGTCAGTACAAAAAGTTCAAACAGCTCAAACAGAAGCATAACCTGCGGGATCACATGAGCGACTTGGAGTTGATTTTCACGATGCTTGGCGAGGCCGCCACGACTGAAATCGCCCGCAACGTGGACGCTCAGGGATTCGGCGAGAACCGAGGCGTCGCCCAGCGAGGCGGCACCGTGGCGGGCGACGCCCGGAAGAAACTTGAGCTGGAGAGCGGTCGCAAGGTCTCCAGTCGCCAAAACTTCCTACCACCGAGCAAGAAACGGAAGGCGCTCGAGGAGTGAGCGTGTCGCGCAGATCGACCCCAAACGGTACGCGAGCAACTTCGTCAAACAGACAGCCTGAGTTCAGTCGGGTCGTTCCCACACCGCATGGCCGCCAAAGATGGCGCGTAAGGCTGAGAGAACCTTGCCCGTGTACCGAGGTTCAGTTGCCGACCGTTTACGGAACGCGAGCGCTCCCTCAATGATCGGCACCGGTACCCCCAGTTCACGAGCCGTCTGCACGGTCCAGGCGCCCTCGCCAGTGTGTGCGACAGTGCTGCTCACGTCGGCAAGATCGGTACCAAACCGGTCGTAGCCATCCTTCAGCCAGCCAACCAACTGCGACTCGATGACGCTGCCGTGGTTATAGACCGACGCGACGCTGGTCAAATCGAGTTTGAAGTGACTCGCCTTCATCACTTCAAACCCCTCGGCGATGGCCTGCATCATCCCGTACTCAATCCCGTTGTGAACCATCTTGACGAAGTGGCCTGTCCCGATGCCAGGAAAGAACGCGTAGCCGTCAGGCACGGAGACGGCGCGAATGATTGGCTCAATCTGTCGAAACGTCGCCTCATCGCCGCCAACCATGAGGCACGCCCCGGCCAGTGCCCTAGCTGGACCGCCCGAGACGCCGACGTCAACGAACCGGATGCCATGGTGGGTGAGCGCCGCTGCGCGACGGACGGCGTCTTTGTAGAAGGAGTTCCCGCCGTCGATGATAACGTCGTTACGCTCAAGGTGGGGCTGCAGCGTCGCAATCGCCTCATCAACCGCCGAGCCAGCCGTCAGCATGATCCAGATGATCCGTGGCGCTGGCAGCGTGGCGGCCAGTGCTTCGAGCGACATAGCGGCCTCGATGCCCTCGTCCGCTAGTGCCAGGGTCTTCTCGACCGTCCGATTGTAGCCCACAACGTGAAAGCCCTTCCCAGTCAGTTGGCGCGCCAGGTTGCCGCCCATCTTGCCCAGGCCGACCATACCGAGCGTCATCATTCCTTCCTCCCTTCAAGCTGCTTCGTTGCGATCGTCCGAATCTCGTCGCTGTCTGGCGGGTAGCGACGCAGCGGGGTCGCGTTCTTACTCCAACCCACAACGAACGGGTCGACAATTCGCCACATCTGACGCAGCTCTTCGGTGGCGACAAAGCTCGTCTGATCACCGGCAATGCAGTCGAGCAGCAACTGGGCGTACTCAGCTACGTACTGGACTCTGCCTGGTTCATCAGCCAGTGAGAACGTCAGCTGCTTCGGCTCGAACTGGTTACCCAGACCCGCCGACTTGGCCCAGAAGTGGACAATGATCGCCGGATCGGGCTCGAGCCGGAACTCAACCGAGTTGCGGACGTGCTGATTTGCCAAGCAGAGACACGGCTCGGGGTGACGAAAGGTCACGACGACCGCCTTGTCGACGCTGCCGAGGCGCTTGCCCGCCTCAAGCTCAACGTTGACCCCGCGCCAGCGGTCGCTCTCAATCGCCAGCCGGAGCTTGAAGTACGTCTCGGTCTGGGACTCCGGCGCCACCCCCTCGATTGACCGGTATCGGTCGTACTGGGCTCGCACAGACCCTGTCTTGACGTCTCGATCGTTGGGTGTCCGGACGTCGGCCAGCAGCTTGGCTCGGGCGGCCCGAATGTCGGCCGCAGCCAGTGATTGCGGTGCGTCCATGGTGACGAGTGCGAGCATCTCCAGCAGGTGGTTCTGGCCCACGTCACGGAGCGCCCCGACTCCATCGTAGAACGGGCCACGATCCTCGACGCCGAGTGTCTCAAGGAGTCGGATCTCAATTCGCTCAATGGCCTCGACCTGCCACGACGATTCAAAGAGCCGGTTGGCAAATCGGAAGTTGAGGATGTTTTGGAGAACGTCTTTGCCGAGGTAGTGGTCGATCCGATAGAGCTGCTCTTCCTTGAACAGTTGCCCAACGAGTCGGTCGAGGGCTTCGCTGCTGGCCAAGTCCCGGCCAAAAGGCTTCTCGAGGATGACACGGGTCCAACCGGTCTCATCGGCACAGGCGTCGGTCAGACCTGAGGCGTGGAGGTGCCCAACGATGCCCTCCACGAGCTCGGGCGGGACGGCCAGGTAGAAGAGTTTGTCGGCGCACGCCCGCCAGGTGCGATCGGTCCGGCCGAGGCGCTCAGCCAGCGCCGCGTAGGTGGCCTCGTCATCAAACTCACCACGGTGGTAGACGAATCGCTCAAAGAAGTCCGCGCCGAGTGTCTTGGTGGGCGAGCTGGCCCGGTGATGAATCGACTCCCGCACCTGCTCGCGAAAGACGTCGTCAGTCAGGTTTCGTCGGCCGACGCCGACGACGGTGAACTGCGCCGGCAGTTCGCCCGCCTGCTCAAGGTAGGCCAGCGCCGGAGCGATCTTTTTGGCCATGAGATCGCCGGTCGCCCCAAAGATGACGAGGATCGTTGGACCGGGTGACAGCTTAGGTGGTGTGGGCTTTGACTGGGCTCCAGTCACTTGGTCCTCCTTGTGGGCTGGGCTTGGAAAAGTCGGCATTGATGGCGGCATTGCGGATCACCTCTGGCAGGGCCGGGTGGATGTAGATCATCTCGAGCAAGTTCTCGCGGGTGGCGTCAAAGGTCAGGGCGTAGATGAGCTGGTGAACTAGTGTGGCCGCATCATCTCCAACAATGTGGGCCGCCAGGAGCTTGCGACTTCGGCGCTCAAAGAGGAGCTTGGCAAAGCCAAACTCGGAGCGGAGTGCCATGCCCATGGCGCTGTCGGCGTAGCTGTTCTTCCCCACAACGTAGTCGACCCCGCGCTCGATGAGCGCTTCCTCCGTTGGCCCAACGCTGCCTACCTGAGGGCTGGAAAAGATCGCGTGCGGCATCGGTGGGTAGGCAATCGGCTCGTCACTTGGTCTCGCGTAGAGCGTCCGGAAGAGGTAGTTGCCTTCAAAGTTGACGGCGTGGCGG
>JACQIO010000021.1 GCA_016198415.1 Candidatus Berkelbacteria bacterium | reverse complement strand
TGATTCTTCTGTCCCATGACTAAGGCAATCTGTCGCAGGTACTCTTTCTCGCGCCGAACTGGCACGTGATCCAAAACGCGCACCTCGCCGTGGGTCGGATGGAGAATTCCCGAGAGCATCTTGAGCGTGGTGGTCTTGCCCGCCCCATTGGGACCCAGAAAACCAACCAGTTCGCCTTGATTGATAGAGAAGCTGACGTCTTGGACCGCGTTGGCAAACTGCGTCCGGCGCGAGACCAAGGCTCGGAGCGTCCCCGCGATACCTGGCTCTTTGCGATAGAACGGATAGCGCTTGGAGAGGTTGACCACCTCGATCACCGCAGCCATGACCTAGATCCCTACGCCTTCGTAGCGTCGCAGCCCCCGATCCCAAACGAATGCGATGAACCCAAAGAGCGCCACGATCCAACCGAGCTGGATGAGCAAGCCCTGCAGCCCCGTCACAAGCTCGATCTTCCCCAGGTAGAGCTGAGCCGGGACAAAGAAAGAGTAGGCGAACGGGAGGATCGAACTGACTTGGACCGCCAGTGGCGGAAGGAGGCTCAAGGGAAAGTAGCCACCGGCAAAGAACCGCCTGACTCGATAGACCGCGTCGTAGATTCCATCAACTTCGTCGGTCCAGAAGGCGATCAGGCCAACCAGGTACGAAAGGAAGAGCTCGGTGACAAAGGCTAAGAAGACCATCGCGGCGATGACGATCAGAGTGGCCGGATCCCAGTTCCAGAGGAACGCGTTGGTAAACAGTCCAATAATGAGGAGCTGAGACAGAATCGACATCAGGGTAGCCAAGGAAATTCGTCCGATTTCCTGAGCCAGGATGTAGCTCATGTAGCTCATCGGCTTGATGAGAAACATGGAGAGGCGTCCATCCTTGATATCCCGGGCGATCACGTTGGACAGGAAGTTGCGAACAATCACTTGAAATAGGTTACCCACCAGAATGTAAGTGATCATTTCCTGGAGCGTGAAGCCCTGGATGATCGGCTGATTGGCAAAGATAGCAGTCCACATGACTACCAGCACCAGGAGCTCACCCATCTCACCGGTGCGGTAGGCAAGCACGGTGAAACGATAGGTGAGGGCCCGCTGCCAAAAGGCCTGGATGATCGTCAGGTACTTGCGCATAAATACCTTGGTGCCGAGGGTGGGGATCGAACCCACACGGAGTCGAAACTCCACAGGGGCTTAAGCCCTGCGCGTCTTCCATTCCGCCACCTCGGCCTGGTCCGATCGCTCGAGTCTAGTTGATCGGGAGGAACGGGGCAATTGGGAGGATCCCGCGGGCCGGCTGGTAGGCCGGCAAGGTGACCGTGGTCCCGCCGAGCTCCACCAGCCACTGAGCACCTCGCCGGCGGACGTGCCCGGGGAAGGAGAAGCCGGCGGCTTTCCGAAGACCGCCACCCCCAAAGAGCTGGGCCAGGGCCCCCACATCCACACCGTCATCCTCAGTCCGGAGCGAGGCACGGATGCGGCCTAAGAGCGGTTCGCTCACCAAGAGCGTCGCCTTCGCCTCTGGTGTGCAGTTGAGGAGATTGACGCAGCCATCCAAGTCATCCGGCGTAGCCTGACAGGCACCAAAGTCTTCAAGCGTAATGACTGAGTAGACCAACTTGAGCGGGCCATGGAAGCGGGCTCGAGCCAAGGCGACCCCCCAGAGCTTCAGGGAAGCCACTGACCGATAACAGGCAATGTGCTGCTTGATGGTGCTGAGCGAGGCCCCCGCCGCCACCAGCGCCGCCGCCTGCCGGAGGACGGTTGGCGAGGTGTTCGAGTGCTTGAAACCACCAGTGTCACTGTACAGACCGGTCAAGAGACAGGTCGCTACCGGGCTGGTCATCGTCACACCGAGCCCTTGAAGAAGGGGGTAGACCAGCTCGGCCGCACTCGAGGCAGCGTAGTCCACATAGTTGAGCTCGGCCACTTTGTGGAGATCGTTCCGCTGGTGGTGATCAATGTTGACAATCGTCTTGCCGAGTTGACTGAGGCTTTTGAGACGATCCGGGAACCCGGTCCGCCGGAGATCGCCACAGTCCACGACCACCACTAGGTCAAAGTTTCCAAACAGACAGTCGTGCCTGAGCTGCTCGATCCCCGGCAGGAAGCGGAACGGGATTGGAACAGGATCCACGCAGACCGGCGTGACGGACTTACCGAGCGCCGTCAGGACGTGGGTCAAGGCCAAGGCGGTGCCGATTGCATCGCCATCCGGCTGCTCGTGCGTGATGACGAGGACCCGATCGGCCGCTTGCAACGTGCGAATCACCGTATCCAGCATGGTCATTTACGAGGCTAAGACGTAGACCCGGCGTGACTCCTCCGGGAGATCGCTCTTGGTGAGCTTCAGAGCTGGCATGGCATCGGGGACGTGGCCCTCGAGCTTCTGGTAGCTGGCTGGGTCTCCTCCCGCAATCACGACCACCCGCGGCTCGATGTCCTTGACGACTTTGTCAATGGCGTCTACATCAGCGGCCGAGTCACTCCCCGCCACCAGGCAGAGAATGTCGACGTCCTCCAGGTGCTCCACCTCCTCGGCCGTGACCGTCCGCTTGCCGTTCAGGAGTGAGGCAACAACCAATCCATCGGCGTGGAAGAGAGCCAGATCCGGCATCACCTCGGCAAAGACCTCGCTGACCTCGTACTCACCCGGCCCAGGCAGGGGGTGCTCGTTGATCTGAATGTGCTCGTTGACCGTGATGGCAGCGGACTTGGCCTTCAGGGTGTAGCTGGATGACGAGGGACTCGTGATCTGCATGGCACTCCTTCCCAAAACGCAAGAGATCACCATACCGCTCGGCCCTGGGGAAAGCAACCGGGCCACCGCAATCGGATCCCATCCCCACCTCGCCTTGTGAGAGTTTGTCTTGATACCAAAAAAGAACGCCGATCAGGCGTTCTTTTTTGGTTCTCTTGATCTCTCCACGAATCTCGATCTTTATCGAGATCACTGGGGAGGGCCGGAACGAGTCCGGCCGACCGGTTGTGCTCCGGAACCCCCTCTAGCCGAGGAGGATCCAGAGCGAGCCGAGACTCGCGGTGAGGATCAGCACGAAGCCGATCGCGTTCACCGTGTGCCTGCCTCCGCGCACCCACCACTTGATGCATCGCTGCACCAAGCGCTGGCGCTGCCATGGCTGGAACATCTCCCTCACCTCCTTTCACGAGAGTCTAGGGAGAGATCCGCCCCGGAAGCAGGAGCGGTGAGCCCAAGGCCTGACGGCCTGAGCTCACCCTTCCGAAGCGGGTCTCTTCCTAGAGAAAGTTGGGTTCCTCTCCCCCGTCACTGACTCGCGGCTGCGAGAGCAACGGGGGAGAGGAGTGAGGAAACGGCTGGCGTAGTCTGCGCAGGACCTACGTCAGCTGTTCCTCCCGATCGAGCCCGAACTCGAGGTACTCCGCTTCGTAGTCCTCCAGGGACACGATGCGGAACCCGGTTCGGACCAGTCGCGCACTCCCGCGGGCGCGACTGGCGGTTGTGACCATCTCCTCGGTATCCAGTTCCGCGCGGAACGGACGCTCGAGGGTGTCGAGCCGGGCAGTCCAGAAGGCCTCTTGGGCTGCCAGCCCGACCCTTTCCATCTTGTTCATGTCTTCCATCCTCCAGTCTGTCCTTTCATTGCGTAGTCAGGGCAGACTGGTTCCTCCCTATGTATTTCCGACCTCCGCCGCTTAGTATGTGTATCGGCGGAGCGCACGCGTGAGCGTGCTGACGTGACCCGGCTCCGGGTCTGGATGGTGGAGACAGTCGGGCGGCAGGTGAGCCGCGATGATAAGCGCGAAGACGGCTCCCAGGAGCCACCATTCTACGCTCAGCGTCGGGCGGCCACCGGCCAGCCAGATGTTGACTGCGGCCACACCGGTAAAGGTGAGGCCGAGCACAGCTACGAAGACCTGCCGGGCGCGCCACTCAAGGCGCACCCCCAGGACCTCGCGGGGTGGTGTGGATGACGCCTCGCGCGGGTGCGTCATCCGGTGCGTTTCCCAGTCCCCGCAGACTGACTGTGCTCGTCTCCGTTGCGGCTGGCCGTGCTGAGGAACGCATCCCTCAGCACCAGCAACAGGACGAACACGATCAAGAGTCCCAGTTCGTGTCCGATTGTCATCCCTCCCTTCTGGGTACTCTCCAGCACCACCAATGCGGTGACACTGGGCAGGACCCAGGCAAACGATTGCGTCCGCCTCAAGCGGACTCCATCCCCACCCACCGACGACTCGCTCAAAAGGAGCCCGACGTAGCGAAGTCTCGTTGGAGGTTTCCTTTAGGAAGAGTCGTTGGTGGGTGAAGCGTGCAGGGTGGAGGAGTTGTAAGAGGAGGAGGGATGGCTTCGCAACTCGATCCCTCCTCCTCTTACAAACAAGCGAACACTTCTCAGAACTCATTGAGTGACTCAATGAGTTCCCAGGGTGTTGCCCGAGGCGCCGCGCGAACGCGGACACCTCAGGCGCTGCTCTACCTGCTCCTGACCGGCCGGCCGTTGGCGGAGACGACGACGCGGGCCGTCCTCGGGGCCCGGACCTGCTTGGGCCGGTGCTGGGCGTAGTCTCCGCCATTGCGGATCCAGCCCAGGATCCGCTTCTCCCCGTACGGGGTCCGCTCGATCAGGACCACGGGCACCTTGCCCTGTCCGAGGAGTTGACCGGAGACCTCACCGCTCATCGGGTCGATGGTGACGCCGGCCGGGGCGCCGACGAGGCGGTACCGCCGCTGCACCTGGTTGGTGCCGCGGACGTTCCGCCCGCAGTAGTGTTGGGTGGACCACTGTCGGGCCGCCCTTGTGTGGATGCTCATGGTTTCCCTCCTCGAGCTCCCAGTTCTCACCCTGAGGCGAGTCGCTCACCGCGTTCCCGTGGTCTGGGGCTTGAGCGAATCCTACGGCACTCACCTTGATCCTCATCCGAGGGATGAGTGCCAAGGGAGTGGTCTCAGGAGCGTCCGACTCTTGTCGGCGCATCGCTGAGACCCTGGTATGACCCATTGCCCTCGTCCGGGTGTTCGACCGTGCAGTCGATCACCCTTCAGGAGCGCCGGGGAGGGGCCATATGGCTTCTGATGGCGTCGTGCCGCCAGGGACTTCCTATCTGTGCTCCGTGTTGCAGGAGTAGTAGGTTGTCCATTGGCGATCGAAACCGCCCTTTACTTCTGCCCCTCAGATGTCGTCACGAGCTTCCGCCCGTGACGTTCGTGCGCCGTTATGGCAATCGCTCAAGGTACCTAAGGGTCCTTGAGCGGCAGCCGGACCATGCGCACCCACTCTCCTTCCCAGACGCGACTTCGCGCGCGTCAGCGGATCGCCGAAGCGACCGGGGTTGCTCCTATCCGACCCACCGTTCGGTGCGGCCGGTACCCAGAGGAGCGCTGGGGGATCGCTCTGGGGCGAGCGCGATCCGTAGCTCTCAGGCTATGAGCGGCATGCTCTTAGCCTCCCTCTCTGAGGGGGTCGCCCTCACCGCTACCTCCATGCTCGATGGATGCATCAGTGAGGGAACCAGCGCCCCGGCAGCCGTGAGGCCGCCGGGGCTGGTTGTATGTGCCGGCATTCTGACCTCGGGGTTGAGACCGGGTGTCGAACGCCGGGCTTTGAGGGGCGACGGATCAGGAGTCGCCACCCAGAGCCCGGAACCAATCGTAGATTGGTCACGGACGTGCGTAGAATGAAAACGAACGAGCCACGGAGTGCCATGGTGTGCTCACTCGGAGCACCGCTCACACGAATTCACCTACACCTGACGACTGTTGGTATCGCCGCTCAGCCGAGTGCCGAGCTTCTCGCCACACCATCGTCAGTTGCTACACTCTGGTACGCGCAGTGAACGCACTCGTTCAGCTGCCCGCCCTGCACCGGAATCCGCAAGCGCGGATGACTGGTGCGGGGGTAGCCACATCTGGTTAGAAACGAACTCCCTGGGTACTTCCAACCACCAACCCGATCTCATCGGCGCCAAACAAAAACCTGCTCAGGAGCTAGGCGAACCACCCAAAAGCGGCTCTCCTAGGTACATACTCCTGATACGTACCTGAACAGGTCTCTCTGGTGTTGGTGGAAGGGAAGGAACACCCGTCCCATGCTGCCCGCCGGATTGGCGGGCGATGGGTGGGACAAGTGGCGTTCGGCGAGGAGGGGAACGCCGGACGCCGCTTGTCAAACCCATACATCACGTTGTGAACACAGGACTCTACCACGCCCTGCCCGATCTGTCAAGCCCCCCTGCCATCCTCGCCGTCTGTACTCTGTGATATAGCACAAGCTCGGCGTTGCTGTCAACGCATACACACTACGGACGTATGTAGACTAAGTGGTCGGCTGATTCACGTCCGTAGGACGTATAGGCCTTACTCCGGTTCACGCTTTCTCGGTGGCCCGCTCCTGCGCATGAGCCTCAGCGAGCTTCTTGGCCGTAGAGGGTCGGCGGTCATCCGGATAGGCGAGGCCAACCTTCCGGGACGCAGTGTCGATGGAGAGGATCTGGAACTGATCGGTATCACCCACCTTCACCTTCTCCTCCAGCTCTTCCTGGGTGTTGATGTCAAACTCTGAGATGTGCATGAGCCCGACCACATCCTTGGCAATCTCAATGAAAGCACCAAACGGCGAGAGTCGAACCATCGTGCCGGTGACGGTCTGACCAGGACTAAACTGCTTGATGGCCTGTTGCCATGGATCCGGCGTCAGTCGCTTGACGGACAGGGAGACTCGGCCACCCTCGATCGCAATGACCTGAACCCGAACCTTGTCTCCTAGGCTGTAGAGCCGCTCCAGATTCTCAACCCGATCCCAGGAAATCTCGGAGATGTGCACGAGTCCCTCCAGGTTGCCGATATTGACAAAGATGCCAAAGTCAACCACGCCAGTGACCGCGCCCTCGATCTCCTCCCCAATCTTGAGTTCACCGGCGCGCTCCTCAGCCAGGGCGTCACCGGCGGCTTTCTCAGAGAAGATGATTTTGTTCTCTTTGGGGTCAAAGGTAATCAGCTTGACCTGAAGATCTTGACTGACGAGATCCTTGAGTCCGTCCCGGAGCCGATCCCGTCCACCGCGCGGTTGGTGATGCGTGGCCAACTGGGAGACGGGCAGGAATCCCTCGATGTTGCCGTACTCCACAATCAGACCACCCCGATTGGTGTCTTTGACGTGAACGCTGACCATGCTCTTCTCAGCGTAAATACCCTCGAGCGCCTTGAGGTGTCGCTCCTTATCGGCCCGGCGGAGAGAGAGGATGACGTACCCGTCATCATTCTCTTGGAGGAGGATGTAGGCAGAGAGTTCATCGCCCACCTTGAGCTCGCGCGCCTGGGAGGAGAACTCCCGGGCCGGAATGAGACCAAGCGCAATGCCTCGGAGATCAACAATGATCCGTCCCTTTGAGACTGACTGAACCGTCCCCCCTACCGTAATGCCGCGCCGGAAGGGGATGAGCTCATCCCCGAGTGCCTCGACCACCTGTTCCATTGTGCTGGGTGTGGCCTGTGCCATAGATCGTCAAACTCCAATCAGATCACCTGGTATCCAGGTGTCATGTGTCCGGGAGTGTAGCAGGGATACTGCTGAGGTTCAAGGCTTTTGCGAATGGTGCCTGGGGAGAGAATCGAACTCCCGACACGAGGCTCTTCAGGCCTCTGCTCTACCACTGAGCTACCCAGGCTGGTGGGTGGTGAGGGAGTCGAACC
>JACQIO010000018.1 GCA_016198415.1 Candidatus Berkelbacteria bacterium | reverse complement strand
GGCTCGGATCTGGATGAGGCCACCCGCCAGCAGCTCGAGCGTGGCAAGCGTGTTAGTGAGCTCCTCAAGCAGCCGCAGTTCCAGCCGCTCGCCGTGGCCGATCAGGTGATTGGCTTCTACGCCGTCAATCATGGATATCTGGACGATGTTCCGGTCGAGCGGATTGGGGAGTTCGAACAAGGGTTGCTCGAACACTTCCGTAGTAAGTTTCCGAACGTTCGTGAGAAGTTTGGCGAGAACCCCAAGCTGGATGAGGTCGAAGAGGAGCTGAAGAAGGTGATCGAGGACTTCAAGCGGACGAGATGGGTCGACAAAAAATGACCAATGACCAAATCACAATGACCAGACAATGTTCAAAACAATTCAATTTTGAAATTGGACATTGGATGTTGTCTGGAAATTGGTGCTTGGAAATTGGTCATTAAGACAGGTAACAAGCAATGCCCTCTACTCAAGAACTCCGTCGGAAGATCCGCTCAGTGAGGTCTACTGGGAAACTCACCCGTGCCATGCAGATGGTCGCGGCCTCCAAGATGGCCAAGGCCACGGCGGCGGCCACAGCTTCACGCACGTACGCGCAGGAAGCCTGGGCGATCCTTGGTGATCTCTCCGGTCGGAGTTCCGCCAGTCATCCACTTTTTGCCTCACGTGACGTCCGGGAACACTCCCGGAGTGTACTCGCCGGTGGCCACTCCGGGAGTGAAGGAGGGCGGCGGGCAATTGTCGTCCTCACCTCAAACCGCGGGCTGGCTGGCAGTTTCAACTCGCAGCTCGTCCGAATCGTCTCACAACAACCTGAGGGGGCCGATCTCGTGACCGTCGGTCGCAAGGGCTTGGCCTACTTCCGCCGATTCCGACCCAACCAGCTCATCGCCGACTTCCCAGCTTCTGACTCCACGCCACGTGCGGCCGATGCCGAGCCAATCGCCTCGCTCCTCATTCAAGGATTTCTCGACGGAACGTACGCACGCGTCGATGTCGCCTACAACCAGTTCATCTCAACCCTCACGCAGAAGCCGGTCATCGAGCAGCTGCTTCCAATCCAGCCTGAGTCAGCAGCCAAAGCGGACACTTCGGTTCGTGCTGAGTTCGTCGTCGAGCCGGATCCGCAGTCGGTCCTCGACTCGCTGGCTGGTCGAATCGTCCCCCTCCGGCTCTACCAGATGATGCTCGAGTCGAGCGCCTCGGAACACTCGGCCCGGATGGTTGCCATGAAGAGTGCCACGGACAATGCCAAAGAGATCGCCGATGACCTCACGCTCACCTACCAGAGCGTCAGGCAGGCAAATATTACGCGACAAATTATTGAAGTATCGGCAGGAGCGAATGCGCTCAGCGCGTAGCGCTGGAATGACCAATGACCAAATTCCAAGTTCCAGACAATTTCAAAACCAAAATGTCCAAATCGGGTAGCCATTTGAGCATTGATTATTGGAGTTTGTCTGGAAATTGGTGCTTGGAAATTGATCATTATCACCGTGGATTGAAGGAGCGCACATGAGTGCAAGTAAAGGAAAAATTACGCAAATCATCGGTCCTGTCATCACCGCCGAGTTCGAGGGCGATCTGCCAGCGATCTACGATGCGCTTGAAATCGAGAGAGGGGGCGAGCGCCTCGTCTTTGAGGTCCAGCAGCACTTAGGTGGTAACGAGGTGAAGGCCGTTGCCATGGGCTCAACCGATGGTCTCCAGCGTGGGGCTGAACTCACTGCCACCGGACAGCCAATCAGCGTCCCGGTTGGCGATGCGACGCTCGGCCGGATGTTCTCCGTGGTTGGCGATCCTATCGACGGCAAGGAACAAGTCACGAACGTGAAACGTCTACCGATCCACCGGTCAGCTCCGGACTTTGCTGAGCTCACTACGCAGTCTGAGGTGTTTGAGACTGGCATCAAGGTCATCGACCTCATCGCACCGTTTGTGAAGGGCGGCAAGGTTGGCCTCTTTGGTGGCGCCGGTGTTGGGAAGACCGTCATCATCCAAGAACTGATCCGCAACATCGCCGCTGAGCATGGTGGCTACTCGGTCTTTGCGGGCGTGGGTGAACGGACACGCGAAGGGAATGACCTGTACCACGAGATGAAAGACTCGGGCGTGCTCGAGAAGACTGCCTTGGTCTTTGGTCAGATGAACGAACCGCCCGGGGCTCGTCTTCGCGTTGCGCTGACCGGCCTCACCCAGGCTGAGTACTTCCGGGACGAGCAGGGCAAGGATGTCCTCCTCTTCATCGACAACATCTTCCGCTTCACCCAAGCGGGCTCTGAGGTCTCGGCCTTACTCGGCCGGATGCCCTCGGCCGTGGGGTATCAACCCAACTTGGCCACGGAAATGGGCGGACTTCAAGAGCGGATCACGTCAACCAAGAAAGGTTCAATCACGTCGGTGCAGGCCGTTTACGTCCCCGCCGACGACGTGACTGACCCGGCGCCAGCGACGACCTTTGCGCACCTCGACTCAACGGTGGTCTTGAATCGTGCCCTGACCGAGCTCGGTATCTACCCAGCCGTTGACCCGCTCGACTCGAGCTCGACGATTCTGGACCCGAACGTGGTCGGTGAGGAGCACTACCGGGTGGCGCGGGCCGTCCAGAAGGTGTTGCAACGGTACAAGGACTTGCAAGACATCATTGCCATTCTCGGCATCGATGAGCTCAGTGAAGATGACAAGGTGCTCGTCACCCGAGCGCGCAAGATCCAGCGCTTCCTCTCCCAACCGTTCTTTGTGGCTGAGCAGTTCACCGGCAAGGCGGGCAAGTACGTCACATTGGCCGAGACGATCCGCGGCTTTGCCGAGATCTTGGATGGTAAACACGACGCCAAGCCTGAGCAGGCGTTCTACCTCAAGGGAACGATCGAAGAAGTCGGAAAGGCAGGGTAGCGTGGCAGCTTGCACCACAGAGGTCTCAAGTCTTACACCACAGATACACAGGCCCCGACGTCACGTCGGGGCACACAGATCACACAGATATCTAGATGCGACGCAAGCGTCGCGTAGACCACCGTTCATCAGCGTTATCTGCGACAATCGGCGTATCAGCGGTGTAAGACGAAAAGATTCCCTATGAAACTCCAGATCATCACCCCTGAGAAAACCGTCTTCGAAGGTACCGTCGATGGAATCACGTTGCCCTCCTCGACTGGCGAACTGACGGTCCTGTCAGGTCACGTGCCGCTGATTGTTCCGCTCAAGTCGGGAGAGATTACCTTGCACGTTGGCGACGAGCGGCGTCACATGGCGGTCCACGGTGGATTTGTCGAGGTCGACAATGACGTCGTCAAATTACTCACGGACGCGGTAGAACTAGAGGAGGAGGTCGACGAACGGCGTGCGCAAGAAGCCCTGGACCGAGCCCGTCGAGCCAAAGAAGAAGCCGCCACCACCCACGACACCGCCGAGGCCCTCGCTGCCGTGGAACGTGCCATCGCCCGCCTTCGCTTAGCCGAACGCAAGAAGCAACGTCACCGGGCCTGAGTGACACTTGACCATTGACATGTAACAATTGACGACGGGACCCGTCAGGCGGGATGAGTATAGTGGCAGTACCCGCCTCATCGGCGGGCCGGCGCCAGAGGACTTTACCCGCCGCAACACGCGAGTGTAGTTCAATGGTAGAATGCAAGCTTCCCAAGCTTGAGACGGGGGTTCGATTCCCCTCACTCGCTCCACCTAGATCGCGAAGGCGGGCAAGCTGGAAGTGCCGGTCCGATTCCGGTATCCCGCTCCAGAATCCCCAGCGTGTGATAGAGTAGGGCAAACGGAGGGAACACGAATGGCCAACGACGGTTTCACGCCAACGCAGATCAAACAGCTCCAAGAACTCCTCGACGAGCGCTTTGAGGCCCAAGATATTCGTCTGATCGGCGAGCTCGATCGACGTTTTGCCGAGCAAGCTGAGCGTTCCGATGTCAAGTTTGCCCAGCAGGACAAACAGATCGAGGCCCAATTCACGAGCCAGAACCAGTGGTTGAAGGCGCAGTTTACAGAGGAGCGAGCCTACTACCGTCAACTCATCAGGGATGAACTGAGGGATATTCGCGAGCAGCTCACCCGGCTCAGCGAGCGGACTGACCAGGATGATAGAGTCGCGTTCACAGATATTGAACAGCTGAAGCGGCGCGTCAGTCGTGTTGAGGCTGCTCTAGCCAAGCTTCACTAGATTGTTTGGACGATACTAAAGAAGGCCGGCACCTACGGGTGCCGGCCTTCTTGGTCATGGGCGGCGGTGGGACTCCCTGTCCTCACCGCCAACCGCTCAGTCGTTGTCGTCGTCCTCGGCCTCGCCGCGCCCCAGCAGGGCAGTCTCGCGTGCCTCTTCCTCGCGGAAGTGGCGCTCGGCGCGCTCCCGGAGGGCAGCGATGATGGGGTCAAGTCGCGCAGCTGCGGCCTCGAGCCGCTCCTGCTGCGCCTCATTGAGGTGCTCGCAGAACTGGTCGACCGTTCCCCGGTACTTGACCCTCCGGACCACGTACCAGGCGAAGTAGTAGGGGAACCCCTGTGGGTCGTAGAGGTCCAGCTCGATCTCGTAGTTGCCGTCGTCGTCAAAGAGGAACCGGCTGTGCCGGATCCGCTCATCGCACGACTCGTAGATCTCGTCGATGTTGAATCTCGTGCCGTACTGGCCCCGGCGACGGTAGTCGGAGCGGGCTCCTTCGCTCAGTCCGCTGAGGCCCATCCAGTTCGCGACGCCGTCCGAGAAACCCTCGGGGTTGTCGAGGTCGGACTGCTCGACGACCGCGGTGACCAGATTCTCGTAGTCGGCCACTGCGGCCTCGATCGCCTCGCGCTGCTCCTCGTCCAGCACCGGCTCGTCGTCGACCGGTTCGACCTCGGCCTGGGGCGGGAGGTAGGACCACGCCGCGCAGCCCGGATGAGCGGCCTCGATCTCGGCCATCGCCTGGACCATCGCGGCGAAGTCCCCTTGCTGCAGCCGGATGACACCGCGGTGGCTGTGGTCGGTGCATTCGATCACCTGATACTGCCCGGCGGGCAGCTCAGGGATCCCGATCCTGTGACGCTTGCGCGCCGCTTGCTCTGTACTGATGGTTTTTCCTCCGTTTCGTTCTCCTGCGGACCATGGCGTTGCATCGCCCGCATGAGCCGACCTTCCTCGCGTTTGCCGCGCCGGGAACACCCCGCCATGGCGGGGTGAAAGAGGTGTGCTATTTTGGAATGATAGAGAGGGTGCCGCGCCGGAGTTTACCGTGCACCGAACGCCGGAAGGCGGTCTGGTACACGGCCAGAAGGAGGATCGACGGCAGAACAGCGATCTTGTCCAATCGGAGATTGGAGCAGACCGCTCGCCGTCACATCCTCAATCCAGCGCAGCACCCTCGCTATCATGAGCAAAGTCGAATGATCGCCGCCAAGAACACCTGAGATTCCCCGGAACCTCACCATCCGGACCTTGGCCGGAAGTGATGCATCACTTTGCTATACTGCGGGTATGTCAGGCTTCAGCAAAGAACAGCGAGCTGAGCTCAAAGAGCTATTCACCCAACAGCAGACTTGGGTTGAGGCCCAGTTCGTCCAAGAGCGAACGTGGGTCAAGGAGCAGTTCTCTGATCAGCAAAAGTGGCTTAAGGCCCAGTTCACCGATGAGCGCGCCTATTACCGGCAGCTCATTCGTGATGAGCTTGCTGACATCCGCGACAAGCTTGAACGATTGGACGTGCGCGCTGACGAGGACATCAAAGCTGCCCTGAGAGACATTGTTCTCCTCAAGAAGCGGCTCACCCAGGCCGAAGTTCAACTCGCCAAGCTCCAGGCTCAGCACTAGCGCGCTATCATCCTACGATCCCGTATCGTAAGTGAGGGATCGGCAGACTCCTCCAGAGCTTTCGAAATGCTCGAAAACTCTGGGAAGTCCCCATGCGAGTCCGACGCGGGTCGTTCTCGTACAGGGCCTTGTGGGACGACGCTTCAGTCGTCCCAGTCGTCCTCCTCCCAGTCTTCGTCTGGCTCCTCCGGGTAGGGGATGGCCTGGCAGAAGGTCCGGACGTTCTCGACGTCTCGGAAGACGACGCACTTGAGCGCCATCTCCCAGCTTCTGCAAGCTGCGTTGTGCTCGTCGAGCGCCCGGAAGAGCGCCTCCACCTCGTCACGGGTGGTGAACGTCCCGGACTGGCCGGTCTCGTTCCCTTCTCGAGAGATGACAGTGAGCTCCACCGGGAACTCCTCGTCCTTGATCTCCGCGGCGGCCTGAACGATCCCGAACTCCGTCGGGAAGTCCGCTGGGTGTTGCCATGCCTTGAGTGTGATGGCCACGGCGTGTTTTCTCCTCTCCTGGACTTGGCATCGCCTCGATTTCCTTCGTGGGTCGAAGGATGCCGAGGGATACCCCGGTCTCTGACCGGGGGCTGGGCGAGTCCCGAGTCGCAGACTGCGACCGATGTGGACTGAAACCCAGAATATTTTACCGGTGTAGCCGGCATCCTCCCGTTCTTACGGGGTGAGTGGCTTACCGGCGCGCAGCTCGCCGTAGGCGATGCCAAGTCGCCACATGACGAGCCCGAGCGTCATGAAGACGCCGGCGAACATCGTGTTGACCAGCGCGTCGGTGACGACACGCTGGTAGGCGTGCTTCGCCTCTAGTGCTTCCCAGTCCAGGAGTTCGGGGTAGTCGACCACGAACATCGGGTCGATCACCAGGAACTCGAGTCCCAGGAAGGCCAGGACGAACACCGCCGCGGTGATCATGCAGATCACTCCCAGCCGCCCCGCGTACTTGAGTCTCTTCATCTTCTCCACCTCCTTTCCTACCGGGTCGAAGATGATGGAAGACTCCACCACCTCACGACCAGGTAGGACCGAAGGGCTGCGCTGGGCAGCGATCCAGTCTCGAATCCATCAAGACCAGATCGCTGCTGCTGATTCTTCTATCAGCGCTGAAACGTTGCCGACGTCAGGTTGAACCTAGGAGGGATCGCTTGGTATGCTCCCAGTATGAGCAAGAGTTCTATCCCAAAAATCATTCGCGTCAGACTTCATCAAGAAGAGGATGGTACGTACTGGGCTGAGAGTCCGGATGCTGCGGGGTGTTTCACTGTTGGTGAGACGATCGACGAAACCCTTCGCAGCATGCAAGACGCGGTTCGCACACACTTTGAGCTACCAACGGCTACCCCAATCCGTCTCGAGCCAGATCTCTCTGCCAAACTCTCGCTGACATGAGCGAGCGCTAGCCGGCCTTTGCATCGACTGACCTCATCCGAGCGTTACGGGCGCTCGGATTTTCAGTTGTGCCCGGAGGAAAAGGCAGCCACACTAAGCTTATCCATCCCAGCTACCAAGGTGCACTGACAGTCCCTCGGTCCAAGGCATTGGGCAAAGGCATTCGCGCTGCGCTTCTGAAGCAGATCCATTTGATGGGCGTTGACCTCACTGAACTCAGGCACCTACTCTAGGTCTCTTCGGAGGGGCGCTTCCCTTGCCGTCCCCTCCAAGCCAGTTCCAATCCTACGTCCGGTAATCCACGGCACCGCCTCGAAAATCGTCAAAGACGAATGCCGAGGGATGCCCAGCTCCATGTCTTGCGACAGAGGGAGCTGGACGAGTGTGTGGACTCAGGAACCGAGAAGATGTGCTCGTAGGAGCGTCCTCTCAGACTCGAACTGAGTCATGTCCCGGTGTAGACCGGGAGGTGTCCGCCAGCTGACGGGTGGCGGAGTCGGGGCGGGGGTTACGCCGGCTGGAGGGAGGCCAGCCAGGCGTCCAGGTCGCCGAGCTCAACGGCCTTCTCGATGGCGCCGTCGAGCTCATCCAAGGGGTACACCTCTCCTCGCCTCAGGGCGAAGAAAAAGCACTCCCCTTGATTGTCCTTGATCCAGTAGGTAGTACCTTGCTGGCTCTCCCATCTTGGCTCGGACTCGCCCGCGAGGCGAATAATTTCCGCCAGCAGATCCTTGCCCCGCGCCTTCACCCTTTCCCTTTCCTCCAGCTCGAACCGGCCGACGTGCCGAACGAAGCAGGAGAACGAGGGCTCCCACCGTCCCCCACACCGGCAGATATATGCCGTTCCGACCTGCTCGAGGTCGCGGGGGAGCACGTTGTGGCGGGAGGCAGAGAAGCCCCGACTCCTGACTTGTGGACCGATCTTCCGGACCAGCGGGCACGGATCAGGAACCGGGTCGTAGGGGCCGGGGACGATCTTACCGGTCCCATGGATCGACCGGAGTTTCCACTCCTGGTCGACGTCGGCCCATGACCTGCCATCTGGGTACTGGAGGGTGAGGACGGGTTCTCCATCCTCTCCGGCCAGCCTCCCGGCCCACGCCAACGCTTCTGGGTCCCCGTATTTGAAGTAGCCGACACCCTTGAAGTGGTCGGCGCCGCCCCGTCGCGCGCTGGCGACGAATCGGAATTTGTTTCTGGCCCTCATTGCTGGGCCCTCCCTTCCTGTGGTCACAGCCAAGTTGCATCGCCCGAGGGCGACTACGCTGTGCCGATGCCTGACAGGCCATTGAAGGGAACTGCTTCTCAGCAGCGATCCAGTCTCGATTCCTCAAGACCGGATCGCTGCCCCGACTCGAACAGTCGGTTGCGGATACATAAGGAACTCGGTAGAGTGCTGGCATGGATCGTTCTCCATCTCAGCGGTGGCTGAAACAGGCTGAAGAAGACCTCAAAACCGCCCGCGTCAACCGCGAGGAGGAACGGTACTACGCCGCTGCTCTCTTTGCGCAGCAAGCCGCCGAGAAGGCACTCAAAGCGCTCATCATCAAGCAAACCGGTCAACTCGCTCCCAAGATCCACGACGTCGCCGAGCTGGCTGGAGGACTTGGACTGCCTGCTCACCTGAACGATTCGATCGAACGACTCGTACCGGTATACCTAATGAGTCGGTACCCGGATGCCACGCCAGACGCCACCGTGCCGGCTGAGTTCTATACCGATACCCAAGCAGCGCCTCTTGTTGAGGCCGCAGACGAGGTCCTCCAATGGGTCAAGACCAATCTCTAAATCCAGTCCGCCAGTTCCGACGCCGGCTCGAACGCGATCTTCCGGTCACGCAAGTGATTCTGTTTGGGTCGCAAGCTCGGGGCACGGCCGACAAAGACAGCGACTGGGACGTGATTATCGTCTCACCCGCCTTTCAAGACGTCTCGTTCCCTGATCGGATCCGCCGGATGAGTCGGTACTGGGAGTATGGTCGAGGAAATCCCTTTGAGCCGCTCCCCTACACGCCCGAGGAGTTCGAGCGCCTGTCGCAGCAACCCACGATCGTCCGCGAGGCCCTCCGTGAAGGCTGCGTGATCGAGTAGCAACGGGCATAAGTTAATCTGATCCTTTCTTGGTTCGACATCACCCCGATTTCCAATCGTGGATTGGATGCCGAGGGATGTGCCCCGGTCACGCATCGCAAAAGAGCGGCGTGCCGGGGCGGTTGGGCGGGTTGCGGCAATGCCTAGAGCGGACGCGTCCTGATGACGATCTGCTCTAGCACCTCGTAGTGACTGAAGGCCAAGAGCTCTCGCCCCTGGGGGTCCCTTCCGGTCACGACGACGCGACCCGTTTCCGGATCGCGCTTGTGCATGGCCCGCAGGATGAGGACGTCACCGAGCCGATCTCGGCCGTCGACGATCTTTTGGAGGAGGTCGAGGGGAGCGATCGGATCGATCGCAACCACTTTTCTCTCCCCATCGAGCTCGATCCGGTCGATCACGGTCCGTATGGCACCGGCGGGGTCGCCATTGTACCGCACGTCCTCGCACACTACGGTCACCTCCTCCGGACCGAAGACTGCCTTGAAGGCTGCCAGACGATCTGACTCGGTGCCGTGGCGGGTGATCCGCAAAACCACTGGAATCACCGGCGTCACCTCCTACTCTCTGGAATAGGAAACGGCGCCCCAGAAGGCTGGAGCGCCGTGCGAAGAAAAAGCAGGTCCCGTGAGCAAGCACAGGCTCGATTCAATCCCCAGCGGGGCCTGCTTTCAAACTTGGGACGGTGGTGCGTGGGTGAGTCGGGGGAGGAAATTTACATTCCCTCTTTTTAGGACAGGGCTGCTTCAATCCCCGAGCCCTTTGTCCCCTACAGCACCACCGTCCCGAAACGTGTTGCGTCGCAGGTGACGCAGTCACTGTGCTCGATGCTTCAAGCCCACTGACTGCACCACCCAGACGAACGAAGTTGTGAATGACTATAGTAACCAATTCCAACTGACAACGCGGTACTGTACCACGGTATGCGCGGTTTGTCAAGTACCCCACCCCGCCTGGTTGCCCAGAACGGGGTAGGGTACTTAGTCGTCTGGGCGGCGCTGGGCCTTGGGACCGAGATCGTCGAGCACCAAGATGAGCTCCCCGACTCGCTTGAAGCCCTTGAACCGGTAGCCTCGGCCCTTCGTCACCCAGTCGGCCCGGTCCGGATCGACGGGTTCGGTCTGACTCCAGAGGGGGCGAACCCCCTCGTCTTGGATCAGCCGTTCAACGACCGAGAGCGGCAGAACCGCGACCAGATCGTCGTACCCGCCCTGCCGGAAGATACTCGCGATTTCCTCGGCCGAGCAGAACTGCCGAATGTCATGGCAGATCTGCACGTCAGCGCCGAAGAGTCGCCGGAGTGCCCCAAACTGCACCCGATGGAGTGGGTACTGGGACACCCATAGAATGCGCTTCGCCATCCTTTTGTTCACCTCCTGTTGGAATACCGCCCTACCACCGAAGGGGCCTCAGGTGCACGACGGTATCCCACCTTGGAAGTGAGGTGAATGGCTCCACCGAGCACGATCTCTGAGAGATCGGGCTCGGAGAGCCCCTCGCCGCTTGGACGGCTGAGGGGAGCCGGGAAAGTGCGGCGAGCATAGAGACTCGCACCTTCCGTGTCCTGGGGCGGCGCATCAGCAGCCTGCAATCCAGGACAACCGTCCGACTCGGACCCAGTTTCCGTAAATTTCCTGGGGTGGACGACGAGGTGATGCTCGTCTCCGCCGAGTTGCTCACGGTCAGCCAAAGTCTCGTTTCAGTGTCACGTGGCTAGCGCGACACCTCGTGAACCGTCTTGCACCGTTACCGGTTCTGGGACGAAAAGGTCAGGAGGCGGGAGGACGTAGTCAGGAAACATGGTGCTCTTTTCTCATCCTGACATCACGGCCTCTCCGCTCGTGGTCACCTACAGTCGGATCTGACCCGACGCTGCGTTGCCTGCACCTCATCACCTAAGTGGCGGCAGGCAGCCGGTGACTCTACACCCTACCCGGGCGGGGGACGTGCTCGAGTCACGTCGTCACCTCCTTTCTACGCGTACCGCTCGAGACAGCACGCGATGGCGTCGTACCAGGTAGAAGGGCAGCTCGCGCTGACCCGATCCACCCAGTAGACGGTCCCGTTCCCTACCGGGGTGACTTCCAGACGTGGCTTAGCCACGTTGGCGCAGTGGCAGTCTAGCGCCAGGATGGTACAGCCGGTCCGCGCGTAAGCGTGGCACAGGGAGTGACCGTCCCCGTCACCCAGGTAGATCAGGAAGTCGACCTCAGCCAGGCGTTGCCGCCAGGCTGAGGAGAGCTGAGCGTCCCAGAACTCCCCGTTGCAGTTTTGGAAGTACGAGACTTCCACGTCGGGGAGGCGGGAGAGGTGGGTGGCCCAGGCGCGGCTCAGGCCGCTCCAACCCTGACACGATCCGGAGCAGTCCGGCGTGATCAGGATGCGGCACTGCGGTCGCTCCTGGGGGACTTCCAGTGGCGGGATGGGGTTGTCACCCAGCTCGAGTGCCATCAGCAGGGCCTCGACGTCCACCGTCGTGCCCTGCCGCAGTATCAGCTGGGACCGTCCCACCAACTCGGCCAGGAGCCTGGCTGACTTCTCAGCTGAGCGCTCCATGTCCGGGGTGACCCGGAACGGCTGCGGGCAGTAGACTGCCCCGCCGCTCCGTTGGGCACACCGCCGAACCTCAGGAGCCCGCGGTTGACGTTGCTCTGTCCGGCGCCGCTCACCCGTTGGTGTGCGTTGCCGTCCGCCGCGTCCGCCGCGCTCTCTGGCCTGACTCGAGTTGCCGCTCGCCTGCTCAGGACCGGAGGTTCCGGTGTTGGCCCCAGTCATCTGGCTGCCAGACTCACCAGTTCCCAACCCATTCTGCTGACCAGCGGGCCCGCTCTCCTGGTCTGCCGACTGCCCAGCCTGTCGGCGTTGCTCGTCGTCCCCCTGCTGGGAGGGGTTGGGTGAATCCTGATCCTTTCCAGACGCCTGTTCACCCGGCTTCGTCTGGCCGCTCTGCTTTCGATCGCTCTTCGCCTTGGAGGTCTGCTTGGGAGCGGACTCCCGTGCGTTTTCCTTGGCCTCAGGCGGCTCCGGTGCAGAGGCCTCCTCCTCGCCGAGTGGCTGCCAGCCCCTGCTCAGCAAGCGGCGGAAGCGCCGCTGCGAGCGTTGGGCAGCTGCCAGAACGGCCTCGGCGTCTCGTCGCCCCCGGTAACTTGCGTAGTACTCCTCGGAGAGGATGAGCTCCCAGCCCTCATCTCCGCATTGGCGCACGCGGCCGGGGACCTGCATGGTGAGCCGGTGCTGACCGCACGGGCTCACCAGGGTCAAGCGTCCCACGTACCCCCACTGCCCGTACTTGCCGTGCATCCAACTCACCTCGTTTCCCGAGATTTCGCACCTCACCTCGATCCTTGATCGCGTCAAGGTGCGAGGGAAGTGTCCCTCCCCGGCGCCGAAGCACCGGAGAGGGTACGTTGTTGGGTCAGGCGCAGGCGGACTCTTCCACCGGGCGCGAGCACTCCGTTTGGAGCGCCGCGGCCCAGTTGAAGCGCGCCACCTTGTCGACCAGGGCTGGCTCGCCACTCTTGACGAGCCAGCCGCTGGCGACCGCGCGCCAGACCGTTTGGTTGTCCTCACCCTCGGCCGCCAGGGTGAGCAAGTCGTCGGTGAGGCCCGCCAGCTCTTGGGGAGCCGGGGCCTCATCCTTGTTGGCCTGGCGGATCGCCTCCCCAAGCCGGATGACCAGCTCGAGGAGACCCGCCGGGACGGGGAAGGCGGCCAGCTGCCGGATGATCGCCCGGAGGCGATCGCCCGTGGGCAGCGGGACTTGCACCCGCTTGCACCGGCGCCGGAGCTCCGGACGCAGCACCCGCCGGCCGTTGGAGGTCAGGACCACCGCCAGCTTGCCCGCGTCGGCGGTGATCTCCGTGCCCCCTGGGGCGCGGAACGCGAACTCTTGCAGCAAGCGCAAGAGGAACGCGTCAAACCCCGGGTGCGTCTTGTCGACCTCGTCGACGAGGAGCACGCTGTACTCCCCGCGCTTGGTCGCTTCGAACGCCTCCCAGGCCGGCCCGGCTTCCCAGCCGTGCGTCCGCTCTAGCACCCCCTGCACGTCGATGGCGTACAGGAGGTCTCTCTCCTTGTCGGGGCAGCCGCTGTAGTAGAAGCAGCGGCCACCCAGGGACTCAGCCAGTGCGCGGGCGAAGGACGTCTTGCCTCCGCCCGGCTCGCCCTCGAGAAGAAGCACGGCCCCTTGGCCGCGCTTCATCCTGGCCACCGCGAGCTTGAGCTGCGCGGCGAGGGTCGGGGAGAACTGGTAGTTCCCCATGGTTGTACCTCCTCATAAAGATCGAGAGACTGACAAGTTGTCAGCCCCATCGATCCTTACGATTAGGAGGTTCGACATCTTCACCTCGATTTCCAATCGTGGATTGGATGCCGAGGGAAGGTCCGGTACGAGACCGGACTTCTTGGGCGCTGCCGAATCCCCTGACGGGGCAAGGCGCCCTGCCGCTCCCAAAACCCCTGATAGGGCGAAGGTGGGGGTCGGCGGTTATTTCCCCGAGTTCCAGTTGCCCGTCGGGGCCGGGATGTTCCTCAATTCCGGGGGGGACTGCCGGTTGCACGGCTGGCTAGAAGCCGTCGCAGAGCCAGTCGTACCGGTACGCTGCAGCGTACCGGTAAGGGGACCCCTCCCCCTCGCCCTGGAACGAGCGGTGCCAGCGCTCGTCCTCTTCTGCTCGGGCGAGGATGCTGAGGGCATGGGCCGCCTGGGCCCCGCCCTGCTCCTCGTCCAGAAGTTTCAGGGACTTGCTGTCCATGGTTTTGTCGCCTCCTTTCCTACCGGGTCGAAGACGATGGAGTATTTCCATCGCCACACGACCAGGTACGATGAGCGGCTGCATTCGCAGCGACGTGGCCTACGTCCAGTGGAGGAACGTAGGCGAACGCACTGTTGTAAGCGTTGCGCTACCCCTCCGGAGTAGACCACATCGCTGCACCCGACGCGGAGTCGGGGCAGCTTCCTGCAAAGAATGAGCTGGCAGAAACTCTTACCAGAGCATTGACTCACCTGCCTTATTGGCGGGTTCGCTTCTGCGAAGCTCACCTTCACCTGACAGTGCTGGTTTCGCGGTCCAGGACGAATTCCTGGTCCTCAGCCAAACAGCGGTCAGTTGCTCCACTGTGGTACAGGGCAGTCGCATGCTCGCGGATGTCCTGGCAACAGATCCTTCGACTCCCTGGCTCGAGCCAGGGCGCTCAGGATGACAGTTGCGGAGCCACGTTGGGTTGGAAGAGAGCGCCCGGGGAAACACGCAGAAACCTTCCAGAAGTGACTCGGGCCACGACGAATCGTGGACCGCGAGCTCTCGGTGCTTCTGGACACCAAGACCTGGAAGGTCTCATTGAGAAGGTTGAAGGTATCGGGTGCTTCCCGTTCCTGCACTGCAGGTGGGACTAGTGGCGACAGGTGAGGAGGGGAACACCCGTCGCCGCTAGTCATACCTGAGCTCCAATTTGTGAACGAGAGACTGTACCATAGTCAGGGTCGGTTGTCAAGGCGGCCGCCAGTCGATACACTGCTACCGCACAGAGTGCGGAAGTACCAATTCTCAAATCTCAATTTCCAAACATGTTTGGTACTTGTGATTTGGAACTTGGTGCTTCCCTGGCGTAGCCAGGGCGTGCCGACGTAGCTCAGTGGTAGAGCAGTGCTTTCGTAAAGCAAAGGTCGGCGGTTCAAATCCGCCCGTCGGCTCCATCTTATGACACCACTTACTCCCGCGCCCTGGCGACCCTACTCCTGGCTGACCGGTTCGCTCTTTCTGACCGCCGGGCTTCTCCATGGTGGGCTCTGGTGGTATCGCCAGACACACGTCCAGTTCAACGTCGTTGCCCTCTTGATTGGGAGCGGGATCCTGCTGGGGAATCTGATTGTCGTCCTGACCACGGCCCGCTACGATGATCGCATTGGCTTCATTCTGGGAGGGGCAACCGTGTTCACGCAGCTGTCGCTCTTCATTCTGCTCGTCATGGCCAACCAGGGTAGACTACAGTGAGCCACACCCTGCATGACGGGGCCCACCCACGTTGGCTCGAGGTTCTGCCCGGCGTTCTCAGTTGGGGTGCGCTCCTGGGTCTCCTCGTTCTCAGCCTGACCTCGCCGATCTTGGCGGCCAACGTTCTGATCGTCTACGCCCTGTTCTGGCTCTCGCGTGCCCTCCTCATGTCTGCCCGATTGATTGTGGGCTACATCCGATACCGGCGAGACATCAAGCGGGACTGGGCGGGTGAGCTTCTGACTCACTTCCCTTACGATCGTGTCCAGTCTATCTATCACATGGCGATCGTGGCCGTGTCCAAGGAGGATCCCTCCATTGCCCTGTCAACGGTCCAGGCCATTGCCGATACCGACTACCCGAATGATCGGATCATTGTCGTTTTGGCCACGGAGCGTCGCTTCCGGGCCAATGGCCAAGCGGTGGCCCGCTTACTCAAGCAGACCTTTGGACGGACCTTTGCTGCCCTGATCCACACCGTCCATCCAGAAAACATCCCTGGCGAGTTGGCTGGCAAAGGGTCCAATATCACCTGGGCGGCTCAACACGCCCGGAGCTGGTTGGATGACCAGCAGATCCCATACGACCGCGTGATCTGTACCACCCTCGATTCCGACAACCGGGTTCACAGAAAGTACTTCTCGGCGCTGACCTACCTCTACCTAGATCACCCCGATCCGGCCCATGCCAGCTTTCAGCCGATCCCGATGTTTTTCAACAACATCTGGGAGGTGCCAATGCCGATCCGCTCCGTCTCCCTGGGGAGTTCCTTCTGGCAGCTGATTGAGTCGACCCGACCATACCGGTTACGCAACTTCTCTGCCCACGCTCAGAGCTTTGCCGGACTCGTCCAGACAGAGTACTGGTCAACGCGTACGATTGTGGAAGATGGCCACCAGTACTGGCGGAGCTACTTCCGGTTCAACGGGCGGCACGACGTGGTCGCCTTGAGTGTACCAGTCTACATGGATGCCGTTCTCTCTCCGAACGGCTACTGGGACACGTTCCGGGAACAGTACCTCCAAAAACGGCGCTGGGCCTGGGGTGCCTCGGACATTCCCTACGTCTTACACCACACCTGGCGCAACCCCCGCCTGCCTCGGTTCCAAAAGTGGGTTCAGGCGGCCCGTCTCATTGAAGGTCACTTCTCCTGGGCGACCACGTCACTCATTTTGGCCCTGTACAGCTGGCTGCCGATTGTGGTCAGCGGGGAGCTCGGCACTGCCGTCATCGCGTTTACCTTCCCGCCGCTCTATGGCCGGATTCTGACGTCAGCCCTGATTGGCATGGGGGTGACGCTGACGATCTCGATGCTCCTCTTACCACCACGACCCAAGCGACGGGCGGTCCAGTCAACAGGGAGCGTCATCCTTGAGTGGCTGACCGCGCCATTTCTCCTGCCCATCTCCAACATCCTCCTCTCCTCGATTCCGGCGCTCGATGCCCAGACACGTTTAATGGCGGGGCGCTACCTTGGCTACCGCGTCACGGAAAAACACCCGGTTCGCCAGGATCTCTCTTACCACCCAGCAGCAAACTAGTGAACGGTTTTACCTTTCACGTCTCACCCACCGAGCGCGGAGCGCTCGGTGGTACTTGATGGCAAAGCGGTGGGCTTCATCGCGGGCCAGCCGGACGACTGGCTCGAAGATCTGGGTGGTGAGGCGCTGAGCTTTGAGCCACTCCCGAGCGGTGTCACCGAGCACGAGTCGGGCGAGTTTCCGTTGCGGGCCCTTGACCACGCTGGCGACGGGGATCGACTGATCAGCCAGCTTGAGGACGCGCTCGACGGCACGGAGCTGGGCCAAGCCACCGTCAATGAGCAGGAAGTCTGGCCGGCCCCAATCACTGAAGTGCTTGAGGCGTCTGGTGATCACCTCGCGCAACATCGCCACATCGTTCTGAGTGCTGACGGTGCGGATGCGGAACTGCTTGTACTCGGCAGGATTGGGCCGACCGTGGTCGAGGACTACGAGGCTGGCGACGGCGGCTTGAGCGCCCAGGTTAGAAATGTCGTACGCCTCGATCCGGGCCGGCAAGGAGCCGGCCAGGAACTCAGTTGAGTCATCCGTCATGAAGGCGGTGTCCCGAATGTGGGTCAGCGCAAAGAGCTCATCCCGATACCGGGCAGCGGCTTCGTAGTTCGCTTGCTGGGAGGCTCGTTCCATCTGCCGGCGCGTCGTGGCAATGACGCGCTGCTTCTTGCCCTCCAGGAAGCGAATGACCTTGCGGAGCTGCACCCGGTAGGCGGTGGGACTGACCGTGCCAATGCAGACGCCTGGACAGAGACCGAGCTGGTAGTAGAGGCACGGTCGTCCAGAGTGTGGGGTGCCTTTGCCCCCCTTCGCCGACCGCTTCGGGAGGGCGCCGCAGCTGAACTTAAAGATACCCCGGAGAGTTTTGAGAGCCTGGCGGGCGGCCACGGCTGAAACGTACGGCCCAAAGGTCCGATCGATCGGGACCGTCAGCTTCTGGGTGGGGCGAACGATGAGCAGGCGGGGATAGTCCTCTCTGGTGAGCGCAATTTGGGCAAAGGTCTTGTTGTCCTTCCCTCGGACGTTGACGGGGGGATTGAGTCGCTGGATCTCGTTGGCTTCAAGGATCAGCGCCTCGAGGGCGGTCTCGGTGGTTTGGACCTTGATTGCGGTGATCGCGGGCAGCATTCTCGCGAGCCGGGCGTCGAGCGGCCTGGTCCAGTAGGAAGAGACTCGGATCCGGAGCGAGGTGGCTTTGCCGATGTACAGGATACTCCCCTCACGGTCGATAAAGTAGTAGACGCCCGGTTGACGGGGGAGGCTGGCCAGTTCGGTTGGCTGGTACGCGCGCTTCATGCCCGGGTGTTCCGGGCATGGTGGGAGAGGGTTCGGGCGAGGAAGTGGCCGGTGTACGATGTTGGGACTTTGGCCACCTCCTCTGGCGTGCCGGTCGCGATGATTCGTCCACCGCCCTGTCCTCCCTCGGGACCCAAGTCAATCACCCAGTCGGCCGATTTGATGACGTCGAGATTGTGTTCAATCACCACCACGGTATTGCCTTGGTCAACCAGTCGATTGAGGACGCGGAGGAGTTGCGCAATATCCTCACTGTGAAGTCCGGTTGTTGGCTCGTCAAGGATGTAGAGCGTGTCCGTTCGTCCCCGGACCGCCAGCTCTGTGGCCAGCTTAATCCGCTGGGCTTCTCCGCCGG
>JACQIO010000016.1 GCA_016198415.1 Candidatus Berkelbacteria bacterium | reverse complement strand
TCTTGACCCCATGGTGCACCTCGTACTTCTCCTTGATGCCGCGAAGAATCGCAATCGTATCCTCCATGCTCGGCTCGGGCACGGTCACCGGCTGGAAGCGTCGCTCCAGGGCAGCGTCTTTCTCAATGTGCTGTTGGTACTCCTTGAGCGTGGTTGCGCCAATGGCGTGGAGCTTGCCGCGCGCCAAGGCCGGCTTCAAGAGATTGGCCGCATCCATCGCCCCATCGGTTGCACCAGCGCCAACAATCGTGTGAAGCTCATCGATGAAGAGGATCACCTGTCCGGCCGACTGATCGATCTCCTTGAGGATGGCTTTGAGGCGATCCTCAAACTCACCCCGAAACTTGGTGCCGGCAATCAGCGAGCCAAGATCCAGGGCCAGGAGCCGCTTGTTGGCAATCGACTCAGGCACATCCCCGGCCACGATCCGTTGCGCCAGGCCCTCCACAACCGCCGTCTTGCCCACGCCTGGTTCTCCGATCAGAACGGGATTGTTCTTGGTTCGCCGCGACAAGACCTGCATGACACGACGGATCTCCTCATCCCGCCCGATGACGGGATCAAGTTTGCCGGCCCGGGCGTCCTCGGTGAGATCAATGGTGTACTTCTCCAGGACCTGGTACTTGTTCTCGGGCGTCTGATCGGTCACCCGCTGACTGCCCCGGACATCGGCGAGCGCCTTGAGCGTTTCTTCTCGGTGGACACCCAGGGCGTTGAGGATTTGCTTGACGGGAGTATTCACCTCCAGTAGCGAGAGGAGGACATGCTCCGTGCTGATGAACTCGTCTTTGAGGCCCTCGGCTTCCTTGCCGGCTTGCACCAGGACGCGGCGGAGCGACTCGGAAATGTAGACCTGACCAAACTGACCTGTGGGAGAAACGGTCCGGGGCATGAGATCGAGGAGCTGATTGATTCTTGATCTGAGGAGCTGCTCGCTGACGCGCATCCGCTCAAGGAGCGGCTTGACGATCCCATCGGCCTGCTCCAGGAGCGCCAGGGTGACGTGCCCCACATCGACTTGCTGCTGTTGTCGCTCAAGGGCCAGGTTTTGAGCCTGGAAGAGCGCCTCCTGCGTTTTCACGGTGAACTTGTTGAGATCCACGTCTGCTCCTTCCACCAAAGTCGAGTCTAGTATATCTGAACAAACACGGCTTTTCGACGCTAGAGCAACACGCTAGAGCAACCCGCGGACAAACTTCAGGGCCTCGGTCTTGGTCTTGACCTGCCCATGTAGCTGGGCATCGCGCACCTGCTCGAGCAGCTCGCCGATCTTGGGACCAGGCTCGAGACCGAGCTCTGTCTGGAGATCGTGACCATTGAGGAGGAGCGGTGGTCGTTCTCGCACCTGGCGCTCGTGATTGGCCTTCAGCCGTTCATAGAGCTTGAGGTCGTGGGCGTAGAGCGAGAGATCGGTAGGGGTAGTCCCCGTGGCATCGGCTCGCAGGAGCTCCAGGAGCCAAGGGAAGCGCGGATCGAGGACATAGGCTTCCTGACGGGCTGGTCGCATGTGCTCGATGTCGGCCAAGCGCATGTGGTGTCCGATCAGCCACGCAACGGTCTCAATCTCTGCCTTGGGTGCGCGCAGCCGACGAAGAATGGCACCGGCCATGACCGCTGAGGTATCCGAGTGACTCCGGCTACTAATCCGACCCTGGCTCCCACTCGGGTAGGTGAGCGTGGCCGGCTTCGCCACATCGTGGAGCAGAGTCGCCCAGACCAAGAAACTCGGCGCATCGCTCGGCAACGCGGCCACCGCCTGGCTGGTGTGCTCAAACACGTCACCCTCCCGGTGAAACTCGTACGGTTGCGGCGTTCCCTTGAGATTGTCAACCTCAGGCAGGATCGCCTGCAAGAGGCCGACCTGGTCCAGATCGTGGAGGGCGCTGGCGCGGCGTGGTCCAGCCCACATCCTGGCGAGCTCGTCTCTGACCCGTTCGGCAGCCACGTGGCGAATCTCCGGAGCCTGGCGTCTGAGGGCTTCGTAGGTGGGCTTGTCGTACTGGAAATCGAGCTGGCACTTGAGTCGAATGGCACGGAGCAACCTCAAGGGATCTTCGAGAACCCGCTGCTCCGGGTCACCGATGAACCGGATGAGTCGGAGTCGCAGATCACGTTGACCGTCAACGTGATCGATGACCGTTTCCGTGAGTGGATCGTAGAGGAGGCCATTGACCGTAAAGTCCCGGCGGAGAACATCGGCCTTGGCGTCGGCCCAGGCCACCGTATCCGGGCGTCTCCGATCAGTGTAGTTGGCCTCCCGCCGGAAGGTCGCAATCTCAAACAGTCCCTCAGGAAAAGTAGCCGTGACCACACCAAAGGCCTTACCAGCCAGAAAGTGGTCTGGGAAGAGTCGCTGGACATCCTCGGGTGGTGCGCTGGTGACAATGTCATAGTCATTCGGCTGACCACCCAAGAGGAGATCCCGAACCGATCCGCCAACCCAGTAGGTCTCGTAGCCAGCGCTCTGGAGTGTGCGCACAATCTCGGTGGCTCGGTCGCGGACCGTCATCGGCTACTCAAGGTTCGGGAAGAGCGAGGAGCCGGTCATGTCGCTGGGTTTGGGAACGCCAAAGATCTCGAGGACGGTTGGGGCGACGTCAGCCAGCGTGTGCTTGGACTGGACAATTTGACCGAGGAGATTGGCGCGGATGGGGTGGCCAGCCAGACGCTCATCTTTCTTGGCATCCGCGGCCACGTAGAGGAAGGGGACTGGATTCAGGGTGTGCAGAGTTTCCCGATCCCCGCGCTCGAGCGTCACCACGGACTCGGCGTTGCCATGGTCGGCCGTGATGAAGAGCACCCCCCCAACATCAATGACGGCATTGGCAATCCGCCTGAGCGCTTCGTCCACCACCAGGACGGCCTCACCCGTCGCAATTAGGTTGCCAGTGTGGGCCACCATATCCACGTTCGCAAAGTTGGCCACGATGAAGTCGTGGGAGCGTTTCCGAATTGCCTGCTCGAGCGCCCGGGTGATCCCGCCGGCATTCATCGCCGGGACGGTCTGATACGACTCGGCTCTGGGCGAAGGCAAAATCAGCCGGTCTTCATTCGGGTACGGCTCCTCCCGGCCGCCATTGAAGAAGTAGGTCACGTGCGCGTACTTCTCAGACTCGGCCACGTGGAGCTGTGAGTAGCCGTGGTTGGCCAGGAGGTGGGCGAGGGTGTTCTCAATCGCTGCGGCTGGAAATGCTACCTGTACGAGCGGGAGGTCCAGGTGGTAGTCGGTCATCGTCACCACACGCGCTCCGCAGAGTGGGAAGTGTCGCAGGAACAGCCGGCGCAGGGCCCGCGGATCGGCAAAAGCACGGACGAGTTGTCGGGCTCGGTCGGCCCGGAAGTTCCAGTGGATGAGGAGATCGCCCGGCTGGACTCGGCCCGCCACGTACCGCTTGGCTGTGGCCGTCTGGCCGCCTGATCCGCCGTCACTCACGACGGTGGGCACGAGGTGCTCATCATCCAGGCCAGCTTGATACGCCTGGGTGAGCGCCTCGGTGCTCGAGCGGGCCCGATTGCCCTCGCCCATCACCATCGCTCGATACGCCCGCTCGGTCCGGTCCCAGTATCCACCCTTGTCCATCCCATAGTACCGACCCATGACCGTCGCAACCGTTCCGACTCCCAGTTGACCAAGCCCGGTCTCGAGCCGCTCAAGGTACCGCAGGCCTGAGGTGGTGTCCACGTCGATGCCGTCGAGGATGGGGTGAAGCCAGACCTTCTCAATCCCCTCACGCTTGGCAAACTCGGCCAGCGCAAGGGCGTGTCGGTCATCGCCATGGATGCCGCCGTCGGAGAGGAGGCCGGTCAGGTGAACTACGCCCCCATCCGCGCGGACCCGCTGGAAGGCATCCCGCAGCCCAGGATTCTGAAAGAACTGGCCACTCCCGATCGCAAGGTTCAGTTCGGTCAGGTCTTGCTTGACGAGTCGGCCCGACCCAATCGAGGCGTGGCCAATCTCGGACGAGCCAACCACGCCGGTTGTGTCAGCCACCACCCGAAAGGCCTGGAGGATAGCGTGCGGGTAGTACTTCCACAAGTACTGGAAGGTTGGAGGATTGTTGGCGCTGATCGCATTGCCGCCCCAGGATGGCGAGACGCCCCAGCCATCAATGATGACCAAGACGACTGGCTTCGGTCGCCTGTGCATGTCCGTGACAACGGGTTTGGGCATGATACTCCAACTACGAGCGCTCCAGTTCCGAGAGCAAGCTCTGGCCGGTCATTTCAGTCGGTGGGGTGAGCCCCAAGAGTTCGAGCGCGGTCGGTGCCACGTCCGCCAGGATCCCAATCGGCTGCTCGGCCATGAAGGTGAGCTTTGCCTCAGCCAGCGGGACGCGCTCGCGTTGATGGTGGGGGTCAGCGTAGAGCAACGGGACAGGGTTGGTGGTGTGTTCCTTATCGATGTCTCCGGTTTCCGGGTGGATGAGCTGTTCGGCATTCCCGTGATCAGCCGTCAGGAGCAGTCGTGCCTGCCCGGTCTCGACCACCGTCAAGAGACGACCGAGCTCACGATCGACCACCTCAATCGCCTGAGTGGTGGCCGCAAGGTTCCCGGTGTGACCAACCATATCGGGACTGGCCAAGTTGACAATGGCGACCTCACAGCTCTGACTCGCCAGGGCCGCGAGGAGCGCGTTCATCACCTCGGGAACCGCCATCGCTGGCGCTTGGTCATACGTGGTCACCTTGGGCGAGTGGATGAGGAGACGCTTTTCTCCGGGAAAGGTCGGCTCAACCCCACCGTTGAAGAAGTAGGTCGCGTGGGCATACTTCTCCGTCTCGGCAACGTGGAGCTGGCGCAGTTGGGCATGGGCAACGACGGCCGCGAATTGGTTGGCGAGTGCTGGCTCTGGAAAGGCCACCGTCCCAGCAGCGAGCTCAACACCGTAGTCCGTCATGGTCACGAGCGTACACGGCGCCTCCGGACGCTGAAAGTCGGCAAACTCAGCCTGACCCAAGGCTTGAGCAAGTTGACGGGCTCGGTCGGACCGATAGTTGGTGAAGATCACAACGTCCGACTGCGCATTCAGGACTGCCGATGCCTGGGTGGCCCGACCGATCAGCGTCGGCTGGATGAACTCATCGCTCTCACCGCGCTGGTAGGCCTGCAGAACGGCCTGGCTGAGCGTCGCTGCCTGATACGGTGCCTCCGCGCGGGCAATCGCGGCGTAGGCAGCCCGGGTCCGATCCCAGCGCTGATCCCGATCCATCGCGTAGTAGCGGCCCGCGAGACTCCGAATCTGGGCACCAGCCTTAGCCGCCCCCTGTTCGAGCCTTGCAAGGTACGTTGTGAGGGCGCGTGGCTCGGTGTCCCGGCCATCGGCAATCAGGTGAACGTGGATGTTGTTGACCCCCTGGGCGTGGGCGAGCGAGAGGAGAGCGAGCAAGTGGTCGATATGTCCGTGGACTCCGCCCGGAGACGCTAAGCCGAGGCAGTGAAGCGTGCCGCCCGTTTCCTTGACGCGCCGACAGGCCGCCAACAGGGCCTCGTTCGTGGCGAACGACCCATCGTCAATGGCCATCGTGATTCGCGTCACGTCCTGCAAGACAATCCGACCCGCGCCGAGGTTGACGTGGCCAACGTCAGAGTTCCCCATCTCTCCCCAAGGGAGTCCCACCTCAGTCCCGTGGGCGCGGAGGGCAACGTAGGGGTACTGACTGGTCAACCGATCGAGCGTTGGCGTCTTGGCGTTGAGGATGGCATTCCCGGCTACAGCGGGCGAAAGTCCAAAGCCATCCAAGATCAGCAGGACGAGTGGCGAGGACGGGGCCGTCATGAGCGGGCCAGCTGCTCTTCAATCCGCAAGAGCTGATTGTACTTGGCCACCCGTTCTCCCCGGGATGGCGCACCGGTCTTAAGGAACGACGCTCCCACGCCAACCGCCAGATCGGCAATGAAGGTTGACTCGGTCTCTCCGGATCGGTGCGAGACGATGACCGTCAGACCGTGCTCCTCGGCCAGGCGAACGGCTTGGAGCGTCTCGGTCAGTGTCCCAACTTGATCAGGCTTGATGATGACCGCGTTCGAGGCCTGGCGTTCAATCCCAATCCTCAGACGCTTGGGGTTGGTGGTGTACAGGTCGTCACCAACGATCAGAATCCGAGACCCCAGCGCGGCGGTCAGCTCGGTCCAACCCTGCCAATCATCTTCTGTGAGCGGATCCTCAATGAGCGAGATCGGGTAGGTGCTGACGAGCCGCTCATAGAAGCGACGTGGGTCATCCGGGTAGGTGACGGCCGAGAGGTCAGCAATCGAGCTGGCCGCGACGTCAAGCGCGAGCGTGACGTCAGTCTGTGGTCGGTACGATCCGGCATCGATGGCCTGCACGAGGAGCTCCAGGGCTTCTTGGTTGGAGTTCAAGCGGGGGGCAAATCCACCTTCGTCGCCAACAGAAACCGAGTGGCCCATGGTCTTGAGGATAGCTCTAAGCTCGTGAAACAGCCGGACGCCAATTTCAAGCTGATCACGGAAACTCCGCCCCGCTGCCGTTGGGACAATCATAAACTCCTGGATCTCGAGATTGTTATCGGCGTGTTTGCCACCGTTGATGATGTTGAAGAGTGGCGTAGGCAGCCGCGGCGCAGTCTTGAGGCCGGCAATCGCATGAATGTGCTCAAAGAGGAAGCGCTGCTCAGCGTGGGCCGCAGCCTCACACACAGCCAGCGAGAGGGCCAGGATGACGTTCGCTCCAAGACGACTCTTCTCCGGCGTGCCATCGGCGGCGATGAGCGCCAGATCGATCCGCTCTTGATTCGACGGATCTTGGCCAATGAGACTATCCCCCAGTGATTGGGCGTTCGCAACCGCCAGCCCGGGATCGTCAACGCGGGCGGCCTCGTGGCTGCCAGTCGAGGCGCCCGATGGAACTGAGGCCCTGCCGAGCGAACCATCCGAAAGCAACACATCAACTTCGAGCGTGTGCTTGGCCCGTGAATCGATGATCGTTCTCGCGGTCACTGACCGGATGGTAGCCATGCCCCTCCTGGAGATCTTAGCGGTCGGTGTTGCCTTGAGACTGTTCTACTAGAAACATCATATGCGCTGAGGCGGCAGGGTCAACTCCCCCAAGGAGCGCCAGGTAGTAACTCACGTAGTCGCCCCAGACGATCAAGGCGAGTTGCTCTTCCAGGACTGAGCCCTGCGGCGATGGCACAAGCTCCTCATGCCGACGTCCCAGTTTTCCAAACAGACGTGCCAGGAGGTTCTGCTGCAGGGAAGCGAGTGTGCCGTCGTGACTGCTCCGGAGTTGGACGTAGACTAAGAGATCCTGTGCAGCAGTCGGCAGATCAAGGCCGGCCACGAGGCTGTGGGAGAACTGGGCCAAGGAACTGACGATCGCGTGACTGTGGGCGTTCTGGGCCAGCTGCTCTTGCCAACGTCTGGCCACTGGCATGAGGAGGCCTGAGGCAATCACATGAGGCAGCTTCCCGGAGAGCTGTCGGGCAAGCTGCTTGGCCGGATTTTGGACCTCAGGGACCTTCGGCACGAGGCGGGCTTGAAACGACCGGAGGTATCCCGGCAGCTGATCAAGCGAGCGACGATCAAGCTCGACGTGTCCAAGTCGCGCCAACAGTCCAAGGAGGGGGATCAGGAGATAGCCGAGGGCGGCTCGGCTTGGCGCCCCATACTGAATGTGGAAGTGTGGGGCCCGGTACTTCCGACACAGCGCCCCGAGCTCGCCACCAGCACTGACCCCCAAGAGCTTGGCACCCAGCCCACCAGCCTGTCGAAATCCCTCCAGGATCTCTTCGGTCTGTCCTGAGTAGTCGATCCCCACGACCAGGCTCTGCGACGAGACGTAGGCCGGGAGCTCGGAGCGCTCGACGACTTCAACCGGGACCCGGCCGACGGCCTGGGCCAACTCCTTCACCAGGTGAGCAGCGATCGCCCCGGCCTCGACCCCTAGGATGACAATCTGCTTGGCTTGCACAAAATGAGTTGGTAGGACAAAGGCATCCCAAAGTCGACAGGCATCAGCAATTTGATCGGGCATGTCCATGAGCGACTGGAGCATGTTCTCCGAATCCACAGATTTGATGAGGGTCTCATTCTCAAGGGTGTCCATAGGTACCTCACGAGCGTGTGATGTGTAATCTGCTGGTTGATCAATCGTTTGCAAGTGGAGTGTGACTGAATTGTTTTGCCCCACTCCGCCTCTGGCTTTGTTTGGGGCACTCTTCACTCGCGTGTGGTGTGCCACGTCGTAGCCCGCCACAGCGGGCGAAGAGTGGTGGACCGTGGGAGATTCGAACTCCCGACCTCCACAATGCGAATGTGGCGCTCTACCGGCTGAGCTAACGGCCCGGATTGAACTCTCTGTCCAGACCTTGCAGCATTCTAGCAAGTTCCTTGGTAGGATGAAACTGTGGAGCATCTCAAGATCTCCTTCACGAATCCCGAGCCGGACGTCATTGTCCGGGCGGTTCAAGTCCTGCGGCAAGGCGGGTGTATTGTCTACCCAACCGACACCTGCTATGGGTTGGGTTGCGACGCCCGCAGCGTTCGAGCGATGAAGCGGATTACCCAACTGAAGGGCAGGGAGGAGGCCAAGAAGTTCTCCGTCATTGCCCGCGATATTGATCACATTATTTCACTCACGATCGTTGATCGTTTGCAGCAGTCGATCCTTGAGCAGTACTTGCCCGGACCGTATACGTTCATCCTCCTGAACGCCGACTTTTCCGTGGCCCAGACCAGCACGCTGGGGGTGAGAATTCCAGACTGCCCCGTCACCCAGGCGATTGCGGATGAGTTTTCTGAAGCCTACATCACCACCAGCGCGAATCTGGGTGGAACTGGGGCCTTGTATTCATTTGAGGAGATTCAGTCCTCGCTTCTCGCCGGGACTCGGGCGTCGCTCCAGCCAGATCTGATCTTGGATGCAGGACCACTCGTCCGCAGCCCCTCATCAACGGTTGTTGATCTCACCAAGTCAGAGCCAGTGATCATTCGCCAAGGCGCCGGTGCGTTTCGCGGACTCCGCTGACCTCAGGTAGAGCCGGATTTTGCCACACATCATAAACGGATGGTGGCCAGGGAGGGAGTTGAACCCTCACGACCTTGCGGTCATTGGATTTTGAGTCCAACGCGTCTGCCGGTTCCGCCACCTGGCCTCCAGCCGTTCACGATCACAGTGATTGATTCCCTACACTCCGGCACAACCAACCTAGTCTAGCGGACCATCACGTGTGATTCCAGCTCACAGTCCAAGAGCGGCCCGGGCATTGATGAGACCGTACCCGGCAACGTCGTCTCGTCCAGCCGGAGCAAGATCGGTTGCGGTGTTCTCCAGACGACGTTGGACCTCCGTCGGATCGCAGGTGCCACTGCCGTTCGTGTCGCAGGCCGTGCGCTGGGCAATGAGGAGAGCGGCCAGCCCGGTCACGTGGGGGGCAGCCATCGAGGTTCCAGTCATCCGCTTGTAGCGCCCTCGCTGGTAGGTGGACTCCACCTTGACGCCTGGGGCAACGAGATCGAGCGCCGCGCCGCGAGCTGAGTATCGACTGACCTCGTTCCGATCATCGGTCATGCCAACTGCCATCACCTCGTCGTACGCGGCAGGGTAGGAGACCGCTCCCCCATCATTCCCCGCCGCCGCTACCACCAGGATCCCCGCCGCCCGGGCGTCCTGAACTGCCTCGTGCAAGAGTGGGATATCAACAGAGGTCCCAAGACTGAGATTGATGACGTCTATATCCTGGGCGATCGCCCACTCAAGGCCAGCGATCACATCGGACAGATAGCCGCGTCCTCGGCGATCAAGCACCTTCACCGCATAGAGTGAGGCACGCGGAGCCACGCCAACCACACCGATCGCGTTGTGCCCAGCGGCAATGATCCCGGCCACGTGGCTCCCGTGCCCAGCATCGTCATCAGCCGATCGACGAGGATCAACGATGTTCGTTCCCCCCGCAATACTGCCTTGGAGATCTGGGTGATCGAGGTCAATGCCCGTGTCGATGACCGCCACTCGGACGCCCAGCGCTTCCGTCGTCGGCCAGGCTGGTGGCGCCTGAACAGCGGTGATGTTCCATGGGATAGCCTGAAACCCGCCGTTGCTGCCCTGATCCTTATGCCTGAGCGCCGCTACCTCAACATCCGGGTAGACTGACTGAACCAGGTCAGCCTGCTCTAAGCGCTCTTGTTGGCGCTGACTGAGCGTCACGACCACCGCGTCATCGCCACTCAGGCTGTGAACAATCTGGACCCGCTCCTCGCGGAGCACGTTCTGGACTGCCTGTTGACTGCCTCCGTCAGACTTGAGCTCAATGATGACACGCTGGCCAAGATTGGCAGCGGTACCGGCTGCACCGGCCTGACCAAGTAGGGGACCGCTCACGAGCGCAATGGCGCAGGCAACAATAAGGAAGGATCGTTGATTCGGCATGGGCCTCCATGTCAGAGATCGGCTCGCTCACCAATCACAACAAGTCGCGCTTTCGTCGTCAAGACCGGCCAACACGTAACCAGGACGACCCGCTGCCGATCATTGCTCGGGCCCAAAGCTCGGAACGCCTCAATGTCCCCAGGATTTAGGACGCGTCGGTCGGCAACGGTGTACGGATACGTCGCATCGCCCAACTGAATGAAGAACTGATCACCAACTTGAGCTTGGCCGAGCCCAGCAAAGACCGAGGCGTAGCGGTGCGCGGTCACGTCACTAGAGTGCCCAGTCATGAATGCCAGGGGCGCCTCAGCAAAGGTCGGCTCGGTGTACGCCAGACTGACGCCGTTCCTGAGAGCAGAGCGAATCTCTGTCCAGTCTTGGGCATTCAGTGGGCTGGTCCACGCCGCTTCTGTGAGCGGAACCTGGATACCGAGCGCCGGGTACCTGAGACCATCCGAGTCCAGTCTCTCATCAGCAGCCTGCCCAATCAGTCCCGCCTGAATGAGCGCGGGCAGGGCAACCGTGGCAGCGAGTCGCCACTGCCAGATGAGGATCAGGGACCCAAAGATGACGAGCGCGCACGCGATCCGCTTCAGGTGCAAACTGGTCGACATTGCCTAGGAATGTCGAGTGGTTCGGGCCGCTGCTACCTCGAGGCTGACCCAGCTCCCCGCCACGATGACCGCCAAGAGTGCGAGGAGAACGAGCTGCCAATTGATCGATGGTGTTGGCGCTGTCTGGGCTGCCTGAGTGAGTGTCGGTGACGATGCCGCTAAGACCGTTTGAGCTGGTGCCGCAGCCAGTGTCGGTGAGTTGGACTGAGACAGGGCTGCCTGGCTGTGCGGAGCATCGACTGCGGCCTGCGCAAGGATCAGAGGTGACCCGGCGATCGCCGCCGCCTTAGAAGTGGCCTGACCGGTGGTGCGCTGCCCGGCCACTGGGACCTCTGCAGTACCCTCTGAAAGTGTCATTGGGCCACCGCCAACTGCCGAGCTTGACGGTGCGCCTTCCGGTGCCGGGGCGGCGACCGGGGTCAGTGTCACCGATTGGGCTGGAGCTTGGCTCGGGCTAGTTGCCACTGCTCCGACCGCTGACGAAGCCACTGGTTGGGCGCTGGCCGTCACTCCCGCGGCAGGGGAGACCGTTGGTACCGCACTGTGCGAACTGGTTGGGCCACTCGCGGCCGCGAGTGGCTGCGCCTGACTGACTGGCTTGCCCTTCCAGTCACCAAAGATGTTGATGATGCCGAGCGAGAATGACTCCAAGCCACTCGAGAATGAGTTCAGGAAGTTGACCACGTTCGCCAAGATATTGATATCACCGGTTGTGACATTCCCTACCTGAGAGTTCCGACTGAGCGTGTTGCTTCCGGTGTTCGCATCGATTGCAATCAAGTTGGTAGCCGTGGCCGTGTTCGTCTGCGTGACATCGAGCGTCTCTGAGGTGCTGACCGAATTCTCATTCGTGGAGTCAGCCCCAGTCATCGCATTCGATAACTCGTTGATGATGAAGGTCCCAGCCGGCAAACCAGCCAGCGAGCCATTCCACGTTCCGAGCACGTTCACAAGGTAGAGGGTGGGCGTCCCCACGTTCGCGACGGTCGTGGCGTTGCCATCCACATTCACCGCTCCGGTGGTCACATTGCCCACGGCGCTGTTCCGATCCAGAAGATTGTTCCCAGTCTCCACATCGACATCAAAGGCGGTGTCGACCGTGGCGTTATTCGTGATATCAACCGTTGTCGTCCGAGTCGAGTCGACACTATTCACGTTCGTTGAACCAGCACCGGTCTGGGTGTTGGAACTGGGGATGATGAGATCCCCAACCAGGTCGCCAAAGAATGACCAAAGGTCGAGCGTGAAGACGGTGTCTGGCAAGCTGAGATTCAGGAGATTAATGAGATTCACGGCCAGGTCAATTGAGCCGGTCGTGATATCGCCGAGCAACGTATTCTCCTCAAGAAGATTATTGCCGGTATCGGCCACAATATCGATGTCATTGTCAGCGAGAGCCGTGTTCTCCGTGATGATTGTCACAAGATCGGTACCCGTGTAGGTGTTCCGATTCTCCGAATCAGCACCGGTCCGCTCGTTGCTGGGGAGTAAGGCGCGATCTGTCCCCTGACTCAGCACCAGGTCACCGGTTGCCGTCAGGCCGAGTGATCCAAGCCCCACGCTGCTGCCGGGGGCAAACTGCGAGTTGGCAGCGTTGACCACGCTGACCGAACCCTGAATATCACCGGTTTGGACGCTGCCCGTCTCGGTATTAGAGCGGATCGTATTCTCTCCGGTCCCCAGACCGATCTCAGCGTTCGTGGTGATAGTGGCTGTGTTGGTTTGTGTGACGGTCGTCTCCCGATCCTGTGTGACGGTGTTCTCATTCAAACTCCCGCTGCCAGTTGTGGTGTTGGCGAGCGTCCCATCTGGATGGACCGACGATGCCCCCAGTCCAGACGAGGCTGGGAGAGCGGCTCCCGACGCAGTCGTCGGTGCGGGAAGGTTCTGCTCCTCTCCCTGCAGCGCACCCTGGCCCTCTCCCTGTCCAACCCCCTGGTCCTCACCTTGCCGCAACGGCTCCTCCGCGAGGGCGGCGGCTGGCAACTGAACGCTCGGTTCGGTCTCGGCCGCGCCCTCTGATTGAGCCCCAGTTGGACCGAGAGCACCCGTTGGTTCCTGGGCGCCCGTGGGGCCCTGAGCCCCCGTCGGTCCTTGAGCGCCGGTCGGCAGCTGGGCCCCGGTGGGACCTTGGGCGCCGGTTGGTCCCTGCGCACCAGTCGCGCCCTGGGCCCCCGTCGGTCCTTGAGCGCCTGCTGCCAACGCCAGGGGCGCGGTGCAGGGCGTGATCACTAAGAGTGCGGACAGAGTCCAGGCGAGGACAATCGAGAACCACTGGTGCTGCCGCGTACGCATGTCTCCTCCGTCCTTGTCGGCTAGCGGGACCCAAGGAGAGACTCCCTAGGCCCACGTCAGCCACGAACAACCTTAGTTCAGGATGTTCGTGAAGCTAAAATCGATCTTCACGCTGCCGGTCTTCACGTCGCCAACCGTGGTGTTGGAGTCAACGGTGTTGCCACCACTGTCCACATCCAGGGTCAGGTCGTTGTCAACCGTCGCCGTGTTGGTGACCGTCACCGTCTTGGTGTCGGTGATTGTCGCATCGTTCGTGTTTGTGGAATCGGCACCAGTGGTGTCGTTCTCAAACTCGAGGTCAACGTCACCCGACAAGCCAGACAGATCAAGATCGGTGCTGCCCTGGTTGGCAACACTCTCGACTTCCACGTTCATCTCAATGTCGCCGGTCTCAATGTCACCGACGGTGGTGTTTGAGTCAAACGTGTTACCGCCGCTGTTGAGCGTGGCGTCAATGCTGTTCGTAATCTCTGCATCGTTCGTCACGTCCACAGTGAGCGTTCGGTCGAGATCGAGCGTGTTCTCGTTCGTCGAGTCGGCACCGGTGGTGTCGTTGCTGAAGTCAGCGCTGACATCACCCATCTCCAAATCGTCGAGTGCGAGATCACTCTCGTTGAGTTCAGTCATGAACTCACCCTCGATCTCAATATCGCCACCTTCAAAGTCGCCAACCGTTGTGTTGTCCAGAATGTCGTTCGAACCTGAATCGACATCAAGGTCAACTGTGTTATCAGCCGTTGCATCGTTCGTCACGTCAACGTCAACCACGTCGTCGATGTCAAACGTGTTGTCGTTGGCAGAACCCGAACCGGTCGTGCTGTTGCCTGCTGAGAGGTCAACATCCGCCCAGGCCGAGCCTGCGCCGCCGAGCAATGCTAGGGCAGCCACAGCTGCCAGGACACGCATTCGGTTGCGTAGGGTAATGAGGTTGAGCTTCATGGAAACTCCTTTCCTCAGTACGACAAGCTTGTACTACTGACATGCTGTGTTATAGACTCGTGGGCCGCATGCCGAGCCCATGAGTATCGACCGCAATGGAATTTAGAGGAGCGGCAGAACGGCGAGACTGGGGTACAGCAATCCACGTTGACGCCGCAGGACCGTCAGGAGCTCTGGGGCGTACGCGAGGAGAAGGGCAACGACCAGGAAGAGAAGCACGGTCAGCCCATCGAGCGCGGCACCGGCTGGGAAGAACTCTTGCTTTGGCTGCATGAGCTGCGTCACGACCGCTGGCTGCGTGGGGGTGGGTGCTTGAGCAACCGTCGTTGGGGCTGGAGCAGCAGGGAGTGAGGCAACCACCACTGATGGTTGGTCAACGAACGTGGGGAGTGGCGTCAGGGGAGCAATTCCTCCGCCACCCACGCCGCCCAGACCTCCCAGCGATGGCTGAACCGGCGGCGGTGGAGTTGGCTTGGGAGGCGCATTGAGTCGGTTCTCGCCCCGGATGGAAACGTCGATGTCACCGGTTGTGATATCACCAACGGTCGTATTATTGGCGATCGTGTTGTCGCCCGTATTGACGTCGAGCGTCAGTGTATTCGTGGCAGTGGCATCGTTCGTGACTGCGACGGTCTCATCGCGCGTCACATCGGCAGTGTTGGTATTGGTACTCCCGGCACCAGTGTGAGCATTGACAATCTGGATCGAGATGTCGTCTGTTGGCCCATGCGCCTGCATCGTGAGGTCGCTCAGCATCGACATCGGTGACACCTCATTCACGATATTCTCAAGCACCGCATCGACGGTGATGTCGCCGGTCGTGATGTCCCCAACCGTGGTGTTAGAGTCAACCGTGTTCCCACCAGTGTTGAGTGTCAGATCCAGGTCGTTCTCGACGGTCCCAACGTTCGTGAATGTAAAGGAGATTGACGTGTTCGCCGTGAGATCATTGTCGTTGTCGCTATCCGCACCAGTGTGGTCATTCTCAAGGGTTGCGTCGACGTCGGCTACCGCGGAAACCGGCGCAACGAGCACCGCTGCAATGAGCATCCACGATCCCAGCACCCCGGTTGCCGTGTGGTACCTCCAGCTCGATGCCCCTCGTGTGCTACTCATGGCACCTCCTCATGTGAGTTGCTTGACGTTCGTTGCCGATCTAACGGTGTACGTCGACGCTAGCAACCGGTTCTTTCCTCTGTCAAACCCACTTATCCACAGGTGTCCCGTTAGGCATATTACGACCGTGAGATATTTGACATTCTCGAAGCAACCTTGTACGATGAGCCGTTTTCGGAAGGAGTCCCTTGGAGATGGCACACCCATTTATCACGAGTGACGATGCGGAACGAGTCGCTCGGATCCGTCGCAGTTTCCCAGCCGGTGCTCGCTGGCTTGGTCGCTTCGGGCTGCTCGCTGCGCTGACCGTTGCGATGTTCATCCTCCTCACCTTCCCGGCCCAACTTGAGCGCCTGCGCTTCACATGGAACGAGTACTCCCGTGAGCTGACGCAGGGGCCGAGCCACGATCTTGGCTGGGTGGAACGCTTCTTGGGATCGGCTCCGGTCGTGCAGGATGCCGCCGCCGCGGATTTAGAGGAGAACCAACTCGTGATCCCAGCTCTTGGAATCCGGGCTCCCATCCTCTGGGATGTACCGCTGGCAGAGTCGCTGAACGGACTCCAGCAGGGCGTCGTCCACGCCCGTGAAACCGTGCGCCCAGGCGACCCAGGACGAACGGTCCTCGTTGGTCACTCGGCTGGGTACTGGTGGAACAATAATCCGTGGACCAAAGTCTTTGCCCTGCTCGACAAACTCGATCCGGGTGATCAGATTCTGCTCAACTGGGCCGGGACGGTCTACCAGTACCGCATGACGGGGAGTGAGGTCGTCTCACCCAAAGATGTGCAGGTGCTGAGGGACGACGCGCTCCCGTCCAACCAACTCGTCCTCATGACCTGCACGCCAGTCGGTACCACACTCAATCGACTCCTGATCATTGCTGAGCCGATGTAGACCGGCCGGTCACTGAATCTGGTACTCCTCGACCACGTCTGCCTCAATAAGACGGATGCGGCGCCCACCGTCAAGACTCCGAATCCGCCGTTCTCGGTCATCCGGCAACTGGAAGAGCACTCGGTCATTCCGCCCATCCTCATCGATGACGTGGATCTCGTTTTCCACCTGATAGGCCAGCGTCTGATCGCTCGTCCGCACTGCTGAACGAATCGGCCGGGATAGGCGCGTCACCAGCTGCAAGGCTGCGTCTTCACGGTGGATCCAAAGCTCGTTCTCTCGTACCAGTAGACCAGCACCAATCACCGGGGTGGTCACGTCGGTCGGGTCAGGTGAGGTCGTTGCGAGGAGAACGGGCGACTGGAGAAAGAGCTCTCGATTCAAGAAGCTCGTCGCGGCTCCGGGATGGATGGCAGCGGTCCGTTGCCATGCGTGGTAGCCAAGCTTAGTGATTGTCACATCATAGACCCCAGGAGGCAGGACTTCCGCGTACTCTCCCCGAAACGAACGTGACTCGGTGTCGGCCACGATGACCACTGCGTCCGAGGGAGCGTAGCGCAAGACTAGGAGGCCCATCTTCTGGACCGAGAGCTCCTGGAAATCGATCCAGTACCCGTTGGCCTGGAGAAGCAGAATGCTACTTGTCAGGGCAGTCAGCCCAAAGAGGAGCACGCTCGCTCCAATCTCCCAAAGACTCTTCTGTTTGTAGTACCGATGGCTTGGCATCGTCTGCTCCAACGAGTGAACGTAGTACGGTCCAGATCCCTTGCGGCCGCTGGACACGCACAGTAGTCTACCATGTGTATGGCTCTACACGATCCGCCGGGACGATATGTGATTGAAGGTGGGCAACCGCTCGTTGGATCGGTCCGGCTGAGCGGTGCCAAGAATCTTGCCAACAAGCTCATGATCGCATCGCTGCTCGCCTCAAAGCCATGCACGCTCCAGAACGTTCCTGAGATTGGCGAGATTGACATCGTTTCAGGGATTATTCAGGCCACCGGCGCCCACATTGAGCGCCGTGCAGAGACCCTCACCATCGATCCCCAATCCCTGAACCAGTTCGACTTACGTCAGGTCACGAGTAATCGAATCCCGATCCTGGCAGCCGGACCGCTCTTGCGCAAAACCGGACGGGCAATCCTGCCAGCACCTGGTGGAGACAGGATTGGCCTGCGACCGATTGACTTCCATCTGGATGCGCTCACGAAGCTTGGTGCGCACGTTGAGCAACAGGGCCGCTTCTACGTCCTCAGGGCGGATCGACTGCGGGGGGCGATGATCCAGCTCCCATTCCCGAGCGTTGGTGCCACGGAGAACGTCCTCCTGGCGGCGACCACAGCCGAGGGCGTTACTGAGCTCAGGAACGGCGCGATTGAACCAGAGATCTTGGAACTCGTTCGCTTTCTCTGTGCCCTGGGTGCCCGCATTGAGCGCACCGAGCGAACCTACGTCATCACTGGCACGAGGGAACTTGGAGGGGCTGACTGGACGGTGATGCCTGACCGCATCGAGGCAGTCTCCTACATTGCCCTGGCGCTCGCCACGCGTGGAGAAATCCTGATTGAACAGGCTGGGCTCGCAGCCATTGATGCGTACCGGCCGTTCCTCGATGAGATTGGGGCCAACTACGAGCTGCAAGGATCCGATCTACGCATCCGCGGCAACCATCGTCAACTCCGTGCCACGACCATCACGACCGGCGTCCATCCGGGATTTCTCAGTGATTGGCAGCAGCCAAGTGCGGTTGTGCTCGTCACCGCAACCGGAGACTCAACCATCCACGAAACCGTCTTTGAAGATCGGTTTGGGTACGTCCGAGACTTCCGGCACATGGGTGCGATGATCGAGGTCACTTCCGGGTGCTCGCCAGTACCCTGTCGGTTTGACGGAAAAGGTCATGCCCACGTCGCCACGATCCATGGCCCCAGTCAGCTTCACGGCACCGAACTTGAGCTCCTCGACATTCGAGCAGGGATGGCCCACCTCATTGCCGCGCTGGCAGCTCAGGGCACCTCCGTCCTGCATGGCATTCATCATCTCGATCGAGGCTATGGCACGGGCCTCCAAGAGAAACTGACCCGACTCGGCGCCAGCATCACGCGATTCGAGCACTGACATGGCGCTTTTCTTACGACGATTGGCCATCGACCTCGGCACCACGAATGTGATGGTCCACGTGCCTGGCCAGGGGATTGTCATCAACGAGCCGGCCGTGGTCGCGGTCGAGGCACAGACCAACCAGGTCATGGCCATTGGGCAAGAGGCGCGCGATATGCTTGGCCGAACTCCTGAGAGTATCGTCGCCGCCCACCCACTGAAGGACGGGGTGATTGCCAACTACCGCGTCACCCAGGCGATGCTGCGCTACTTTGTGAACAAGCTGGGAGGGCGGATTCGCTTCGTCCGCCCCGAGATCGTGATCTCCGTGCCGGCCGGTGCCACCAACACCGAGCAGCGAGCCGTCATCGATGCCTGCATTGCGGCCGGTGCCAAGGCCGCCTACGTGATCAAGCAGCCGGTCGCCGCCGCCCTCGGTGCTGGCATCCCAATTGCCTCTCCGAGCGGGCACATGGTCATCGATATTGGGGGTGGAACATCTGAGGTGGCGGTGATTTCCCTGGGTGACGTCGTCGCCTCGTCGTCGGTTCGCGTGGCAGGCAACGCGATGGATGACGCGATAGCTTCTTACGTTCGTAAGAAGTATAGTCTTCTCATTGGTCGGCGGACCGCCGAGGACGTGAAGATGAAGATCGGTGCCGCGATGAACCTCAAGAAGGAACTGACGATGGAAGTCTCTGGCTCAAATGCTGTGACCGGTCTCCCGGAAAGTGTGCTCGTCCACTCGAGCGACGTTGTGACGGCCGTCCGGGAGCCACTGGGGGAGATTATCGAGGCTGTCAAACAGGTCCTCCAGAAGACTCCCCCGGAGCTGGCCTCAGATGTCATGGATAAGGGCGTGGTCCTGACTGGCGGGGGATCGCTCATGCGGCGCCTCGATGACCTACTCACCAAGGTCACAGGGGTTCCGTGTCAACTCGCCGAGGAGCCGGTTCTGTGCACCGTCAAAGGAACCGGGATTGCGGCCGAGCACCTCGATGCGTACAAGCGCTCCGTGTTGTGGGCAAAGGTGTAGGAGAACGGATGCAGCTTCATATTGGACTCGACGGCTCTCGCTTGGCAGAGACCCAGTACACCGGGACCGAACACTACACCTACCATCTCTTCTGCGCGCTCTTCCGGATTGCTCCGCATCACCGCTACACCATCTACGCTCACGGTCGGCCATCAAAGGCCCTCGCAACCGGCACCGCAGATGTGAACTGGCGCGTCATGCCCTTCCCGCGCTTCTGGACGCAACTTCGCCTTTCATGGGAGTTCCTCACCCAACCACACCCAGATGTGCTCTTCATTCCAGCTCATACCGCCCCCCTGATCTCGCCCAGGCACACGGTGATCACCATTCATGATCTCGCCTTCCTCCACATTCCGAGCGAGTATTCACTGGGGGAGCGCCTGGAACAACGCTGGGCCCTCTGGCAAGCCACTCGGAAGGCTCGCCGATTGATTGCCGTGTCCGAGGCAACCGGGCAGGATCTCATTGACCAAGTCCGCCTTCCGGCCGAACGAGTCAAGGTAGTCTATCACGGTGTTGATCTCGACACGTTCCGTCCCCCCACGATTCGCGAGCAACCGACCCCAGTCCAGCGCGCCACCCAACCCTACTTGTACTCAATTGGTCGTCTCGAGCGAAAGAAAAACACCGCCCAGCTGATCCGGGCCTTCAGAATCCTGAAGGAGCGACACCATCTCCCGCACCAGCTCGTGCTCGCCGGGAAGCCTGGCCGGTATGGCTACGACGAAATCTCCACCCTCCTGGCCGAGCTCCCCGAGCTGATTCGCAATGACATTCTCCTCCTGGGATACGTCTCCGATCAGGAGCACGCCGCGTGGCTGCGATTCAGTGAGAGCCTCGTCTTCCCCTCGCTATTTGAGGGCTTCGGGATGCCAGTCCTTGAAGCCATGGCCTCAGGAGTTCCCGTTGTGACCAGTCGGACCGGCTCACTCGCCGAGGTGGCAGGTGAGGCTGCCGTGCTCGTCAATCCCACGCAAGCTGCGTCCATTGCCCAGGGCGTCCTCCGGCTCGCCAATGACGAGAGCCTGCGCAACCGGTGTATCCTGCGTGGTCGCGAGCGAGCCGCCCAGTTCACCTGGGAGCGAGCCGCCCGGGAGACCATCAACATCCTGGAAGATGTCGCGCGTGGGCCAGACCAACCATGAGCCGTGACGAGTTTTCGGCTGGCGCAGTGGTCTTCTCGGACCACCCCCAGGCTGGCGTCAAGGTCCTCGTCATTAAAGATTCGTACGGCCGCTGGGCATTTCCCAAAGGACGGATCGAACCGAACGAGGGCGTGCCGGAGGCTGCCTTACGGGAAACCAAGGAAGAGGTGGGACTCTCAGCGCTTGAGATTGTGGCGGAGCTCGGGAACACCGACTTCTGGTACCGCGATCGCTGGGAGCACCCAGGGGAAACGGTCCATAAGCGCGTGCAGTACTTCCTCGCCAAAGCACCAGACTGGCAACACGCCCAGATCAACGAGGTCGAGCGGATCCAGCGGATCCACTGGGTCTCTCCGCGAGAACTGCGGGGCATCATCCGCTACCGCTCACTCCATCCAGTGATCGAGCGGGCCATTGATCACCTGGGTCAACGGTGACGATCCAACCGCGTCGCTACTCCGTGTCAGAGTTTGTTGAGCGCGTCAACGAGCTGCTCGAGACGCAGCTCGGGGTCGTGCTGGTTGAGGGTGAACTCAGTCAACCAAAAGTCTGGCAGAACAAGTTCCTGTTCTTTGAACTCAAAGATGCGCAGAGCGTGGTGTCGTGCTTTGCCTTCCGGGGAAACGTCGGCAGCGTCCTTGAGGAGGGGATGCACGTCCGCGTCCTTGGCAGTCCAAAGCTACGCGGCAAGAATGGTCGGTTCTCGTTGAGCGTTGAGGCGATCGAACTCGTTGGTGAGGGCGCCCTGCGACGGGCCTACCTCCTCATGGTGGAGAAACTCGGGTCCGAAGGACTGTTCGATCCCTCCCACAAGCGCCCCCTTCCCCGCTTCCCCCATCACATTGGCCTGGTGACCTCAGCCGAAGGAGCCGCCTTGGGCGATGTTCGTCACGTCCTTGAAGAACGCTGGGGCGATTTTACGCTCTCCCTCTGCCCCGTGACGGTGCAAGGTGCCTCGGCCGTGAGCGAGATGATCGCCGCCCTGACGACGTTGACCGCCTACAAACCCGTCGATGTGATCATCCTGACTCGGGGTGGTGGATCTGCGGAGGATCTGGCGGCATTCAACGACGAGCGGTTAGCTCGAGCCATCTTTGCCAGCCGAGTTCCGATCATCGCGGCGATCGGCCATGATCAGGACGTTACGATTGCAGAACTCGTTGCCGATGTTCGAGCTGCTACCCCCAGCAATGCCGCTCAGCGGGCCGTTCCTGACCGGGCGACGGTCGCACTCGAGCTTGATACACTCTACGACCGTTCATTGAGTACGGTAGGGGAGGGCCTGCGCGAAGTCCGGGAGCTCCTCGCGCTTGGCGCTTCGGCACTCGAACTCCGCTTGGATCAGGTTCGACAGTTCGTCAACACGCAGCTCGACCAACTGCGCGCTCTTCTCGTGGCTCGAGGCCACCAGAAGAGCGAACGTGAACACCGGGTGAACGAACTCGCCAGCACCGCCACTCGCCGCGTCACGGACCAGCTGAGGCAGGTCCACCAGCACCTGAATCGCTGGAACGAGGTGAGCCACTCGCTCAATCCCCGCAGCGTCCTGGCGCGAGGGTACTCATTCACGGAACTCGCCGAATCCGCTACTGTGGTCCTACGCGTTGACCAGGCCCAACCTGGCACTCGCCTGCGAACACACCTCAGTGATGGCCAACTTATATCGGAGGTCGAGTATGTCGAGTCAAAAGCCCCAGTCGTTCGACGCGCTCATGAAGCAGATTGAGGAACACGTTACCAGGCTTCAGGACCCACACACCTCGCTTGAGGAAAGTCTCAAGCTGTTTGACGCAACGTCTGCCTTGATTGCGGACGCGAGGCGCCGGTTAGCCAAGATGGAGCATCACTTCCAAACGATCCAAGCCAAGTCGGGCCCCTTGGAACCCGGGCCCGGGGAGTCCGCGTGAAGGCAGTGATTGACATCGAAACCCTACCGGCCCCCAAGGAAACTGAGCCGCTCCTCCGCGAACTCTACGAACGCCGCCCGGGTCGAGCCACGAGCTTTGATGAGTACTGGCGTGGGACATCGTTTTCCGGCAACTTTGGACGGCTCTATTGTATTGGTCTGGCCCTCGGCGACGACGCCGCGAGCGTCCTCCAGGGGGAAGAGCCTGCGATGCTGACCCAGTTCTGGCAGATGGTTGCCAAGGCCTCCCTCTTTATTGGCCATAACATTCTTGAGTTTGACCTCCCGTTCATCTACAAGCGCTCAATCATTCACGGCATCAAGCCGAGCCACCAACTCTCGTTTGCCCGGTACCGATCCAGTCCCATCTTTGACACGATGCGTGAGTGGGACAATTGGAGCACCCCGAGCACGAGCCTCGATCAGCTCGCCAAGATTCTTGGGCTGGCCAGCTCAAAGCAGGGCATGGACGGCTCGCTCGTCTACGCTGCCTATCTGAAGGGTCAGCACCAGGCCGTCTACGACTACTGCGCTCGCGACGTTGAACTCACCCGTCAGATCTACCAGCGCCTGACGTTCCAGAGCAAGACGTGATCCACTAGTCCCTTGCGACGAAAGGCGATACGCTATCGGCAGGCACGCCTACCGCTCAACCAAGTTCCCAGCTGACGACAACCCAGGGGCAGTCGCCCGACGCACCATCTCGTACCAAGGATACTTTGATCTGACTGAGCAACGGTCCGCGCTCCGCAGCCAACTCGACAAGGAGGACATGTGAGACACTACCCATTGCTCTATCTGCTGGCAGGCGTTGCCCTCGTCTTGGGCGGCTGCGCGAAGCCGGCACCAACCAAGGAGGAGCCTATGTCGCCAGCCACCCAGCAGTATGAGACCAGTCCCGGCATCCTGTCCGCTGACCAAATCCAGAAGACCAGCGCCACGATTGTGACTGAGAAGGGGACGATCACGATACGGTTTTTTCCGGATGAGGCACCCCGGACCGTGAGCAACTTTGTCTTTCTGGCTGAGGACGGATTCTACGATGGCTTGACGTTCCACCGGGTGGAACCGGCCTTTGTGGTCCAGGGCGGGGACCCAGAAGGCGACGGGACTGGGGGACCGGGCTACACCTTTGAGGATGAGTCGGTCACCCGACCATATCTCCGCGGCACGGTGGCAATGGCCAATCGTGGTCCGGATACAAACGGCAGCCAGTTCTTCATTGTCCTTGAGGATGCCGCCCTCCCCCCGCAGTACACCATCTTTGGTGAGGTCGCCAGCGGCATGGAAACGGTGGACACCCTAGTCATCGGCGACACCATGCAGTCAGTCACGGTCAGTCGGGAGTGAAGAACGGAGCGTCCGTGGCCCGACCAATCGTTCGCCTCCTCGGTATTCCGATTGACGCCATCACCACCGAGGAGACCCTTCGCCTCATCGGTCAGGCCATCGAGGCACGGCTGCCGCTTCAGATTGCGACGGTCAATCCGGAGTTCCTCGTTGCGGCCCGCACCAATCGATCGTTCCGGCACGCCCTCAAAGACGCCCAGCTTCGGATCCCGGATGGGGCTGGACTCCGCGCGATGGCTCGCTTCCAGGGCCTCTCGCTGCCAGGTTGGCAGCCAGCCCGAGCGCTCCTGGCGTTCGGACAGCTCCTGGGGAGTGAGCTCGCCCTCCTGGCTCAGGACGCGTCTCTTGCTCACCCCCTCCCGGAGACGATTACCGGAACTGATCTCGTTGATCGCATTGCCAAGCAGGCTGCGGCAGTAGGCTGGCGGCTCTACCTGGCTGGCAGCCAACCCGGGATCGCAGCGCGGGCCGCCGCTGTCCTCAAAGCCCGCTACCCCGGGCTCATCATCGCGGGGGCTGAAGAAGGCCCACCCGACCCACGGCATCGGCAGGGCAACTTCAACGAGCACGTAGCGGGCTTCTTGGATCGCGTCCGCTCCGCCCAAGCCGATGTCCTATTCCTTGCCTTTGGGGCGCCCCGCCAGGACGAGTTCCTGTCTGAGCACCGGCGCCAGCTCGGCGTCCCCGTGACAATGGGGGTCGGCGGTGCCTTCGACTTCATCTCGGGCCAGGTCAAGCGCGCTCCAGATTGGATCCGATCACTTGGCCTGGAGTGGCTCTGGCGACTGATCGTCCAGCCGTGGCGTCTCGGCCGGATCCTCGCTGCGATCGTGGTGTTTCCATGGTTGGTGTTGGTAGACCGCCAAAAGATCCGCAGTCACTGATGGGCACGAACAAGGACGGTCAGGGACCGTCCTTGTTGAAGCCGTTCCTCAGAGACTGGAATGGGCTACTTGGCACCCATCTTGGGAGCCATGAACAACATGTAGATGGCACTCAAGCCAACGAGATCGTAGATCACCTTGCTGACGCCACTACCCACGCCAAAGAGTTCGTCAACGAGATTGTACTCAAAGAGACCAACCAGGCCCCAGTTGAGACCACCAATGATCACGAGAATCCACGCAATCCAATCGAGCGTGTTCATCTTCATTGCCTGTCACCCCCTTCCTAAGTTGCGGGCTCACCCTCCTGAGCTCTACTGTAGCCTAGCAAATTCTGGCGCGTCGACAACAGCCCCTTGCCTTGCTGGAGTAGGATCGATAGACTGCCGTTGACACAGCCAGCCGGCGGTGTCTTTGTTTGCTCCACACAAGGTGAGCACCTATACTGAACTCATCACAAAGGAAGGATCCCATGGCAGACTCGCCATTTATGCAGGCTCTTGAGGAACTCGCGGAAGAGCGGGGACTGAGCGTTGAGACGGTGATTGAGACCGTGGAATCAGCGCTGGCCGCCGCTTACCGAAAAGACTACGGGAAACCAGGCCAGGTGCTCCGGGCTCGCCTCAATCGAGACGACATCCAGGAGACGGAGATGTTCAAGGTCTACGAGGTCCTCGAGGATGACACGGAGATCGATGAGCCCGAACGACAGATCCACCTCACCGAGGCCAAGCTTCAGGATGCCTCAGTTGCAGCGGGCGGAGAACTGGTTGTGCCGCTCCCGCGTCACGCGGACTTTGGCCGGATTGCTGCGCAAACCGCCAAGCAAGTCATCATCCAGCGGATTGCCGAGGCCGAGCGAACGATGCTCTACGATGAGTTCAAGGACAAAGAAGGTCAGATTGTCAGCGGCACGGTGCAGCAGCTGGAGGGTCGGGACGTGGTCATCAACATCGGCCGACTGAATGCCGTCATGCTCCCGCCCGACCAAGTCCACCAGGAGCGCTACTACATTGGCCAGCGACTCAAGGTCTACGTGAAGGGGGTCGAGGAAACCAATCGCGGCCCAAAGGTTCTGGTCTCTCGATCGCACCCAGGCCTCATCCGTGGCTTGTTCACGCAAGAGGTACCCGAGCTCCAGTCCGGCACCGTCACCATTGAGGTGATCGCCCGAGAGGCTGGCTCTCGGACCAAGTTGGCGGTGGCAGCCCACCAGGACGGTCTGGATCCCGTTGGATCGTGCGTTGGCCAACGCGGCATCCGCGTCCAGGCGGTCCTTTCTGAGCTCGGAGAAGAGAAGATCGACATCATCCTCTGGGACGAGGAGACTGAGAAACTGATTGCCAACTCGCTCTCGCCGGCCAAGGTCGACGAGATTATCCTGAACAAGGACACCACCTCAGCCAAGATCCATGTCCCCGAAGACCAGGTCTCTCTCGCCATCGGTCGAGGCGGCCAAAACGTCCGATTGGCGAGCAAGCTGACTGGCTGGAGTCTCGACATCGTGAAGGAGGGAGGGGACGCCGAACCGCCAGCGGCTGAGGCGGCGACTGACGACGCCACGCCCTCGCCTGAACCAACTCAAGACGCAGACACAGCCACGGAGGACGCACCATCCGTATGAGTACCGAACAGACCGACACTTTCCATCGCTTCTCACCGCAGGCCCGGGCGGTCCTGGTCGCCTCTCAGAGGTACGCAGAGGCGATGCACGAAGGCCTTGGTTCGGAGCACATGCTCCTGGCCCTGACTGTCACGCCAGACTCAGCCGCCTACGGCCTCCTTCGGAAGATCCCGGTCACGCTTGATCAGCTCCGCCTGGTCCTCCGGCTCGAGAGCGGGAAACACGAGAGCGCCACCCGGTCTAAGGGTATGACCACCGAGGCCAAGGCCATCCTCGAGCGGGCTGCCCTCCACGCGGCCACCCTGGGCGCAGTGGTGATCGAAGCCGAACACCTCCTCTGGGCGATGACATCAGAGAAGCGCTGCACCGCCTACCACATCATCCAGCAACTCGGGGTTGAACCAAAGACGGTGCGCAAGGCCGTCGAGCGGTTCCTCCACGATGCCGGGATCGATCGGCCCATCCTCAGCGGCCACGAGATCGAGGTCCTCGGGATTGTCGGGCAGTCGGACGACCAAGCGATCCTCTTTGACCCCGCCCACAAGGAGGAACTGGCCCGGCCTCACGAGGAGGTCGGGGAGACCGAGGCCGCCCCCACCTTGCTGGAAGAGCACACGACCGACGTCACTCGGGCGGCTGGTGAGCACCAACTCGATCCGATCATTGGTCGCGAGCGAGAACTTGAGCGCATCGTCCATATCTTGGGCCGCAAAAGCAAGAACAATCCGGTGCTGATTGGAGATCCGGGTGTTGGCAAGACGGCCATCGTGGAGGGACTGGCCCAGCGGCTCCACGCCGGCACAGTGCCGGCCGACCTCCAGGGTTCGCGACTCCTCGCGCTCGATCTGGGGAGCGTCGTGGCCGGGACAATGTACCGAGGACAGTTTGAGGACCGACTTAAGCGAATCCTCGGCGAGCTCGCCGAGCTCGATCGAGTCATTCTCTTCATCGACGAAATCCACACGCTCATTGGAGCGGGCGGGGCTGAGGGCACGCTCGATGCCGCCAATATCCTCAAGCCGCTCCTGGCGAAGGGCGGTCTCCGAGTGATCGGCGCCACCACCACGGCCGAGTATCAGAAATACATCGAGCGCGATACCGCCCTCGAGCGACGCCTCCAGCCGATTCTCGTCCCAGAGCCAACTCCCACCGAAACCCTGGGTATTCTCAAGGGCCTCAAGCACCGCTACGAGGAGTACCACGGCGTGACCATGACGGACACGCTCCTCAGAGACGCGATCGAACTGGCGCGTCGCTACGTCTACGACCGTCGCTTCCCCGACAAAGCCATCGATCTCGTCGATGAAGCCGCCTCGATGGCCAAGGCCCGGCGACCAATCGTTCGCAAGAAGCTCGATCCCCGCGAAGCCCTGCTCGCCGAGCTCCAGACCACGGTCAAAGAGAAGGAAGCGGAACTCAAGGCGGGCAACCTGACGAGGGCGGCCTTCTTACGAGACCAGGAAGTCAAACTCCGCCTCAGAGAGCAGCACCTCTCTAAAGAGCCAGCCCCAGTCCGGGCCGTTCCGGTCACCGAGCACGACATCAGAGAGGTGATCAGTCGCTGGACCGGCGTGCCAGCCGAGCGCTTGGCCCGGTCCGATCGCCTGGCCCTCTTGGGGATTGAGAAACTCTTCAAGACACACATTGTCGGTCAAGACGCAGCCCTGACGGCACTGGCCGAGGCCATTCGTCGGGCCAAGAGTGGACTCAAGCATCCCCATCGACCCGTTGGCAGCTTTCTCTTTATCGGACCAACCGGCGTCGGCAAGACCGAGGTTGCCAAGACGCTGGCCCGGGAGTTCTTTGGCGATGAGGCGGCCCTCGTCAAACTCGACATGAGCGAGTATATGGAGCGTCACCAAGTGTCACGTCTCCTTGGTGCACCACCCGGCTACGTTGGCCATGATACGAGCACGTCTCTCCTGGACACGATTCGCCGCAGACCCTACAGCGTGGTGCTGTTCGATGAGATCGAGAAGGCCCATCCGGACGTCTTCCACCTCCTCTTGCAGATTTTGGAAGACGGAGTTCTCACCGACGGCCGGGGTCGACAGATCCACTTCCATGAAACCATCGTGATTTTGACGTCCAATCTTGGCAGCAGTCACTTTGGCTCACAGGCAGCCGTTGGGTTCTCCCGAGATTCACGCCAAGAGACCCAGGCCAGGGAGGCGCAGGCCCGCGCCGCCCTGAAGGCACGCTTTCAACCCGAGCTCCTGGCTCGCCTTGACCAGATCATCTACTTTCAGCCCCTCAGCCGCGTGGCGCTCGCCGAGATCCTTCATAAGGAGCTGCAGCGCGTCGCCGCCCAGCTGGCCGAAGAGGACGTCCGGCTCACCGTCACCCCCCGGCTGGCCGAACACCTCTTGGCTGAACTCATGGAAAGCGGCCGGGGCGCCCGGGACGTCCGACACCTCGTCCTGCGCACCCTGGCCACACCGCTCGCCACCTACCGGCTCCGCTGGCCCCACCGCAGCCTCCTCAAAGCCGACTACCTGAAACAGTCACTGACCATCACCGGCCAGCGCCCAGCCAATCATGCCCCGCACTCCCGACGAGTTCGCCACCCTTAAGGCGGTCATCGCCTCATACATGAGCCGAGACGATCAGCGTCTCATCGAGTCGGCGTACCGGTTCTCGGCGCGCGCTCACGCCGGCACCGCTCGGCAGTCAGGCGAACCGTACGTGGTTCACCCACTGGCCGTTGCTCACTACCTCGCCTCTCGATCACTTGATGCCGCCACGATCGCGGCTGCGCTCCTCCACGATGTGATCGAAGATACTGCAACGACCGAGCGCGATCTGGAACGGGAGTTTGGTCCCGAGGTGGCCTCGCTCGTCGCCGGCGTGACCAAGCTCGGCCGCATCCGCCTGAGCAGCACCACACCACTCCTGCCCGAGTTCCTCCGGCGCCGGGCCGAGGAACGACAGCGGTTTGAGCGACAGGTTGAATCACTGCGGAAGATGCTCCTGGCGATGACCGATGACATTCGGGTCATTCTCATCAAGCTAGCTGATCGCCTCCACAACATGCAGACTCTGACGGCTGTGCCGGAACACAAACGCGCTCGGATTGCCCAAGAGACGCTTGAGATCTATGCACCCTTGGCCCACCGGCTCGGGATGGGGGAGATGAAGGGGCAACTTGAGGATCTAGCCTTCCCGTACGTCTATCCAGCCGAGCAGGAGCAGCTCCAGGCCATGATCGGCCCCAAGATCCAAGAGCGAGAGCAGTACATCTTGCGTTTCCAGCGGATCCTCCGCGCCTTTTTGGAATCTGAAGAGATGTGGGTGATCGACGTTCATGGCCGAGTCAAGCACCTCTACAGTCTCTGGAGAAAGTTAAATCGGTACGAAGGCGATCTGGCGAAGATCTACGACCTCGTCGCCATTCGGATCATCCTGCCAGACCCAGCTGACTGCTACCAAGCCCTCGGACTGGTTCATAGTCGCTGGAACCCACTCCTGGGTAGGATCAAGGACTACATTGCCACCCCCAAGCCGAATGGCTACCGATCGCTTCACACAACGGTCTTTGGCCCTGACGGCGAGATTGTTGAGGTCCAAATCCGCACGCCTGAGATGCACGAACACGCTGAGTACGGAATTGCCGCTCACTGGCACTATGCCGAAGGGAGACATGCGAGAGAGGATGCCCAGGAAGCGTCGCAAACCAAGCTCGAGTGGCTCCAGGAGTTGCATCGCTGGCAAGAGTCCCTCAAGGACCCCAAAGAACTCAAGAAGGTCCTCCACCTCGACTTCTTCTCAGACCAGATCTTCGTCTTCACGCCCCAGGGAGACGTCATTAAGTTACCGGCTGGGAGTACACCAATCGACTTTGCCTACGCGGTTCACTCAGACATCGGCAACGCCACCACCGGCGCCAAGGTGGACGGCAGGCTCATCCCGCTCCGGACTCCGCTCAAGAATGGTGACATCGTGGAGATTCTGAGCACGAAGGCAAGCAAAGGACCAAAGCGTGACTGGTTGAAGTTCGTCAAAACCCAGAAGGCGCGAACTCACATCAAGGCCCAACTTCACCTCGCCTCATAGCACCAGGTCCCTCCATGCTTCGAGTGCCTAAGGTTTGTCCTCGGAGGACTTCCCTGGTACAATGCGCGTGATCAGGAGGTCGCATGCCAACGCCAGTCAGCATCTCTCGGGGAATGCGAGACGTCCTACCAGAAGAGCAGGCGTACTGGAGCCTCATTCAGGAGGTTGCCAAGACCCGGCTCCAGAGCTTCAGTTTCCAACGCATCGATACACCCATCATTGAGTCACAAGAGCTCTACCTGAGAGGCGTGGGAGCCACCTCGGATATTGTGGAGAAAGAGCTCTTTGGCGTGGGACGCGTTGGCACCCGTGCCACCCAGCTCGACGCCGGCGATCGCGATCTCGTCCTGAGACCCGAGGCAACCGCCGGCATCGTCCGCGCTTACATCGAGCACGGAATGCACACCCGGCCGCAGCCAGTCAAGCTCTACACCTTCTCCCAAAACTTTCGGTACGATCGACCCCAGAAGGGGCGCTACCGCCAGCACACACAGCTCTCCGTCGAGGTGTTGGGTGATGGCTCGCCCCTCACGGACGCGATGACCATCCTGGCACTCTGGCAGATCCTCCAGGATCTGGGACTGGATCAAGATGCCGTCATCGAGCTGAACTCGATTGGCGAGGAGAAGTCACGCGAGAAGATGCGGGCCGCCCTCCAGGCCTACTATCGGCCTCACTTGAGTGAGCTCTCAGAAGACAGTCAGCGACGCTTTGAGGCAAACCCTCTCCGCCTCCTCGACTCCAAGGCCGAGGCCGATCTCAAGCTCCGTGAGAACGCACCGCAGATCATCGACTTCCTCGACGATGAGTCGCGCGCCCACTTCATGTTGGTCCTCGAGTACCTGGACGAAGCTGGTGTCCCATACGATCTCAACCCCTACCTCGTTCGTGGGCTTGACTACTACTCCCGGACGGTCTTTGAAATCCGAGAGCGCGGCGATGAGGCACGCCAGGCAGTCCTCGCAGCGGGAGGCCGATACGATGCTCTCGTGGAACTCCTCGGTGGCAGGCCAACACCGGCGTTCGGGTTTGGGTTGGGCATCGAGCGAATCGTCGGCAAACTCCAAGAGAAGGGGATTCCGGCTCCGGCCCAACTGACCACCCAGGTCCTCATCATCCAGCTCGGTGATCGGGCCAAGAAGAAGGCGATTCCGCTCCTCGTCAGCCTCGGCAAGAAGGGCCTCGCGGCTTCCATGGCACTGGGCAAAGAGAGTCTCAAGGCTCAGCTCCGCAGCGCCCATAAGATGGGTGCCATCCTTGCCCTGATTGTCGGCGAACGCGAGGCCATCGATGGGACGATCATCGTCCGGAACATGAAGGATAGTACGCAGGAGACAGTCGACTTTGCCGATATTGAGACGGTCATCGAGCGTAAGCTCGCCGAGCTATCTGAAGAGGCATGAGCCGGCCACCCCACAAGCGAAGGGTGGTTGCCATCCTCGAAAACGTTCGGAGCCTCTACAACGTTGGGGCCGCTTTCCGGACGGCCGATGGCTTTGGCCTTGAGCATCTCTACCTCAGCGGCTTCACGGCTGGCCCAGACGGACTGAACGATCCTGTAGTTCGGGGACGCGTTGCCAAGACCGCCCTTGGTGCCGAGAACACCGTACCCTGGACAAAGTTCGATAATCATCTTACGATCGTTGATCAACTAAAGCGTGGCGGCTGGACGGTTCTCGCCCTCGAGCAGGCTCCGTCTGCCGTTTCACTGTTCACGTTTCACGTTTCACCCCCTCTCCGGATCGCCCTCGTTGTTGGCAACGAGCTCCACGGCGTCACAGAATCAACCCTCCGCCTGGCCGATCACGTCGTGCAGATCCCCATGCTCGGCCAGAAAGAGTCCTTGAATGCCGCTGTCGCCTTTGGGATTGCCTGCGCCTGGCTCCGGTGGGGTCAGTATGAGTGAGCGGCGCCGTCCGGATCCACACTACGAGCGACTCCCCGCCCGTGAGTACTTTGGAGTCCTCAACAAGGACCCCAACGAGTACCGAGATCCAACCGCTCTCTGGGAGAACGTCAGCGAAACCATTGAGGAGTTGCGTCGTGGTGTAGACCGTGAAGAGGTGCCGCTTGCGGAACTCCGGCCCCTCCTCATTGGGGTGTACGGGGCACTGCGCATCTACACGCTCCGGCAGTTCATTGATCCCAACCGAGCGATCCTTGAGAAGTATCCCGGCTACTGTCCGTACTGCCACTACGACGAGTGCCACTGTCCGGAAGTTCGGAGAGGTCTCGTCGAGCGGAGGGAGCCAATGCCGCCTCGGCCAATCCTGCCACAGAACGAACTCATCCGCCCGGAACAGGCCCAGCGACTCTTGGAACGGGTCTACGGCCGCACGAACGAGCCACGGACCGTCTCTGAGCTTTCCGAGAGCTTCTTCAAGGAGGCCACGGAGGTGGAGGAGTGGATTGAACACTGGGCAGCGGCGGGCAACGCCTTTACCCCAGAGGATGCCCAAGCCTTCACCTACGAACTTGCCGATCTCTTCGCTCGCCTCTACGCCGTCATGACTCGCTTGGGGATTGATATTGGCAACGAACTGGCCGGTGCGGGCGGTCCTCCATACGGGGGGACGCGCCGACCTAAGATCGCCATTGCCAGTATATACACCCCAATTCCGCAGCTGGACGAATAAAAGCAGCCGGTGGTGGCAGCCAAGGACCGCAGGATCCATGACCGCCAGCCACCGGCTAGAAGAGGATGTTCGCCAGTGCAAGCTGCGCTTCCCGCCGTGCGAACTCCTCGGCATCCGGAATCCTGCCCAGGTTACCGACCCGCTTACAGAACGGGATCGCTCGCTCAAGGGCCCGCCTGAGCCACTCGACACGCCGCTCCTCCGTCTCACCTTCCTTGTCGATCCATGTCTGAAGCTCGGCCAGCCGACAGAACGCGTAAGCACTGTCATCGCTGCAGCGCTTCTGCCAGCAGAGCTTGGTGAGGTACGGGTCGACGTAGATCTGCGATCGAAGGCCAGGGTACTGCTCGATGGCGGGTGCCAGCACCCGCCGAGCCGTCGCGAGCGTTGGACTCTGCCGTAACTCCCGGTGCGCAATCCGCATCCACCCGACCAGATCGGCCAGGCCAGCGTGGAGCCGATACAGGTAATCGCAGAGGTCGCCAGCCCGCTTGAGGTACTCCTCGGTCTGGTGCAGGACCACCTCCATCCGCTCAATGAGCGCCGTGGTCCCGGCCGAGACCTCCCGCACCGCCCGGAGTCGTCCGGTCACAGTGGCAGCCTGGAAGTGGGTCCGGGCCTGGCGCTTGAGCGGGGTTCGGCCCGACCTGAGCGCGCTGGCGAGACCGTAGAGCTCGCGACAGAGCTGCACGGCGCTCGCTGGATCGAAAGCCTGCTTACCGAGCTCGGCCGCGAGCCCACTCGCTCGCTCAACGAGTCCGCCGAGTGTCCCGAACTGCCCGGGAAGCGCTAACTCCTTGCAGACCTCGAGCTCGCCCATGAGTGCGTCGGGGATGTAACCGGCGAACGCCTCCAGGGCGCGGTGGATCGAGTCATAGACCACCGCAATCTGAATCCGCCAGACGGAGGCCGCGCCCCGACCGACTGGGAACCGCGTGAAGCCGAGCGATCGGGCTCGCTCCTCGTGCTCTGCGATGAAGGCGAGCTCGAGCTTGTTCGCGTCACGCCAGGCCCGGGAGACCAGTTGGCCGGGACGGAACGAGACGCTGACGGTCACCACCGCTGGCGCATCCTCCACCTCACCGACCTGCTCGACGTTGAGCGCATGGAGTGTGTCAGCCGGTACGTAGCGGCCACTCAGCGGCACGTACCAGAGCGGATCGGCGTCCGGGAATGGTCGGAGCAGCTGCTCCGGATGTCGGGCACACTGGAGTGCCCGTTCGAGACTGTGAATGTACGGTGCCTGAGCCACATGCATTCCTCCTTCCGATGTCTTGGGTGTCCCAAGCCCGCCGAGCGTACCAGGGGGTAGGGGATAAGGAAAGACCGGCGGCAACTTGTCCGCCTGAGGCGGATGTCACCGACCGGTCTTTTGGTTGACTCCACCTCACTCGCTGGGGAGCAAGGAGGGGAGTTCGGTCATGAGGCCACCTGGCAGCAGGACGGCCTCGAGTTGGTTGAGCTGGTCGACCAGCTCGGCAAGCTGCCGGAGCAACACCAGGTTGTTCAGGAAGAGGACGTGGTAGTCCTCGAGCCGCTCCAACTCGAGCTCCGCCGTTTCCAGGAGCCCGTCCCGCTGCTCCGACTGGTTGATAACGAGAGCCGCAAGCTCGGCGGCAATCGCGGTCAGCTCGCTCGGAGCGAGCGTCCCAGCCTCCTGCTCCAATCGAGCGCGGAGCGCCTGTTCCTCGTCCGATCGGCGGTCCGCCGCCGTCACCGCCTGGGTGGCCGACGTACAGGCCGTCACCAGTCGCGCGAGGATCCCCTCACGGGCGGTGTCGATCTGCTCGCCCCAGACTTGACGCTCGGTGAGCGCCTCCCGGATCCGTATGAACGCGGCCGGGAGTGCGATCGACTGCGGATCGCGGAGGAGATCGTTCTCCTCCTCCAGCTCATCGAGCTGGCGCTTGAACTTACGCGTCAACAGCCCGAGCTCACGCTGCCGCTCCCGGAGTTCCTGGGCCAGCACGTCTCGCTCGCCCTCGCGTTCGACCACGAGTGCCCGCGCCACCCCGAGTTCCTCCTCAAGTCGACCAGCGAGCCCGAGTGCCTCCTGCTTCTCGGCCGTCACCTCGTCGACCGTGGCCTGCACCTCGGACTGGACCCGCGCCTGCTCGGCCTCAGCCTTCTGGGCGATCAGCTGCGCCTCGAGCTTGGCGAACCGCGCCACCGCGCTCGCCCGCTCGGACGCCAGTTGACTCTCCAGCTCACTGATCCGAGCCGAGTCTACCGGCCGGGCCTTGGACTGGCCGAAGGCCGCGACCTCGCACCGAATCGACGCCGCCAGGCCAGGGACAACCGACGCATCGCCGCGCAGAATCGCCTCCACGAGGTCGTAGACGGCCCCGTCCAACTCGTTCGAGCCCAAGCCCCGGAGCTCCAGGAGCACCTGCTCGGCCTGCCCCTTGTTGATGAGCTCGCCCTCGATCCAGCGCGTGCCGATGTGGCGTGTGATGGAAGACGACTGGAGTGCCCGCTGGATTCCCGCGTAGGTGCGCATGAGACCGAGCCCGTTCGACTCCACCTGGAAGCGGACCCGAACGCCGCCGATCGCCAGGAGGATCCGGATCGAGCCAGCGTCCTCCCCATCCTCTCGTCGCTCCACGATCACCGTCAGCTCGTCTGGCCGAACCTCGGGGTCGCCAAAGCGCGCCTGCGCCCCCAGGGTGGCCTGCTGGATGGCTTCGGCCAGCTTCTGGGCCTGGTCCCGCAACCTGTCCATCTCCTTCCCCAAGTACTTGTCGGTCTGCTTACGACGTATATCGCTCATTTCCTCTGAGTCCCTCCTCTTTCTTCTCGATTCTTAAGGGCGCCGCGGCGCCCTCCGTCACCGAACGCAAAACAGAGCAGCGTAGCGAAGACTGAACCTGATGTCAAGGAGAAGCAGTGTGGGGTCGGGGGCTTGACAGTGGAAAAGACTATCCACAGCCTGTTCGGTCCGTGTTCGGGTATCGTGATGGTATGGGAAACCGTTGGATCCTCCACGTCGACATGAACTGCTACTTTGCCTCGGTGGAGCAGCAGTGCAACCCAGCCCTCCGTGGCCGTCCGATTGGCGTGGGCGGCAAGCCAGGAACACGGTCGGTGATTGCCGCCGCTTCACGCGAGGCAAAGGTGCGAGGCGTCAAAACCGCCATGAGCAGCTGGGAAGCCATGCGGATCTGCCCCGAGCTTATCATTGTGGAGCCCGATTACCGGAAGTACCAAGCCTACTCCGAACGGCTGTTCGGGATTCTCGAATCAATCTCACCCCAGCTTGAGATCTTCTCGATCGACGAGGCGTTTGTAGAGGTGACACAGCCGCAGCATTGTACGCAGAACGACGCAGAATCGACTCTACGACCTTCAGCGAACACGCCCGTGGATGTATCACCTCTGGAAGTCAGCTGGCTCACTGCCACCGTCCAGCGCATCAAAACCCTACTTCACACCCACCTCGGCGCGGTGCTGACGGCGTCGATTGGCCTGAGCCGCAGCAAACGACTCGCCAAACTTGCCAGCGAGTCTCAGAAACCGAATGGATTCACCGTCCTCCTGGGTGATAAGGAGGCTGAGCTCGTCGCCCGCTTTCAATCCCTGGGGGTCCGCGCCTTCACTCGCGCTGCGCTCTACGCCGTGACACCGGTTGAGGAGCTCGCCGGGATTGGGTCCCGGCTCGGCCGGCGCCTCCGCGGCAGTGGGATCCACACTCTGGCCGACCTCGCCACCCGCTCGCTCGATGAGCTCCGCCCAATCGTCTTCCCGTACGAGCGCGAGCTCTACCTGGTGGGCCGTGGCCTCGATCCCAGCCCGGTCGTGCCGTACTGGAGAGCCTTGCCCGAGCAGTCGATCGGCCACCAGTACACGCTCCCGTCTGACACCGCGGTGGTCGATCTGCCACCCACCCTCATGTGGTTAGCCGAACGGGTGGGGCAACGCCTCAGAGCCCAGGGCTTCGTTGCCAAGCACCTGAGTCTGTACCTCCGTCAAACCCACGCCACAGGGTGGGGGAGTGGGTATCGAACGAGCACATACCTTGAGTCCGACACCGCTCTCTACAAGGCGGCCTGGTACCTCATCCACACCGCCTGCGAGGATCCACTCGTGCCGCTCTCGTACGTCACCCCCATCCGTATGCCGAGCCTGACGGTCAGTGAGCTCGTGCCAACCCGAGCCGCCTCCCGCTCCTTCTTGGCAGCTGATCAGCGATCTCAGGCCCTGACTCGGGCCCTTGACGCCATCCGGAACCGATACGGCAACCAATCGATTCGGAGTGGCTTGAGCACAACGGTCCATCACCACGTCATCCCCGACGGTCGACGGAAGCGCTTCACGCCAGACTTGACCGCAACCGCCGTTGTCCACAGTGACTACGGTCTTTGTTCGGGTAGGATGGAATCATGAAGCTCGCCACCCTCACCCCCAAACAGAAGGGGATTCTCGACTACCTCCGGGGCTACATTGAGGACCACGGGTACGCCCCAAGTTACCGGGAGATTGCCGAACACTTCCACCTCCGCTCCGTGGCCACTGTGGCGGAACACATCGACACTCTTCAAGCCAAGGGTCACCTCGACAAAGACGGGCGCGAGGCACGCTCCCTCCAGCTCACCCCCACGTGGGATGAGCGCGCCTACGACATCCCGCTCCTCGGATCGATTGCGGCCGGGTCACCCATTGCCGCCCTCCGCACCAACGAGACCATCGACATCCCTCGCTCAATGATGGCCCCGGACGTCTTTGCCCTCAAAGTCAGCGGCGACTCGATGCAAGACGACGGAATTCTGGATGGTGACTACGTCGTCATTCAGCGAACCGATCGACCCAGGAACGGTGATATCGTCGTCGCGCTCTTGGATGAAGAGAGTGTCACGCTCAAGCGTTTCTACAAGGAGCGCGGGCGGATCCGCCTCCAGCCAGCAAACCCCAAGTACAAGCCGATCTACACCAACCACGTCAATATTCAGGGCCGGGTGCTGGGGGTCATCCGACAACTCAGCCTAGCCCAGTAACCATATAGTCCGCCTCGGTCACGCTGAGCAGGATGCGCTAGACTAGAGGGGAACTCAGGAGGTGACGATCGCAACCTTGGATGGCATTCGATCTTCTCGGCGTCAGTCTCAACCCCGTCACACGGTCGCCCCACCGGCGAGGGGGCGTGGTACCGGAGGGCTTTTCTCAGTGCTCCTGATGCTGGGATTTCTCCTCCTGCTCTTTCTCATCAAGCCGAGCGGTCAGGTGAGTGAGGCCGATCAGTCGGACCGCACGGCCAGCGTCCCAAGCCTGATCGATACTGCAGAGCGAACGAGCGGCCTCGGACCGGCCTCCGTTCCCCAAGGGTCTGGTCCAGACAGTGTGCGTGATGAGTTAGTTATTCTCGATGCCCCATTGGAGGAGTCAGCGCCACAGGATCCAGGACTCGAATCGACGGCCCGTCCCGCGGAGACCATCCCGCCAGAGAGCCAAGTGGATCGAGCGAGCTTGACGGTACGGGTCTTGAACGGTGGTGGACCAGCCGGCGCCGCCGCGGCCCTTCGGGATAGGCTCGAGGCCGGCGGCTACCGAGTCCTCTCCGTTGGCAACGCGATCAATCCGCATGCCCGGACCACGGTCTACTACGCCACTGGGTTTGAAGAGCAGGCACAGACGTTGGCAAACGACCTGAGTGAGTCAACGCCTATCTTGATCCAGAGTTCGATTGCCTCCCCGGCCGATGTCCTCGTTGTCATCGGCAGTGATCGCTAGGGAACCAGTTCGGATCATGTTCGGTTTCTGTGGATGGCTGGCTTGCCGACCGTGGAAGAGTGGGGTAGAGTGAGGGATGTTGTCGTGAGTGCGTGTTTACCCTCCTCACGCAGTCCGACACCTCAGCAGCGCTCCGATCTCGGGGCGTTGTTGTGTATTCGGGCTAGCGGACGCGGCGAGGAGACCTGTCCACAGCGACGCCTTGACAGGTTTGGCACCGGTGGTACACTGTCGGTCGTGACTACCAGCCGGTAGTCATTGTTCGTCTCAACACACCACAATCGAGCGCCAGCGGCAAAGGGGTCGCTGGCTTCGTTGTTCAAGGAGTGTCTCTATGGCCTCGACCCAACCTATGTCTGACGGCGCTGAACCGCCACTGATATCCGACCCCCTTGCAACAATTGGGGCAGGGGGGACGCAACCAACGACGAATGGTCAGCTCCTCATCACACGCGTGCGTGTGGGAGTGGATCACCTCACGCACGTGGGTGTGGCAGTCGGTCGCTACGTCTGGTTGACCAAGCAGCGCGCCTGGATCTATCAAAAACTCTGGCAACCGCTGATCGTTCGCTCGCTCCGCGCTGGACTGGCCGCCATCCTGCTTGTCTCCCTCAACCCGGCTGCGAGTGCTGAGGCTGCCATCGTCACCGGCGAACTCGCCGCCAACCCTGCCCAGCTCGCCTTTTTTGAGTACGAGAGTCTTGAGGTAGTGGACGATCCGATCGTGGCCATTGAGCAAGGCTTTGTTGAGAAACCCCTCGTGGTCACCACGCAGATCGGCAGACCGGAGCGAGCCCTACTGGAAGCTGAGCAGCGTGCTAGTGAGCGCCGACGCGCCTCCAAAACACGCGCCCTCCCCGCGTCCGCACGGAACGAACTGGCACCAGTCAGTCCAGCACCGTCGGTCACCGCGGGCAACACCTACGCGTACGGATACTGTACGTGGTGGGCCAAGACCAAGCGTCCCGACCTGCCCAATCAACTCGGCAACGCCTACTCGTGGCTTGGGCGAGCCCGAGCGCAAGGCCTCCCCACCGGGAATGAGCCTCGGGTCGGCGCCATTGTTGTGACTGCGGAAAGTCGGCTTGGCCACGTAGGCTACATTGAGGCCGTGGAAGGTGATGAGATCGTTGTCTCGGACATGAACATTGTGGGGTGGAACACGGTGTCCAAGCGTCGCATGAAAGCCTCGGCCGGCGTGATCCGAGGCTACATCTACTAGAGCGCGACCCACTCATCTGGTATAGTTTGGATCAATGCAAAGGAGGGAACCAATGAACCGACTCGTCCTGACCGCCAGCGCTGGGATGCTGGCCCTGACACTCGCTGTGGGCGGTGCCCACGCCTTTGAGATTATTGAACCGGGTACAGACGGCGGCGTTGTCCTCGAGGCCGACAAAACCGTCAATGACACACTGCTGACCGCCGGGAATACCGTTGATCTGCGAGGCGCCATCACCAAAGACGTCTTTGTCGCCGGCAATGCCGTCTCGGTGAGTGACACCGTGGGCGGCAACGTCATCGCCGCTGGGAACACCGTCCAGATCTCAGGAACCGTGACCGGCGACGTGATTGTAGCCGCTGGTTCGGTGGTTCTCACCAAGGAGGCTGTGGTCACCGGCGATGTCCTCTTGTTCACCGGCGCCGCCGAGATCCTCGGCACCATCGATGGTGATCTCGACACCTATGCCGGCTCGATTGAACTTGGTGGAACCGTCGCCGGTAATGTCAAGGTGCAGGGAGAAACTCTGACCGTGGCCAATGGCACCATCATCAGCGGCTCTCTCTCTGGTCAACTCGTCCAGCCGTATACAGAAAACCCGGCAGCGACCGTCCAAGGCGAGACCTCGTTGACCGTCGGGAGCGGAACGGACGGAGCCTGGATGCCCGGCCTCATCACGGCAACCGTGAGTTCGGCACTCCTTGGTATGCTGGGGGTACTGGTCACTGGCTTGGTCTTATTCCTTGTGGCGCCCAAGCTCTTGGCCCACCTCAGGACGATGAGCTTCATGGTCCCAGGCACCTCGCTCTTGAGTGGCCTGGTGACGCTCATTGTGGCTCCTATTCTCTTCGTGCTCCTCATGGTCTTCATCGTGACGATTCCTCTTGGTCTGCTCATGCTGGCGCTGCTCAGTGCCGCTGGGATCTTGGGTGGGATCTTTGGCAACCTCTGGGCCGGCGACCTCCTCACCAAGAAGAAGTGGAATCCTATGGCGGCCTTCCTCCTGGGAACGGTCGTCGTGGGAGTCCTGGGTCTGATCCCATTCCTGGGTGGTCTCCTGGTGTTCGTAGCCTGGCTCGTCGGATTTGGCACCGTTCTTCAGGCCGCCTGGCAGTGGCACCAGAAGGGTGCGCAGTTGGTCTGAGATGTCTGACTCACCCCCCAAGGAACCGCAGGAGCCGATCGCGCCCCTAGCGGAGTCCTCCCCAACGACAACTCGTGCCTGGTTCAAGGGCCTCACCGAGCCGCGACATCGGGGCCGTCTGATCCTCCTCAGCAGCATCGTCCTGGTGGTGATCGGCGCCAGTCTGGCCGCCTACCAACGGTACTTTGCGAGCGAACCGGCTCCAGCCGCTGTCACAGAGGGGCTCCTCCCAACCGTCACCGTGGCCGAAGCCGAGACTCGTCCGTCCAGTCTCGATGGCACATCCGTCAGTCCGGAACTCGCCGATCAACGGCCGCTCGCGGTGATGATTGAGAATCACCCTGATGCCCGGCCGCAAGCCGGGCTCAGTGAGGCAGGTGCGGTCTGGGAGGCCATGGTTGAGGGTGGCATCACTCGATTCATGGCGCTGTACGCCCCAAGAAGTGCCAGCAAAATTGGGCCCGTTCGATCGGCCCGAACGCAGTACCTCCACTGGGCGGCTGGCTACAAAGCCCTCTACGCCCACGCCGGCGGCTCTCAAGGGGCCTTGGCACTCATCCCTACCCTGTCAGGGATTGTGGACTTACCGCACACCGCCGCCTACTTTCACCGAGAGCCTCAGCCAGGGATTGCCAGTGAGCATACTCTCTTCACCTCGACGAGCGAGCTCTACGACTTTGCCAAGGAAAAAGGGGCGTCGCTGACCGCCGACTTCGGCGAGATCCGATTCAGTCAGGATGGAGCCCTTGCGGACCGGCCAGCGTCAGCCAGCGTCAGCGTGGACTTCTCAACTGACTCATACAAAGTCGATTGGACCTACGATCGTGAGAAGAATCACTACACGAGGTCACTCGCCGGCAGTCCACATGTCGATAAGGTGAGTGGCGACCAGTTGACCGCCAAGAACATCGTAGTCTTGGTGGTAGAGCGGAGCTTCAATCCCAACACCAATCAGGGCAAGGGGGAATGGACGTACGTCACCGAGGGCGCTGGCAAGGTCTATATCTTTCACGAAGGGATAATGAGTCAAGGAACCTGGAAGAAGGAGCGGAAGGACACCCTCCTCAAGCTCTACTACGAGCACGGTGAGGAGATCCCACTAGTGGCTGGTGCCACCTGGTACGAGGTGATTCCGCCGGACCGCGAAGCCTTCCTCACCCACAGCGAAACGGCCGTAGACACGTCGACAGAACCGAGTGCCTAGAACGGAGAAGGTAGTCCGTCCATCCGACGACATGCAAAGACGGTCCGAAGGGACCGTCTTTGCCACTAGGTTCCATGTGCGAAGTTCTCTATTCTAGTTACCGACCTCACTCGATCGATGAGGCGACTGCCTTCACCTTGGTGACGTACCAACCTGCATGGTTGTAACGCAGGAGGGCCTGGTCAATGTTGGTGGCTCCACCGTTGGTCGCAAGAAGCCGGGCACCGGCGTAGACCGCGTCTCGGGCGTCGTTGACGTTCGCAACACCGTCACCATTGCCGTCCACGGCATAGGCACGCCAGGTGCCGGGCATGAACTGCATTGGACCCTGGGCACCAGCGGAAGAACGGACGGTCGTCTGCCAGCGCTTGCCAGATTCCACCTGCCAGACGGCCTCAAGAATCTTCCAGTCAAGGCCATACTGGGCAGCCGCCGCCTGAACCAAGGCTCGCTTGACCTCAAGCGGCACATCGGCCGCCGGAGTTGCCGGCTGAGTCGATTGGGAGCGCAGCGCCCGCTTGGCCCGCGCCTCCTCTTCCTGCTTCAGGCGGGCGGCCGCATCGGCCCGTGACTCAACGAGCGTCACGGACACGGTTGACTCGGCAGTAGCCTGGACAAAGTCAACCAGCACGGGCGTGAACACCAGCGGCACAGCCACTCGGTCCTCATCCGCGGCCTGGACCGAACTGACGAGGGTATCAGGCAGTGTCAGCCCCTGGGCAGGCAGCACGCCCGTCGTCAGGAGGTACCCAGCCATAGCCGAGAGGAGCGTCCACGCAGAGAGTTTCGGTTGGGTAAGGTACGTCTGAACGGTCTCGATGCCGTGCTTGACCCTCCTTGAAAGGTCAAGGGAACGCATCATAGGTGATACTCCTGCTCCCTGGCCGCTACTGCTCCGGGTATGAACCGGGGTTCGCGAGGACCTCTTGCGGAACCAAGAGATCCCTTTAGGACCTCTTGAAACAAAAGGTCCCTTTTCAGGGAACGGGAGATACTACCATATACATCGCATTTGTCAAGTCATAAAACATGGTATCCGACGTGCCAACTCGTGCCCACTATTGATCTTGTGATCGAACGAACGAGGAAGGTGTTCCATAACCTGACGGCCGTCGAGTTATGGAACGCTCTTTCATTTTTTCTTGGGGTGAGGTGAATTCAAGACGCTAATGCACCACTCAGGGTGGCAAAGACCTCAGCTGGGGTCTGGTAGGTGAGGCACTTTCTCGGTCGGTGGTTCAACCGGTCTTCGGCCCGGCGAACTTGGTCATCCGTGGTGGTAGTTGGGTCAAACCGCTTCGGGAAGTACTGGCGGATGAAGCCATTCATGTTCTCCACGGTGCCTTTCTGCCACGAGCAGTACGGGTCGGTGAAGTACGTCGGGATACCGTACTCACCCTGAAGCACCGTATGCTTGGCTCCCTCCGGTCCGTTGTCGAAGGTGACGGACCGCACCGTTCCCTGAGGCAGTCGCTCCACCGTGCGCACCAGGGCGTCCGCCGTTTCCTCCGCTCGTTTGCTCCCAAGGAGCGTCATGAGGGTGAACCGGCTCAGCCGCTCCACTTGGACGGAGAGGCCGCCAGGGCGGCCCCGCCGCCCTTCCACGGTGTCACTCTCCCAGTGACCGAGGATCGTACGGTCGTTCACCGCTTCCGGTCGCAGGTGAATGGAGGTACGCTCTGGGATGAGGGTTGGTCTGGTTTGTCGCGTTCGCACTGGACGTCTCATCTGGTGTCGCCGTCGTAAGCACCGCCAGAGGTCAAGCCACTGACCCTCACTGTTGTACACAAACTGGTAGATCGTTTCGTGGCACACCTGTCTGTCGCGTAATTCCTTCGGTGGGTGGTGCCGGAGCCTCCCGGCAATCTGTTCCGGGCTCCAGTCCTCCTGCAGCCGTTCCACCACCCACTCCTTGAGGCGGGGATCCTTGCCCAACTTCAGCTGTGACTTCCCAGCCTCCCGTCGTGTCGCATAGTGCTGGGCGCGGTCTGCCTCGTAGCCGAAGTGGTCGCTGTTCCGGTTCAGCTCCCGGACCACCACCGAGTGGTTGCGACGAACATGGCGTCCAATCTGCCGGCAACTCCACCCCAGCGCCGCACCGAACTCAATCCACTGCCGGTCGCGGAACGTGAGCCGTTCCTGCTCCATGTGCACCTCCTTGCCACCTCATCCTACAAGTGACGAGTGGTGCACTGAGTCTAGAACCGGCGTGAGGGCCGGTGGGCTGGTAAAGGGGGAGAATGCCTGGTAGACTGGCGGGTTTTCAGGATATACTGAGAAAAAGCGCCAAAGGAGTCCGCAATGCTTGAGAAACTCCTTGAGAAACTCGGCCTCTCGGAGAAGGAGGCGAAGGTCTACCTGGCCACCTTGGAACTCGGTCAGGATACGGTCCAACACATCGCCAAGAAGGCGAGCGTGGTTCGCCCAACCACCTACGTGATTCTGGAGAAACTGATGTCCTTGGGCTTAGTGAGTACGGTTGAAGAGGGTAAAAAGACCCTCTTCATTGCTGAGTCACCCAAAGAGCTTGCCAACCTGTTGAGCCAGCAACAGCAGTCGATCGAGGCGCGCAAACAGGAGCTCGACGACTCCCTGAACCAGCTGATGGCCATCTACAACGCCTCGGGTGATAAACCGACGGTCAGGTACTTCGAAGGCGCTGAGGGACTTGTTGCACTTGATAAGTACGGCCAGGAGAAGAAAGTCAAGGAGGGGAAGAACGAGATCTTTTCTATCTTCCCGCTCGATATCCTGGAACGACAGTTCCCCGAGCGTCGCAAGGAAGCGGTTACGAGTCGAGTCAAGGCAGGCATCCACTCACGCGCTATCTATACTCGTGACGGTGGCCCCGTCGACGAAGAGAGAAACAAGCAAGAAAACCGCGAAGCTCTCTACCTTCCACGGACTGTCCTACCTATTGATATGACCCTCACAGTGTTCCCTTGGGGGGTAAAGATCTTCTACCTTGATGAGCACAAACCCTATGGGATTTTGATTGAGAATGAGGCCATCGCGAGAAACATGCGGGTCATGCTCGAGTTCGCCTGGCTTGGGGCTAAGCATCATTCAGAAGTAAAACGGTCTTAGCGAGGCGAACGTGACAAGGGTGCGCCCGGAGGCGCACCCTTGAAGGTCGATGGTTGAGCGAGGACTCAGGTCCTCGCTTTTTTGCTGTTTAGCACCCCATCGTTCTGCGAGCGCTGGTGGTACGTGGGCGGTCCGCCCCGCCGGGGTCACCGGCGGGGCAGGGCCCAAGGGCTATCCGCCCATACGTGCCACCTCCGCTCGTCGGGGTTCGTTGCCGCGTCTGGCATATGGGATTGATGGCCACAACGCGGCTTCGCTCTTGCCGGGGCGCCCAGTCGGGCGCCCACTTCAGATGCGATTGACCCCTGCGAGCGGTTGCTCGCTGGGGTACGTATGTGCCGGCTTTCCGCCAGCACCTCCGCTCAGCGAGCGTTTCATGTGCGCTCTTCCTCCTTTCGTGTCCTTCATTTTAGTCGCCGAAGCGACGGGGGAAGAGTAGCAGAGGAGCTTGGGTCTGTCAAGCGAGACTGATCCGATGTATGAGATCTGCTGTTCCGCGTATGTCCGTTCAGACTGACCCGGGACAGACTGGCTGACAGCTACTCCCGATCCTGTTCGCAGGAACGGTTCGATCGATTCGATGCCCAGTCGTGTCAGATACTCTTGACATATGTATTCAGGTGTGCTATAGTCCGCTTCGTCAATGAAACTTTACAGCGTGTGGCGGGATGGGAGTGAGCGAGTGTTGCACATTCATCCGCGGGATCTGCGCAGGGCCGGGATACAAACCCCTTAGGCCTTCTGCGTCAGAGACTCGTGTGGTGTATCGCTCGCTCTCACCCCGCCAGACCAAGGAGGCTAAGAGACGCGATTGGACCTTCAGGTGCTGTGCCGCCCAGCTGACGGCAGAGCGCCTGGCGGTCCACCGCTAGAAGGGTGGACCACCCAGCGTTGCGCCCGCAGGGGGCACGGGCACAACACTGGGCGGTTGACACCCGTCACAACCATGAAGGGAGGGACTGTGCAATGCGCAGCTCCCTGGTACTTTTCCTCACCATCCTCCTGCTGGCCGGCTGTGGCCGGGTGCAGGAGGACCCCGAGTGGCAGGGCGAGCCACCGGGGGTGACGGAAATCATCATCCTCTCCGAGGATGGGGAGACCGTCTACTACTTCCTGCTCCTGGACGAAGGGGGAGAGGAGATCCTGGAGCTCGAGCCTGACCAGCCCGATCTCCTGGAAATCCCGACTCTCGACGCCTAGGAGCCAAGCCGCGCGCGTACTTCGGTGCGTTGCGCGGAGGGGAACCCGTGCCCCTGGGCCCTATCAGCCCCTGACCCGCTCACCGGCGGGGAGATAGAAGCGGCGGACGGTCGTTGGGCCTGTGCCGACGGACCGTCAATAGTTCTTGGCCAGCTGGAGATTGTCGGGTGACCCGACTGTCAGCTGGCGCCGATTCCGACCGAGCACCTTGGTCGGCACACCGGGTTGAGGTTGAGCCCGCGCAGAGCCCCCATATTCCCTGCGCTGCGGCTCCCTCCCCGGGCCTGTCATCCGATGAGATCGGATCTGATGAGCCCATTCGACTTCGCTCCACCCTTCGCTCGCATCGCGAGCTTCGGAGCGGCAGGCAGGGCGAAACAGGTAACTGAACCGCCCACCCAGGTGGCATCACCCCGATGCATCAGGGCGGGCGGTTCACCCCGCACCTTTCCCAAGGAGGACGAGCCAATGTTGTTCCTGTGGCTGGCCGCTGGGCTGGGAGCCCACGGCCTGTCCATCGTTCTGGAGACGGTTCTCCAGCGGCGCCCCAACGCCTGGGGTATCCGACTGGCGGCCGCCGGCGCTCAGCTGGCGGCACTGGCCATCACCGGCCTGTTCTTTCTCATCGTCGGGCTCATGGCGGTGGCGCTGCCCAACTCCCTACGCCCCGACGCACCTGCATGGTTCTACCGGGACATGCTGGTGATGCACGTCTGCCTCATGATCGTACTGATCATGAGTGCCCACGGGCAAACCACTCGGTTCTGGCACCTCCTGAGCGGAGATCGGTAGCCCACCCGACAGCTGGGCCTGGCAGATTCTGGCGCGCCGGCGCCGGAATCGCCTGCTTCCCACCTTGGGAAGCGGTCCGGTATCACACCGGACCTCCCCTAAGACGAGAAGGCATTGTCGCAAGGAGCGCGTGATGAACCCCAATCCTAACGACGAGCCCCGAGATTGGGAGCGGGACGAGCGGTTCCAGTCCAACCCCCAAGAAGATGAAGAAAACCGTGACCCAGACGCCTGGGTGCTTCCTGATACAACCGAGTGGGACGCGATGGAGGACTGGGACGACGCACCCGAGGAGACGTATGCCGGTGCCTACCCCTGGGACGACTCGCTCCAGGTGATCGCCACCGAGCTTGGACTGGAACTAGAACGGTTGGCCCAAGCCATCGTTGAGTCGCCAATGGCAACGGTCCTGGAAGAGCTCGATGGCGACCTGACCAAACTGACGATTGAGTCGGTCCAACCGACTGAGCGGGGCGTTGTGCTCAACGTGGTCTACGAAGTCTGCCGCGAGGACGGCCCTGTCTATAGCAATGAGGCTGACTGGGATCGGCCGGGCGACTGGGTGGAGAGCCAGTCGTACACCGCCGGCGAGTTCCCGGTTGAGCTCATGCTCGCGGAATCTTTGCGTGGGGAAGAGCTGGCCGCCGCCGCTCTCGAGCAAGACCTCGCCGTTGCCCGCGCTCGAATTGAAGCCGCAGCAGTCGGTCAATCCCTTCATGGGAACCAATCAGTCCGCGTCAAGGATGAGTTCCGCGCCCAACAGGGTCTCCCCAGCGACACCCAAGAGTTCTTGATGAACTGGCAGCAAGGCGACGGTGGGATGAATCTCCCGAGCGCGGCCGTCTTCCAGCTCCGAGGCTATCTCCGCGGACGACTCAGCCTGGCCGAGATCATCGAGTTCTCGGATCAAGCCAACCTGGATCTTGAGGCGTGGGACACGCTGACCGTGGAAGCGATCTCGGACGCCACCAACATGAGTGGCATCCCTATTCCCGTTGTCTACATGGAACTCGTCCCGATCCTGGCGCTGGCCGCAGCGCTCCGCGAGCGACTCGGCCGGGTCCCGGCATCTGATCTCCTCCGAGTGACCATCGAGCAAGCCCGTCAAGATTGCGAGCGGCTTGATTTCCACGAACCCGAGATGCCGCCTGAGGCACGTGAGGTCCGGGCGGTGTTCGAGAGTCTGGTCGCCCAGGTCTACCACTCAAACTAAGGCAACCACGATTTGTGCGGCCCAAAGCGGCCCGGTAGTACGCCGGGCCGCTCTGCGTTCCAACACTCCCGGAGTGACCAGCTATCCACTCCGGGAGTGTTGGAACGGAAGTGTTCGGGGTTCATTCGGTAGAGTACAATGTCGGTATGTCACCAAAGCGACTCCGTCGTCAGGACCAGGATATTCAGCCACCGTTGGCTGAGCGCCTGCGTCCAGAGCGCCTGCGAGCGGTCGTCGGTCAAGACCACCTGATTGGCCCCGGCAAGCCGCTGACTAAGTTTCTCAAGTCCGGCCGGATGCCCAGCCTGCTCTTCTGGGGACCACCGGGGACCGGCAAAACCACGCTCGCCCGCGTCATCGCCAGAGAACTCGACCGTCCATTCGAGGCCCTGACGGCAGTCGATGCCACGGTCAAGGATGTCCGCCGTATCATTGAAGCCGCCGGCGTGCGGCGTCGACTCGAGGAGGCCACGCCAATTCTGTTCATCGATGAGATTCACCGCTTCAACACCGCCCAGCAGGATGCGCTCCTCCATGCGGTCGAAGAGGGGACTATCACGCTCGTTGGCGCCACCACGGAGAACCCCAGCTTCAAGGTGAACGCACCGCTCTTATCCCGGCTCCGCGTTTTTACGCTCAAGCCACTCGAGCACAGGGCACTCCACGAGCTGATCCGGCGCGCCCTGACGCTCTACCCGGAGCACCAATCGACGAGAGAGGCGACGGAGTACCTGATTGCGGCCGCCGACGGTGATGCCCGGACGCTGCTGGGCTCGCTCGAAGTGGCCTGCGAACTAGGGCTCCGGATCGATCTTGAAACGGCGCGGGAAGCCGTCCAGCGGAAGGTGGTCCGGTACGATCAAGCCGGCGAAGAGCACTACAACACCATCTCGGCCTTCATCAAGTCCCTGCGCGGCTCGGATGCCAACGCCGCCCTCCACTACTTGGCTCGGATGATTGAGGCGGGCGAGGATCCGGTCTTCATTGCCCGGCGGATGGTCGTCTTTGCCTCAGAGGATGTGGGCAACGCCCTGCCAACGGCCCTGGTGGTCGCCACGGCCACGATGACAGCAGCGCACATGATCGGTTACCCAGAGGCACGGATTGTCCTGGCCCAGTGCGCCACGTACCTGGCGAGCGCACCCAAGAACCGGGCCGCCTACACCGGCATCGAGCGGGCCCTCCACGATGTCCGCGAGCTGACGCTTGAGCCCATCCCGCTGCACCTGCGCAACGCCGTCACCACATTCATGGAGGAGCAGGGCTATGGGCAGAAAGAGGAGGGCATGCCCGATTTCCTCCCCAAGAGTCTTGCGAACGTGCGGTATTATGAGCCTCCGATAAGCAAGCACTGAGCGTGGACCGGGGTCGCCTAGGCTCAGCAAGGATGACGTCTTGTAGGCTCCAGCTACTAGTGCAACGAGACGTTGACGAGCGCCTTCTTGACTGAAACGAGGACACGCTCATGTCGATTAACCGTCCGCGTCGTGCTGCCAATCGTACTGCCGAGTTCGGTTAGCTGTGGGAGCATCTGCTCCTCGATCATCTCGCCAACGGCGACGATGAGCTCAGACTTGAACTCGGACTTGAATGCTGCGAGCTTCTCATCGAGCTTTTGATCGAGCTTCTCATCGAGTTTACGATCCAGTAGTTCCTCGAACTGCTTGAGCTCTTCCTTACTGAATGCCATGTCCGCGCCTCCAGTCGCTCATATCAATCGCATCGTAGCACATTCGCCGAACAGCGGTATACTCGCACCATGCGCGGAGCACGAGACAACGAGTGGCTGGAGGAGACACTCGCCCAGCTCTGGTACCGACACTTCCCGGATGTCCCGCAGCGAAATGACGTCCGGATTCAGTTTGGCCGGGGAGCCAGGACGCGGCTCGGCTCAATTAAGTGGGGGCGGAAGCCCGTCCAACACCCAGACGGCACCCTTCAGAAGCGCTCGATCATCACCATTACCGGTCACTTCCGCGATCCCGCCATTCCCGACGATGTCGTCCAGGGCGTGATCGCCCACGAACTGGTCCACTACGCCCACGGCTTCTCCAGCCCCAACCCGCAGCTCTACCGCCACCCCCACCACGGCGGGGTCGTCGATCGCGAGCTCAAGAAGCGCGGCCTCGGCGAGATCTTGCGGTCTGGCAACCACTGGCTCAAGCAGCACTGGGCACCGTACCTTCGAACTCATCGCACTTGACTTCCCGCCGGCCATCTGTCTCAATGCGGCCGGGAGTTTACTCCTGATCCTTTCCCTGCGGGGAACATGAAAGGAAGTGGTTCACTTGAGCTTGAACGGCTCAGCTCAACCCCTGCCCGGCCTCGACATGAAGCCGGAGCTCGACTGCTACCGGTCGATCAGGGACCGACTCTGGATCGACCTCGGCCTCTACGTCAGCCGAGTGCTCGACGAGCGGATGTTGGATGGCCTGCGCGTGGAGATGCCCTACGATGGGCAGTTCACGAAGCCGAACGTCGCCAGCATTCTCGGGCGATTCTCGGCGGTCTGGTACACCCGCTCGATCCTCAAGGGGATTCGGTTCGCACGACCGCTCTGGTTCAAACCAAGTGCGGTCGACGCGCAGCCGCTCACGCCCGAGCACGTCACCAGTCAGCCCGCAGAGGCGCTCTCACCAACAGCGGTCGTTCCCGGCTACACCGGGGCCGACGACACGTACTGCGAGGCGACGATCACGCTCTACGAGCTGGGCCTGGACGAGGACCAGTACGAGGAGCGCGTGGCAACGATCGCCCTGGCCTGGACACTTGCCCACGAGATCGTCCACACGGTCGCGTGGCCGGAGTGGTTCCGAGCTGACCGCCGCCTCAACGTTGGTGCGGATACGGTCATCTCGAGTCGGGACTACCTCCTCGAGGGCTACCGACTCCTGGCCGACCTCGGCCGGCCGTTCAGCCACTACGCGAGCGCGTACTGGTCTGGCCGACTCATCGATCCCCGCGAGGATCCAGTTCCATTCCACGAGGCGCTCGCCGAGGCGGTCACGACCGAGGTCCTTGGATTCGTGGTCGGACCAGCCGCACACGGCCATGGCCCCACCCTCGAGCACCACCCATTCGGACGGCATCCAGCGCTCCGGCGCTGGATCATCAACTACCTCCACGCCTACCCCGTCACTCGCTAGTCCGGAGGGAGGAGGCCATGGCACACAGTGCCCCAGAGACCGGCGGATCCCCGCCGGTCTCTCCATATCACACTTCGTCTATACTGGGATAGAAAAGGAGCAACCATGGACTGTCTCTTCTGTACGATTACCAGTGGCACGATGGGCACGGAGTTCCTCTACGAGGACGATCGGGCCGTCGCGTTCCGGGACATCCACCCCAAGGCGCCGGTTCACCTGTTAGTTGTCCCCAAGCAGCACGTAGCGAGCATTGCCGACATGGAGGAGCAGGATTCGGCGCTGATTGGCCACCTCAGCTGGATTGCCAAACAGCTGGCCGAGGAGCTCGAGATTGCCGATGACGGCTACCGACTCATTGTCAATGTCCGCTCCCACGGAGGCCAAGAAATCGATCACCTCCACCTCCATCTTGTTGGTGGACAGCCACTCGGACCTTTGGTATCCTGACCGGCGTACTATCGGTGTGCCACCCCGAAGGTGAGGTGAGTTCTTGATGGCAGATTTTCAGGATGCGCGCGCAACGCGCGATCGAGAGAGACCGGCTCGGAAGGCGTCTTTTGACGTTGTGCTTCGACGGTTCTTCAGAGAGGTCCAACAGAGTCGCATTCTCTCAGAAGTGAAGAAGCGCCGTTTTCGCGTCAAAGACGTCTCTCGGAAACTGCGACGCCAGTCCGCTATTCGGAAGGTCCAACGGAAACGCCGACGTCTCGGCTACTGACATTAGCAGCGTGCTCAGTCATCCAGACCACAATCACGGAAGGAGTCGGATGAGTATCGAAGAGCGCATCGACCAAGATCTCAAGGCCGCCCTGAAGGGTGGTCAGTCTGACGTGGTCTCCGTCCTCCGGCTGGCTCGGGCTGGGCTCAAGAACAAACAGATTGAACTCGGCCACCCCCTGACTGACAGCGAGGTCATCCCGGTCCTCCAAAAAGAGGTCAAGCAGCGTCAGGACTCAATCGACCAGTACCGCGCTGCCAAGCGGGACGAGCTGGCTGACAAAGAGGCCCATGAGGCCGAGATCCTGCAACGATACTTGCCAGCCCAGCTGAGCGATGAAGAGCTCCAGACGCTGGTCCAGACAGCCATCGGTCAGGCCGACGCAACCACCATGGCAGACATGGGTAGAGTGATTGGGGCCGTCATGGCCGAGGTGAGGGGTAAAGCGGACGGTAGGCGCGTCTCGGCCCTGGTCAAGCAACAGCTCTCACGCTAACCAGAGAGTGGATCCTGTGCGCTCCCTTGGACCAACCGGATACGCCGCCCTGCTGATTACTTCTCTCACGATCGTAGTATCTCTAGTGGTGTTGGCTGGGTACTTCCTTGGGCAGTCTCTCCAGCTCGACGTGCTGGGAATGTCCGGGGTGCTCGTCCTGTCATCCCTCATTGTCTCACTCGTCTTGGCGGCCATGTTCCTGACCGGCTCGACCGTCGTCCAAAATCTCATCAGAACCTATCGATCACTCTTTCGGCTCGAGAGCCTTTCTCACCCCCTCTTGACGCGACTCCAGAAGGAGGCGCCCGGCACCTACCATCACAGCATCGCGGTTGCCCATCTAGCCTATGAGGCCGCCCGTGAGATTGGCGCGAATGCGGTCCTGACCCGAGTTGGTGGCTACTACCACGATATTGGCAAGGTCAAGAATCCCACCTACTTTATCGAGAATCTTGTGGGGAAGGCGAAGAGCCCTCACGCCAGCATCGCCCCCCAAGAATCCGCGGGCATCATCATCAAACACATCATTGACGGCATGGACCTGGCCCGTCAGTACCAGATCCCCAAGGAGGTCATCCAGTTCATCCCCGAACACGCCGGGACCACGTTGGTCTACTTCTTCTACCAAAAGGCTAAGCAACTCCAGGGAGGTCGAGGTGTCTACAAGCGCGACTTCCGCTACCCAGGGCCAAAACCGATGCGGAAGGAGACGGCCCTGGTTATGCTCGCCGACGCCGTGGAGTCGCTGGCCCGAGCAGTCAAGCAACCCACCAAGGCCCGGCTCGCTGAGATGGTTGACGAGGCGGTTCGGATTAAGCACGCGGACCGCCAGCTCGATCTCGCCGATCTCAGCGATGAGGATGTGGCCGCCATCAAGGAAAGCTTCATCCGAACGCTTCAGTCGATGCATCACCAGCGGATTGCCTATCCCAACCCAGCCCAGCCAATTGTGAAGCACGCCCGCCATGCCCACGCTCCACGTTGAACTCATTGAGGACGTCCCGTCTCCGATCCCAGCCGAGGAGCTGCGCTTAGTGCTTCAGCGAACGTTCGATGAGTGGGGATCGAGTGAGGCGATGGTCGAGATACTGCTCACGACCGATGAACGTATGAGGGTGCTGAATCACCAACATCGGGGCAAGGATACAACGACGGATGTCTTGAGTCTCCCGATCACGATCGACACGGAGCACGGGAGGGTGGTGCCAGAATCGGACCAGCCGAGTCACCTGGGCACGATCGTGATCTCACTCGAGCAAGCCAGGCGGCAGGTTGGTCACTTTGGTGCGACCACACCAGCTGAGATACTTGGCCTAGCCGGGCATGGCTTGAGACATCTCCTTGGACATGCTCACGATCAGGAGGGAAGATGGCAGACACCGTAGTCCAGCATCCCGCTCAGGCAATTTCGATCGATCAGGCCAAGACAGAGAAGCTGTTCTATGTGGTGGCCAACGTGGTGGTCTACCGGCGTTCCGATGGGCGCTGCCTCCTGCTCAAGCGGCATGATCGAGAGATCGTTCACCCAGGCAAGTACGGCGTGATTGGGGGGAAGTTTGAGTGGCTAGACTACGATCTGGCACACCCCGGCCGAATGAATGGGAGCGTGATCGACTTCCCGAACGCCATTGAGGATCTTCTGAGTCGAGAGGCGATGGAGGAGGCTGGGATTGCGATCTCTCGGTCGCTGGCGTATCTCAATAGTGTCGCCTACGTCCGCCCCGACGGCGTGCCGGCAATCCTCGTCAAGTTCGCTGCCGAGTACGCCGGCGGCGACGTCAAGCTCGAGATGGGGAGCTTCTCTGACTACGTCTGGGCGAACGAAGGCGAGGCCCAGGAGCTTCCCTGCATTCACGGGATTGTTGATGAGATCAGGCAGACCATTCGACGCTTCTCGACCGTAAAATGAGTCCTTGGAAACCATCCACTTGCACGCCACGAGAAACTGTGCAAGGGTAAGAGCGTCAAGGGGCGAGGAGGTGGCAATGGAACGCCCATCACTGACCATCCCATCTGAGCGACTGCCGCTGGTCCTGGGTCTCCTGGCCCTGGCGGTGATTGCTATGAGTGCGCGCTGGTCGGCCAGTCAGGTGGCGAGCATGCAAGCCGAGGCGACGCCCGTCAGCTTGACCCTCAACGGTCAAGCCGTTGAGGTTACCCCAAACGGAGGAACGCCGACGGCCAGTGGAGCAACCACCACCACCGCAGAATTAGATCAGTCACGGACGGTGGATGTCTCCGTGGAAGCCCAGGCCTCATCGGGAAGCGGGGCCAGCGCGCCACCGGCAGCGGGCACTCTGGATCGCTCAACCGGCACCACGAGCATCCAGATCGATTCACCGGCAATGGCCAGCGCGAGCAGTGTGAGTGGCATGACCGAGGATGCATCCGTCTCCATCCAGGTCAAGGACTCAGCCGGCCGTGAGGCGCGCAGCACCGAGGTCACGGTCAACGGCCAAGCAGTACCGGTTGAATCTTTAAAGGTCTCTGACGATATCTCCATCAGCGTTCAGAACGCTGGCACGCTCGACGGCTCACGCAATCAAACGAACGTCGATGTTGACCGTGACGTCAGTGTCAGGCAGCACACTGACAATGATCTTGACGAAGACGTTGACGAGGACGTCAACGCTGGTAACAACGATATCCGAGACACTGAGGATCAAGACGTTGGCGACGTCAAACACGGGAAGGTCAAGATCGATCTCAACTTTGGTCAGTAAGCGGCGAGCTCAGCTTCATCTACAACGTGCCAGGAGTTGGATCGGGATTCGGCCAGAAGTCAGTGGCCTGGTCAGTATCGTGACCAGGCATGAGACGGGGGAGTGACCAGCCTGGGTCGACGCCGGGTACCGACGGACTGAACGCACTCGTGTTGCCTCCGTAGCTCATCGCATCAACCAAGACACTACTCGCATCCTTCAGCAGTACCGCGTCACTGCCGTTACTCAAACCATTCCCAATCTCATCCACGCCTAAGACGAGTTGCCGGTTGGCCGGGACGGTCCAGTAATCGAACGTTGAGGCGTTGGGCGTTGCCACGAGAAACTCAGTCGCGGGAATGATCGTGCCCGCCGGAACCATCACACAGGACTGACTGTCGCAGAGCCGCCAACCCGCTAGATCGATTGGGGTAGCGGTTGGGTTGTAGAGCTCAACCCACTCGTTGTCACCCTCCGATCCCTGCCCCGAACTGACGTCGTAGAAGGCCTCGTTGATCACCACGTGGGCGGTGGTTGCCGGATCGGCGCTGAACGAGACGGCCAGATAGGGATCCTCTTCCGTGAGGGTCTCTTCCTTGGACTTGTACCGAGCGCGGTGGGTGTCGCTCGCGTCCTCGACCGTGTCGCGCACGAGCCACGACCGCTCTTGGAGCTGATCGCAGTCCGGCAAGACATTCCAGGCCCTCCAGACGTTGCTCTCCTCACCGGTCGCGATGGTATCGGTTGGTGTGGCTGCCAGATCACCACCCGGCGTGGTCCAGGCGTTCGGCTGGGCAAACCAGTCCCAGCTACTCTCGCCCGGATCAGCCCCTGTCCCGATGTGCGTGCCCTCACCCCAGTCGATCTCATGATCGCTCAATCGGTACGCGGCATGATCGCGACTCCCGCGTCCCGGCGCACCATCAAGCCAGAGATTGAGGGAACAGGCTTGGAGACTGGCACTGGCCGGCAAGACACTCAGATCGAACCGGAACAACGACCGTTCATTGCGTCCAACCTTTGAGCTGACGTACAGATTGTCCGCCGCACCAAAGTTATCATCTGGTCCGCTCTCGACAAGCTTGGTATCGGCAGTCGGTAAGAGCCGAGCCGCGAAGATCAGTGGACCGCCTGACGTCGTAATGGAAATACCGGTGATGATAACGGTGTTACCGAGAAAGGCAGCGATCGCGTGTCCTGCCACGACCGTCAGAGCAAAGCTTGCAGCACCAATCAATAACGCCCGACCCCGCAGTGTCATGCGAGACTCCGTCGATGTTCCAGCTGGAGCTCCATGAGAATTGTGTGAATCTTGTAGAGCTCGTGGAAGGCAAGAGCGAGAACTGGGATCCAGACAAAGGTTGCAACTGCCCAGGGCGTACGAAGCGCCTGCATGAGAGACCCAAGACTGGGAGCGTCGCGGACGACCTTGCCAACAATCTGGCCATAGCTCACTTTCCACGAATCGAGCGTGGGATTGGCGTCGCCTTGAGTGCGAAAGAACTGGGTAGCCCCAACCGTCTCGATGCTTGCGATCCGGTGAGTAATGATCCGATCGGGTGCCCCAGGTTGCTGGAAGCTAATCACATCGCCGATCTTGAGAAGACTAGGATCAGGCATTTGTTGTGTCAGCACCAGACTCCCAACAGCTAGGGCTGGCTCCATCGAACCGCTCACTACCGCCATCGTGCGGTAGCCACCGGGCAGGATCGGGAGGCCGGAGAGGGCAACGAGCAGCGCGATCCCGAGGATCACCCAGCTCAGACTACTGACGATGGATCCAAGTATACGCATCGCACCTCACCACAGGAGAGAGTCCCGATCGAGAATCGGGACTCTACCTAGGGTGAGTTAGACCTGTTCGCCCGTGAAGTTGACGTCGAAGGTGCAGTTCTCGTCTTGGAGGGTGACTCCGTTGGCAAGCTTGGCCTGCATGGCGAGAAGCTTGGCATCGTCCACAGCAAAGGTTGGACCGAGCGCACTGGTGTTCGTGCCCCAATTCGTGATCGTCTTATACGCTGTGAACGTACCATCAAAGCCGAACCGTAGCTGGAGATCTCCTGAGAGGTTCGGGCAGCTGGTTGCGGTCACGACTGGAACCATTTTCATGTCGACGGTCGAGCTGCCGGCAGTTACGGTCGCATCGTAGGAATTGCACTCAGCCCCCAGATTATCTTGCAGTTGTCCGCCGTCGTTTCCAACGTAGATTGAGACGCCAGTCGAGATATCGACATCGGAGTCACCCGGGCTGATTCCATCAAAGTTGATCAGTGGTGAGACCGAGGTCTTCCAGGTATTCGATCCAGCCGGCGTTGAGTTCAGGGAGTTGCAGATCTTCAGATCTGCGCTTCCCGTGGTGACCTGGGTCTGTGACACCGTCACCTGGTTACTGGTAAACAACGCGTAGGTGACGCCACCGCCGAGCGCTACGACGGCGACGAGTGAGAGCACGCTGCGAAGCAACGTGACTTTCCGTGGATCCATCTGCCCCTCCTTTGTACGAGTACGATGGTTACTTTTGTTGATTGTATCACAGACAGATCACGACCGTTCGATATCTATCCACAAGACGAGTGGCCCGGTGAAACCGGGCCACTCGTGGTCATACCTTCAACGAACGTGCAACTACGCCGCTTGGTCGCCCTGGCCAGGCAGTGGGTCCGGCATTGGCATAGGACCGGCTGGATCGGCCGGCAGCGCCGGAGCTGGCTCTTCCGGCATGGCGGGAGGCGGGGCCGCCGGCAATGGCTGATCAGCCGGCATGGCTGGATCGGCTGGGACTGGCGAACTCGCTGGCACCGCTTGAGGACTCTGGAGTGGATCTTCCATTCATGACCTCCTCGCACCGTTGAACTACTTAAGACATACTATAGCACCTCGCTCAGGAGAGAAAGTTTTCCACACCCGAGCGACTCACCGCAGAAAACTTGTCACTCGTTCAAACCGCTGGGTATACTGAGCCTACGCATTCCAGAAGAGGAGTTGGCACCCATGGCCCAATCGAACATTGTGCTGGGACTCGACATTGGGACAACGAAGATTGCGGCCTGCGCGGGACACTATGCCGAGGGTGGCATAGAGATCCTCTCCATGACCAAGACGCCGAACGCCGGACTCCGGCGCGGACAGGTGGTGGACGTGGAGGAAACGGTCTCGTCGATCTCAGCCGTCCTTGAGGAGGTGGAACGCACCGCTGGACAGCCCCTCAAGAACGCCATCGTTGGACTGGGTGGCGCTCAGGTGGAAAGCATCGCCTCCAAAGGCGTCATCGCCGTTTCTCGGCCGGACGGCGAGATCACGGCCCAGGACGTTGACCGCGTCATTGAAGCCGCCCGAGCGATTGCGATGCCGGCTAATCGAGAGATTGTCCATGTCCTCCCCAAGTGGTTCACGGTGGATGCGGAGGATCGGATTGTCGATCCAGTGGGGATGACAGGGATTCGCCTGGAGGTGGAAGCACACGTGGTCAGCTGCCCGTCACCAGCCATGAAGAACGCCCTCCGAGCCGTCAATCAGACCGGGCTGGAGGTGGACCAGCTCGTCTTCTCGCCACTCGCCACCGCCGAGGTGCTCTTGACGAAACGGCAGCGTGAGAGCGGGGTGGTCCTCATTGATATTGGCGCGGGGACCACCGGCGTGGTGGTCTACGAGGAAGGGGATCTGGTCCACGCCGCGGTCCTGCCGGTTGGATCGATGCACATCACCAACGACATTGCGATTGGGCTCAAGACCTCCATCGATCTAGCAGAGGCGATCAAGATCAAGTACGGCACCGCCTTGAAAGAAGACGTCCGTGACATCGACACGATCGACCTGACCACCATCGATCCGAGCGAGCTCGAGCGCCCCAAGCTCCGCTACATTGCTGAGATCATTGAGGCCCGCCTCTCCGAGCTCTTCATGATGGTCAACGACGAGCTCCGCAAGATCGGTAAGGACGGGACGCTCCCGGCCGGCGCCGTCTTCACCGGGGGCGGTTCCCAGCTTCATGGCCTCGTGGAGATGGCCAAGCAGAATCTCCACCTGCCGGCCAAACTTGGCCGGCCGATTACGGAGTTTGCAGGCAGCGTTGACAAGCTGGATGACCCAACGTACGCTACCAGCGTTGGTTTGGTTCTCTGGGGACTTCAGGGGAAAACGCCCCATGAACCACACGCGAAATCCTTTTCCTTAGACAATGTGGAGGGGGTGGTCGGGAAAGCTCGGGATTTCTTCAAACAACTACTTCCATAAGGATAAGGAGAGCGCTCGATGAGCCAGAGTAGCGAAATCGAGTCGTTTGCCATCATCAAAGTCGCTGGCTGTGGTGGTGGTGGATGTAACGCCATCAATCGCATGATTGAGGCGAAGGTGAAGGGCATTGAGTTCATTGCCATCAACACCGACTCGCAGGCCCTCTTAGACAACAAGGCACCCACGAAGGTCCAGATTGGGAAGGAAACGACGGGTGGCCTTGGCGCCGGGGCCGATGTTGAAGTTGGCCGCAAGTCCGCTGAGGAGAACAAGGACGAGATCTATGAGGTCCTCAAGGGTGCCGACATGGTCTTTGCCACCTGTGGCATGGGTGGTGGCACTGGGACCGGCGCCGCGCCGCTCGTGGCCCAGATTGCCAAGGAGCTCGGGGCGCTGACGGTTGGCGTGGTCACCAAGCCATTCACGTTTGAAGGGGCTCGACGCAAGAAGGTGGCCGAGCTGGGGATCCAGGAACTCAAGGACAAGGTGGACACCCTCATCGTCATCCCCAACGACCGCCTCCTCCAGATCATTGATAAGAAGACCTCACTCATGGATGCCTTTGGGATTGTGGACGACGTCCTCCGCCAGGGCGTCCAGGGCATCTCCGACCTCATCACGCTCCACGGCATCATCAACGTCGATTTTGCCGACGTCCGGACCATCATGGCCGATGCTGGCAGTGCACTCATGGGCATTGGGTACGGGACCGGCGACAACCGCGCTGTCGAGGCCGCTCGAGCTGCGATCGACTCACCGCTCCTGGAGCTCTCGATTGAGGGCGCCAAGGGGATCCTCTTCAACATCACCGGTGGACCGGACCTGGCGATGTACGAGATCGACGAGGCCGCCAAGACCATCACCGAAGCTGCCGATACCGATGCCAACATTATCTTTGGCTCAATCATTGATGAGGCGATGGCGGGCGAGGTGAAGATCACGGTCATCGCGACCGGCTTTGACGAGATTCGAGATCGCCAGGGTGCCAAGCCCCAGGCCACCTCAGAGCCGATGCCCCAGGCCACCAAGCCGAGCAACCGCCTGGGCGCGCTGACCGGCCGCGGCTTTGGGTTCCCCAGCCGTGAGCAACCGCAACCAAGTTATCCCCAGTATCAGCCACAGCCTCAGTCCACCCCGCAAGCCGGTCCAGCCGATCCAGCTGACCTCTCGCCCCACGTTGAAGACGACGAGCTCGAGGTCCCGGCCTTCATCCGCCGGAAGCTCAAGTAGCCCGCCAGGGGGTCTGCGCAAGGAGGGGGAGTGCGACGCTACGTACCGATTCTCACGGCTGGCTACCTTATCTTCCTGGCGTTCGCCATCCTTCTCCCCGGCAAGGTGGAGTCGCCTGTCCTTGACACGCTCCTCTCGATTGCCACGTTCACCTTCGCCATCCTCCTGGGCTTCTCCATCTCCCAGCAGAACGACCGACTGAGCAGCCTCCGGACAACGCTCCGAGAGATGGATGGCCAGCTCTTTAGCTTGCGTCAGCTGACCAAGGTCTTCGATGCCGACGAGGCGGCTCTGTACCTCGGACATGTTGATCGCTACCTCCAGGCCCAGCTCGATTACCGACTGACCGACTTCACCAAGACCCTCCCTGAACTCCAAGCCCTCAACGCCTTTATCCTCTCCCTCAAGGTCAAGACTGACCGGCAACGGCAGCTCCTTGATCACATGCTCTACGAGCTGCGCGATCTCCTGCGCGGCCACAGTGGCGTGACGCACAACGTCCAAGACGAGATGCCGGTGGCGCTCTGGCTGAGTCTCCTGGTCCTGAGTGCCATTCTCTGGGCCGGGCTGATCCTCATCAACGACGGCACGACGACGAGCCTCATTATCGTCCCCATCTTGAGCGAGAGCATCCTCCTCTTGCTCATCATCCTCCACGACCTCGACCGCCTCACCTGGCAGGAGCGAGACTGGATCTGGCGTCCGCTCATTGAGCTCTTCCAAACACTCGACCTCGTCCCGTACTTCCCCGAGGCACTCTTTGCCGACGAACGACTCACCCAGACCGACGTGGATCACCTCAAGGCCTATCGCGTCGTCCACTATCCGGAACCGTATCCGGACTTCTCAAACAAGCAGATTCAACTCGTGCAACCCACAAAGACTGGTTCCGACACTCCCGTCACCCTGGAGAGCCGCGCAACCACCGGGGACTCTTAGGCATCATCCCGCTGGAGGGCGTGATCCAGGCGGGTGGATACGTAGGCAAGAAGCTCTCCGAGGACCCTGCCCGTGACCGGGAAGGTTGGGTACGTCGCGGCGAGGACTACCGTTTGCATTCCCGACACAATCGGTAGGAAGGTGTTCTTGACCCAGTCCTGACCAAGCTCGGGGAGCGCCTCAGCCACACTCAGCGTGTTGTCAATGAGATCGCAGAGCTTGATGAGCCGAGCCTCTTCGGGGCCGGTAGCGATCTGCCGATGGTACGCGGCCTGGTGATCATCGCCCTGACGGTTGGTGAGCGCCTCGATGAGTTCGTCAACGCGCGGGCCGAATGCGTCAATGATCTCGGCGCGCGTTACCTCAGTGTCTTCGTAGAGATCGTGGCCAAGCGCGGCGAGGTGGAAGTCTTCGTAGGCCACCGGTTCTGGTATTTCACCGGAACGCTCGAACGCCCACGCCAGTAGTTCCGCAACACCTGCGCAATGATGCCAATACGGGATGCGTCCGCCAGACCGAGACTGCGACCCGTGAGCCCGCCGGACGAGTGTGAGCATTGCGCTTGGCTTGTATGGCATAGGATCAGCATAGCATTCTGGTGCGGGCTCGTGATGAGCGTGCATAGACAAAGAGTGGGCCGGAGAAGAAGATCCCCGGCCCACTGGTCACGTCATCTGGCGGAGCAGCCCGAGCGCGTGCTCGATGCTGTCCACCGTCAGGGGCGTGATCGTCCCACGCTGGTGGTGATCACCCCGCAACTTGAGCTCGCCCTCCGGACTCTGCCAGACCTGCGCCTGCTTCATGTGGGGCGCACGGTGCGCGAGCCACTCCAGTGGCACCTTGTAGACCATCGGCTCGCCCTCGCGACGCCGAGTGGCCCCAAGCTTCATTTTGGCTGCCACCTGTTCGTCTGACGCGTGCTCGATTTCCTCCATCCTTTTCTCACCTCCTCAGTGTCACCCGTTTGTCATCTCGATCATGGTAGGCAGCGAACCCACCAACCACGATCGCATCCAGGACCCGATCCGCCTGCCGGCAGCAGGCTCCTTCATCCATCCGGGGCCGTAAGCCCCAGTAGCGCTGCCGGCGCCTAGAGCACGTTGGCACGTACCAGCGCGACCACAGGTTAAGGAGGAACCGCTGGACGGGCGTGAGTTCCCCGATCCGATCGCGCCACGATTCCAGGAGGCGGGCTGCCTGCATGGGGAAGTACGGATCCGTGCACTCAGCAAGCACGAGGGATTCCCAGTCCGAGCCGGGATCGACCAGTCCTGGTCCACCGCCAGCCCGGAGCATCATCACGTTGTGGTAGGACTCACGCAGCGGTCCGATGGTGGGCAGGAAGCTGTGTCCGAGATCGTGAATCACGAGCCGAACCAGGTACTCAGTGGCGACCGCACCGCCCACTCCCAAGAGGCTTGGCCAGTCCGGCACGCGATTCCCAACCGCCGTCCGTCTTGAGCGGAAGTACTCCCGCCACACTGCATCGCCTCCAAAGCAGAGCAGCGAACTAAAGCCCGAGAGCGGCCAGAGGGTCCAGCCACGCTGCCATCCTTCCTCCATACCAACGGGCGTACTCCCGTAGTTGGTCACCAAGTACGCAGCTTGAGCCGGTAAATCCTGAAAGCGCTCGGCGTAGCAGAACCCATACGGGTCAGCCAGCCGACGGCTGTGCTCCGCCTCGTCCTCAGCGAGGGGACTGGCTTGGAAGAAGACCGGGCCCAGGTGCTGCCAGCCACGCACCCGGCCAACTCCCTGATGTTGATGCAGCCACTCAGTAGCACGACCAAAACGAGTTTGGATGACTGCAAGGTTCAGCCACGGAGCCTGAAGCCGCTCTGGAGCCGCAGCATCGGTCAGCAGTTCGCGGAGCGTTACGGTCCGGGCGTGATCGAGCCGCTGGAACAGCAGGCGGTGCTCAGCCTCGGCCTCGACCTGCCGCTCAATCAATGGTGCGAGGCTCATCTGCCTCCCTCCTTTCATCCTCAGATACTTCAGGTTCAAAACCTGGGTGGAGTACAGCAGATTATCCCCAGCTTGTCCACTTGCACCACAAGATCTAGTGCCTAGACTAAGTGAGGGAACACAAGATGTTGGGTTTTACCCAACCTGTTCTTTTTCCCGGCCAAGGAGCCAGTATGGTTTGTCCGCACTGCAATAAGGGCGAGACTCGAGTGATTGACTCGCGCGAAGACGAGCAAGCGATTCGCCGTCGGCGCGAGTGCATGGCCTGCCAGTTCCGCTTCACCACGTTTGAGCGGATTGAAGTCCTGAATCTCATGGTGGTCAAACGGGACGGCCGGCGCGAGCCCTTCTCTAAGGAGAAGCTCTTGGCGGGCATTCACCAGGCTGGGGAGAAGCGGTCAGCCGTGGCCGAGCACGCCGAGCAGCTGGTGGATGCCATCGAACGCGATCTCTACGCCACCTGCAAAGACGAGGTCAGCTCGGAGCAGATCGGTCAACAAGTCCTGGGCCACTTGAAGCAGCTCGACCCGATTGCCTACCTGCGCTTTGCCTCGGTCTACCGATCCTTTGAGGACCTGGAGGCCTTTGAAACGGAACTCGGTAAGATCCTCGCTGACCAACAGAAAGAGGGGGAAAGGATCGAGGTGAAGCGTGACACGTAAGGTTTGGGCGTTTCACCTTTCACCATTCACCTTTCACCATTCATGAGGAGGGTCATGGCCACCAACGTTGCCACCACCAACTACGATCCCAAGACCGCCACCGTCAACGCCCTGAACGAGATCGGCTACAAAATCTTCCTGGACCGCTACGCCACCAAGGACCGCCGCAAGGGTGCGATGGAGGTGGGAGACACGGTGGTGGTCTGTACCAACCTGGAAACGAGCCAGCGGGAAATTGGGACGATCACCAAGATTGCGGATGAGCAGATCACCGTTCGGCTCCGCGTTGATGGCTCTGAGGTGATGCGGACCGACGAACACGTCGACCGGCCGGTGGAAACCGATCCAGCCCAGATGCATGCCCGGCTCGCCAAGGGGATGGCCGCGGTTGAGCCAACCCAAAAGCTCAGGAAGTTCTGGGAGGCCGAGTTTCGGGCGGCCCTGACCGACTGGAAGTTCATCCCGGGTGGCCGGATTCTGGCTGGTGGCGGCACCAAGCAAGCCCTGACGTACTACAACTGCTACGTCCTGCCGAGCCCGCGCGACTCCCGCGACGGGATCATCGACGTCCTCCGAAGTATGAACGAGGTCTTCTCCCGAGGTGGCGGGGTGGGCATCAACCTCTCCAGTCTCCGGCCTCGGTACGACCACGTCAAAGGCGTCAACGGCCGGAGCTCCGGTGCCGTCAGCTGGGGCAGCCTCTACAGCTTCGCCACCGGCCTCATTGAGCAGGGCGGCTCCCGCCGGGGTGCCCTCATGCTCATCCTGAACGTCTGGCATCCGGACATCGAAGACTTCATTGTCTCCAAGACCAAGATGGGCAAGATCACGAACGCCAACATCTCCGTCGGCATCACGGACGACTTCATGACAGCCGCCCGGGAGGACAAGGAGTGGCAGCTGGTCTTCCCGGATCGAGACGATCCTGACTACGACGAGGCGTGGGACGGCAACCTAGACACATGGAAGGCAGCGGGGAAGAAGGTCAAGGTCTATCGAACGATCCGCGCCAAGGAGCTCTGGGAGCAGATGATCGACTCGGCCTGGGCAAGCGCCGAGCCCGGCCTCTTCTTCATGGATCGCTACAACGCGATGAGCCCGTCGGCCTACTTTGCCCCGATCCTCTGCACCAACCCGTGCGGGGAGCAAGGCCTGCCGGAGTGGGGCGTCTGTAATTTGGGGGCCGTCAACTTTGCCAAGTTCGTCAAGGACGAGTACCAGGCCCAGACCGCCCACACCACCGAGGAAGCGATCCAGGGCGTCAAGTGGGACGAGCTCCGCCAGACCATCCGCGCCGCCACCCGATTCCTCGATAACGTCATTGACGCCACGCCGTACTTCTTTGAGGAGAATCGTAAGCAGCAGCTCTCTGAGCGGCGGGTTGGCCTGAACACCATGGGCCTGGCCGAGATGATGATCAACCTCGGCATCCGCTACGGAAGCCCCGAGGGGAATCAGTTCATCGATGCGCTCTACGAGTTCTTCACGGTCGAGTCCTACCGAATGAGCACGGAGCTGGCAGCTGAGAAGGGCAGCTTCCCGCAGTTCAAGGCCGCCAAGCACCTGAAGACTGGGTTCATTCAGACGCTCCCGGAGGAGATCCGGGCCACCATCAAGGAGCGCGGCCTCCGCAACGTCACCCTCAATACCCAGGCACCCAATGGGACCATCGGCACGATGGTCGGTACCTCCACCGGCATTGAACCCTTCTACTACTGGACGTACCAGCGCAAGTCCCGCCTGGGCATGCATGAGGAGACCGTCGAGGTCTACGAGCGCTGGCAGGCCACCCACCCCGGACAGGAGAAGCCGGACTACTTTGTGACGGCGATGGACTTGGCGCCGGAAGAGCACATCGGCGTCCAGGCCGCTATTCAACGCTGGATTGACTCATCGATTTCCAAGACCTGCAACGTCCCGAACGACTACACCCGCGAGCAAGTGGGGGAGCTCTACCGGCTCATGTACGACCTCGGCTGCAAGGGGGGCACGGTCTACCGCGATGGTTCACGCGATGTCCAGGTCCTCAACTTGACCGAATCGAACGACTCCAATGCCCTGGCCAAGCAGGGGCAGGGGAGCGCCGCCAGCGCCCTGGCCACGGCGGTGGGCATCACGCCTCGGAAGCGTCCGGACACCATGCGCGGGACTACCTACAAGGTCCCAACGGCCTACGGGAGCATGTACCTGACCGTCAACGATGACGAGCAAGGCCAACCCTTTGAGCTCTTCACGGCGCTCGGCAAGACCGGCGGCTTCTTTGCCGCCAAGACCGAGGCGATTTCACGCCTGGCCTCACTGGCGCTCCGAGCGGGCGTCAAGATTGAGGAGGTCATCGATGAACTGAAGGGAATCCGGGGACCGAGTCCGCTCTGGACCGAGAATGGGATGGTCCTCTCCGTCCCAGATGCGATCGCCCAGGTCTTGACCCGCCACATTCAACGCGGCCAGGGTGAGTTAGCGCTCGAGTTCAAAGACGGGACAAGTGAGCCGCCACTGGTGACAGGGCCAGGCGACGTCTTGGCTGGCGCACCCGGTATTCCACCGGTCCGCGCCACCGCCGATGGCACGGGCGCTCAGTTAGCGAGTGGGGGAACGGCCGTTGCCACCGCCGAGAAGGTGCGGCTGGCCGACCTGGGTCACGCCCCCGCCTGTCCCAACTGTGGTGGCACCCTGACCTTCCGCGAAGGCTGCATGGACTGCACCAGCTGCGGCTACAGCAAGTGTGCGTAGTCTAGTGAATCCAGACAGGTGAAACGCGAAAGGTCTGTCCTTTCACGATTCACGTTTCACCTTTCACCGCCCTTGACCGCCTCCGAATACTGGAGCAGGATCGAACGGAGCAAAGGAGACGTATGAGCGACGCCCAAGACCTCACCCAGGCTACGTTTGACCAGAAGGTGATTGAAGGATCCAAGACGCGGCCGGTCGTTGTTGACTTCTGGGCCGTCTGGTGTGGACCGTGTAAGGCCATGGAGCCAATGTGGAACGAGGTGGTGGCCGAGTACCAGGACCGAATCAACTTTTTCAAGGTGAACGTGGATGAGGAGTCGCCGATCTCGATGCGCTTTGGCGTCATGAGCATTCCGACGACGATCTACTTTAAGGGCGGCAAGCCGGCCGGCCAGACCGTCGGCCTCGTGGATAAGTCCGAACTGACGGGACATCTCGAGAAACTGCTCGGGTAGGAGCTCTAATCCGCGCCGGGACACTCCGGGAGTGGAGGGGGCGCGGCCTGCTGAACCAATGACAAGTACAGCAACGAGACAGGACCACCCGTTTCCAGGTGGTCCTGTGCGTGCCCCGCAGCTCCTGGCCGCGGTAGCGATCTATCTTATGCCGTCACGAGGCCGGCGACGGCTCGGTCCCCTTCTTTCTCTTGCCTCGGCGTCCTGCTTTGGCAGACTCGATCTCACCTCGAGCCTTTTGGAGCGCCCGCCCGAAGCTCACGAACATCGACTGGTCACCGAGATCGGTGGCAGCGTTGGCCATGGCCATCACCAGAGCATCCCGCGCCTTGGCGCAAACCTGACTCCGCTCCTCTCCACGAACAAGAACCGAGACGGCGTCGCTGAATCCCTGGCTCAAGGCCTGGCAAGCAGCGCGGAGCTTGGCGGCCTCCTCTCTGCTTGCCTCGGCCGCTTCATGGTTCATGCTTGATCGCATCGCCAGCCGTAGTAGATTCTCAACGCTCCCAACCTGCCCTGGCCTTCCCTTGGCAAGGACGAAGAATCGGAACACGTGGTCGAACGAGACCTCAACCCCGCCTCGTTCATCACAACGCTGGAAGCGAATAAACAGGTCGTTGTCAGCAACCAGGTTGCATCCCTTCACTTCCCAGCTGAGATCGCCCAGGAAACCACCTCCGGTCCCTCGAAGAACCTCGTGGGTCACCTTGACGATTGGTCCGCGAATCCGTAGGACACCCGGCGGAAGCTCAAAGAACTTGGCAAGTTGCGCCATAACCTTCACGTCGTTCGTCGGGATAGCGCGCGTGATCCGGATCAGGTACTCCCTGGAGCCCTCGTTGAAGACCTTGATCAGCACGGGCTCCTCGTCGTGAACGTGGACCAAGCCGGTCTCGTCCTCGAACAGGAAGTGGGTGCGCACAGTTGCGAGGCTGATCAGCGCCGATACGAAACCCCAGACCAGGCCCACGAGAGTCAGGACGAACCCTATCAGCTCTTCAGGTTCGTTGGTGTCGCTTGTCATGTTTGAGATCAGGGTGACACCCAATGCCAGGAAGCCAATCAGCACGATCGCAAGCATCGAGCGCCTCCAGGTGAGATCTCCAAGCACCTTTCGGTGCTCGACGCAGCACTCGCAAGTCGGCTGCGTCGTTTCTTTCTCCTTACGCATCCTTTCATCCTCCTAACGACAGGCCTGGACGCGGACCAACCTTGAGCACCGCTCGAAAGGCCGGCCAGCGAACTTCCTGCCGGTGGTGGTGCCGCAGTGAATCCACCGCCTTGTGGCGGTCATGACACCGGGGCGGTTGAGCTGTGGGTTGTGAAGGTTCCACACTCCACAATGAGATTTGTCTCGCGCCAGCTCAGCGCAAGACGGGCGAGCGTACCACCATCCTGAACCTGGTGTCAAGACGGGCGACAGGTGAGCGTCAAGCTAAACGACTTCCACTCCCCACGATCCCACTCGACGAGTGGTTTCCCCGCCCGAGGCGGGTTCGTTCGATCTTGTGATCGACCGCACAATTGAATGGCGGCCGCAAGAGTCCATAACGTGACGGCCGTCTGGTTCTGGACGCTCCCTCGAGACTTCTGTCTTGCGCATCGATGATGCCGGTATAGTGAAACAATGCGTACCAAGCCATGGCGATGGGGGATGGGGCTGATTGTGATCGTCGGCCTTGTCTGGCTTGGACGGCAAGACCTGCCCGTCAGCGAGGGACGGCCTCAGATTCAGTCGACTCATGCGAACACTGACCAGACACTTCCCCCTCGCCACTTGTCAAGCCTGCCCCGCCCGCAGGCAGGTATCCAAGGGGAGATCCGTCCGACCACCGATGACCCTGTATCGAGCCGAGTACCAGTAAGACCAGCATCGCCGGCGACACCACAGCGCAGCGAGAACGCTTCGACACCGCTTGGAGACTTGGGGACCTCGGCGCAAGGGCTAGCCACGCCGGTAATCGTGGGCACGCCAACTCCATCTACTCAACAGCTCTTTGGGATTCCGGCCAATGCTAACCAGGAGAGCGACGATGCGGACCCGCTGATTGATGATTCGCCAAGCATCTCGGCCAACCATCCAACCCCGGGGGTTGGATTGGAAGGGGTCTTGGTCACGAGCGTGATTGACGGGGACACGATTGAGGTCGAGGGAGGGGAACGGGTCCGTTACATTGGGATCGACACGCCGGAGACCACGCTCGGCAAGAATGACTGCTATGGGCAGGCCGCAGTAGAGCGAAACCGAGAGCTCGTCGACGGCCAGCGAGTGAGGCTGGAGCGGGACGTCGAGCCGTTCGATAAGTATGGGCGGACGCTCGCGTACGTGACGGTGGGCAAAACGTTCGTGAACGAGGTCCTGGTGGCTGAGGGGTTTGCAAGCACGCTGACCATCCCGCCGAACGTCCGGTTTGCCGATCACTTTGCCGAGCTTGCGGCCGAGGCCCGGGAGGAGGGGAGAGGACTCTGGGGTGCCTGCGAGGACGCGCCGACCACCTCCTCGACACCATCAGGATCGACCAATCGTCCCGACTACAACGAGGCGATTCCCCAAGCCGCAACCACAGACTGCCCACTGGATCGTGCAATCAAAGGGAACGCCCAGTCGATGATCTACCACGTCCCGGGCGGCGAGTTCTACGAGCGGACCAAGCCGGAGGCCTGCTTCGCCACCGAGCCCGAGGCCGTGACAGCTGGCTATCGGAGGTCAAAACGCTAGGCGTATAGACCCTTATACTACCATGCTATATAGCATGGTAGTATAAGGGTGGATGGGGGGGCTTCAACACTTCGAGAAGCGGGAGCGGGCTTGTCGGTGTCCCACCAGTGTTCCATCAGACGTGTTCCCCGAAATTTCATGAATGACACGTCTGTAGGGGATGTGCGGACATGATGAGACCCCGGCGTGATACCGGGGCCTGGGTGACGACTGCCTCTGTGACTAGTCGTCGAGGGTGACGAGCGTGGCCGTGAACGCCGCAACCGCGTCCTCGTCGTCCAACGTGAGCCGGCCATCCTTGCCCAAGCCGCGGGCAAAGAAGCCATCGACGATACAGCGCGCCACGGTTAGGACAGCCTGGCGCTTGGCGTAGCGCCGGACTTTCTGGGGGAGGTAGTCGTAGAGCTGTTCGGCAACCGCTTCCGTGACCGGCTTGCCGTTCCAGCTCCGCAACCGTTCCCGGAGATCACGGACCAGCTGGGAGACCGGAATGGGGAGAAGGTGCTTGCGCCACAGACACCGGTCCCAGTTCCGGCGGTTGGTCGTGATACTCTGATCGTCGGCGCACCGGTAGACAGCGAAGAGGACAAGGTGAAGGGGATCGACGTCCTCGTCGATTTCGTCCTCTTCTTGTTGATCCTCCTGTTCCTCCACCTCGGAAGTCGCGTCAGCCTGCCGAGCTTCCAGCGCCGCAAGTCGGATCTGGAAAGCCTCGGCCTGTTCGGCCAAGCGGATCTCCAGGGTCACGACCCGAGAGCGCAGGTCATCTTCGGCGACGTTGCGATCCACTACCAGGGCGTCGATCCGCGCCGTGAGCCCAGCCAACGCCAACTCGACCTCGAGCCGCCAGTTGCTGGGTTCGGGCTCTGCCGCGGCGTTTGGCGACCACTCGACCAGCTGCCCCTCGCAGACTTGGAGCCGAGCCGAAAGCTCACCCAGCCCCTGCTCCAGCGCCTCCTTGAGTTGACCCAGCTCGTTCCCGTGCCACTGGGAGGCAGTCCTGAGCCGATCGATGGCCCGCTCAAACTGGTCCAGGGCCGTCGGGCTTGAACTGATCTCGACCTCCGGGGCGCGCTGCCCCCTGAGCAGTGCCCCTTGTCGATTGAGCTCCTCCGCCAGCCTGCCCACCTGATTCTGGAGCGCAGCGGTGTCGTCCGAGCGACCTTCGACTTTCCTGGCCAGCCGCTCGATGAGCTCACTGTGCCCGCTCGAACCCTCGTCGGTGCGGGGTTCAGTGGCAACTTTCTCGAGCGCGGCCACCCTGCGGACGAGCTCGTTCACCACCTTGGTGATGCGGTCGAGGTTTGCCGGCCCCAGGGCAGAGACCTCTTCTCTGAGACGAAGCATTAGGTCCTCGAGTCGCTTGAGCGCCTTGGGATCTGCCTCGCTCTTCCGATCTTGACTCTGTCGGTGGCGGCCCCTGTAGGTGACGCCGTGAGCTGCAGCCAGCTCAACCATCCGATGCTCGAGTGGCCCAAGGAGGACGATCCCGCGCTTCTTGGATCCCGCCGCGTAGAGCCGTGCCACCTGGTGAGTGGTGTGACGCTCGGACGCAATCTCGACCGTCACGGTCAGGGCCACGCTGCCCTCGTGTTCAAACCAACAGACCGACTCCTCGCGGGGCGGCTTGATGGTTGTTGGTTCATCGAGCTCGATCTCTCCCACCAACGGTTGCGCGTCGGCTAGTTGCAAGAATCTCAGGAGAAAGGGTTCGATCCGGGTGGGTCGGTATGCTCCGACCAGCTTGGTGAGTCCGTTGACTTCCGTCACAGCGCTCACCTCCGTTCTTCCACAAGATGTTGAGGTGCCAGCGGCACGCTCTGGAGTTGAGGCTAGCTGGAGGGTTGAGGGGGTGTCAAGCTGTGTCCAACTGGGCTTGGAGGTACGCAGACCGTGCGCTAGAGTGGAGAAAATCAGCTGAGAGGAGGAACGATGGCTCATCCACTAGGAGAGTTGGGTAAACAGGCACACGATGCCTTGATGGGCGTCTTGGGGACAGCCGGGGACGTGGCTGGCACGGCCGCCCAGACGGTGGCCGATACCACCAAGACCGCTCTAGGCGGGACCGGCGATGTGGCCGAGAAACTCGTGGCAGTCGTCAGCGACGTCACCCGAGGGGCGATTGAGGGTGCAGCTGAGGCTGGTGCGAGCACGCTCGATGGGATTCGCGGCGTCGCCCGCGGCGTCATTGAGGGCGTCTCTCAGGTAGGCGGCGACCTGACCACGGCCGCTGGGGAAGTGGCCAGTACGGCCGTCAGTGAAGCCGGGGAGACTGGAGAAGACACCGCCGAGGCCGCCAAAGCCGTCGTCATGAGTTTAATTGACGCCACGCGCGAGGTGGGTGGCGATGTGGGAGCGGTCACCAAGTCCGCCGTGACCGGTGCCTTGAAGGGCGCCGGCGAGGTGGGCGGGACGGCGGTGGATGCGGTCAAGGACGTCCTCGTCTCGTCCGTGGACGGCGCCCAAGAGGTGATTGACGCAGCCAAAGATTAGTCTCACACCACAGATGCACAGGCCCCGGCAGATTTGTCGGGGCACACAGATCACACAGATGCTGGGATCGGAGCTGGAGCCGTGAAGCTAACTTCGCCTGCCTTTGAGCAGAGTGGTGCAATTCCGACTCGATACACCTGCCAAGGTGGCGATGTCAGTCCGCCGCTTGCGATTGCCGACGTGCCGGACGGGACCAAGAGCCTGGCGCTCATCGTCGACGATCCAGATGCGCCGGTCGGCCTCTGGGTCCACTGGCTGGTCTGGAATCTCGACCCAACACTGACCGAGATCCCGGCCGGGACAGTCCCGCGGGGTGGGGTTGAGGGCACCACGAGTGCAAAGACCACCGGCTACCACGGTCCCTGTCCACCCGACCGCGAGCATCGCTACTACTTCAAGGTGTTCGCGCTCGATACCCTCCTCGAGCTGCCGCCTTCCACGGCGAAGGCCGACCTCGAAGCAGCGATGGAAGGTCACATCGTCAACCACGCCGAGCTGATGGGCCGGTACGAGCAGACCTAAGGAGAGAAGGAGTTGTCATGGGAAGTTGGGGTTGGACGTTAGCGGCGCTGGGCATCATCGGCTTGGTGGTGGGAATTGCGTTCTTCGACGCCAAGCAAGTCACTGCACCTGTGACGATCCCTCAGTCTGTGGCCGAGGTGGCAACGGACGAGTGGTCAACCGGCAACGAGTCGGCGCGGGTGACCCTTATTGAGTACGGCGACTTCCAGTGTCCGGCTTGCCGGTTCTTCTTTGAACTGCTGCGCCAACTCAAGACCGAGTTTCCGCCCCAGGAACTCCGCGTGATCTACCGACACTTTCCGCTGGACAACATTCACTCCAACGCGCGGGCCGCTGCACATGCCGCCGAGGCCGCCGGGGAGCAGGGCAAGTTCTTCCCCATGCACGATCTTCTCTACGAACGCCAGCCTGAGTGGTCCGAGCTCGACGATCCCACGGACGTCTTCGCCACCTACGCCGAGGACCTTGGGCTCGATCTCGCCCTCTTCCGGGAGACCCTGGACCGGCCGGAAACCAAGGAGGCTGTCCAGGCCGATGTTCGGTCCGGCAACGTTGCGCAAGTGACCGCCACGCCCACCTTCATCTTGAATGGGAAGAAGATCGACAACCCCAACAGCTATGACACCCTCCGCACGCTCGTCCGCACCGAACTTGGGCAGTAAGACACCGGCCGCCTCGGCCTGGCTGATCGTCCGCGGCCTCGCGCTCGTGGGCCTGGCTGATGCGACCTACCTGACGGTCGAGCACTTCCTTGGGACGATCCCGCCCTGCACGGTGGGTGGCTGTGAGCTGGTGCTCACGAGCGAGTACGCCACACTGGGACCGATTCCCATCGCACTCCTAGGCGCGTTCTACTACCTGGCCGTCTTCCTCGTGACGCTGCCATCAGCGCGCTTGACGGTTCAGATGCGACGACGAGGACTCTGGCTCCTCGTCGGGCTGGGAAGCCTCACGACGCTCGGCCTGTTCTACATACAAGCCGTCATCCTGAACGCCTACTGCCTCTACTGCCTCCTCTCGGCCGGGATTACGCTCTCACTCGTGGCGGTCACGCTCGCCTCACCACTTCGACCCCTCCGCCATGGTGACTGAGGCACGGCACCAGCGACTCCGTCGGGTGGTCGAGCAGCGACAGGCCGGCCTGACGGTGCTCCTGGAAGACATGCACGATCCGCACAATGCCGCGGCGATCCTGCGCACAGCCGATGCCTTGGGCGTCCAACGCGTCCACTGTGTGTTTGCGCGAGAGGCGCCGTTCAATCCCCGACAGGTGGGCAAGGCGAGCTCGTCCAGCGCCAACCGCTGGCTGGACTTCTCAATCCACCGGTCAATTGATGCTGGGATCAACACACTGAGGTCAGACGGCTATCAGACGATTGCCCTCGCCCTGGCGGCCGAGGCCAAGGATCTCTACGAGCTTGATCTGACGGGTCCGCGGCTCGCCTTCCTGGTGGGCAACGAGAAGGCTGGCCTGTCTACACGAGCTCTCGAGGTGGCTGATGCGGTGGCCATGATCCCCATGCGCGGGCTGGTCCAGAGTCTCAATGTTTCGGTGACCGCAGCCCTGGCACTGGCCGAGGCCACCCGACAGCGACTGGCTGCGGGGACCCTCCAGCCACTCTCAACTGCCGAGCAGGTCCGGTTGCTTGACGATTTCCTCCAGCGGTAGCTGGTATACTGAGTGCGTATGACCAAGACCACCAAGCAGCGTCTCTACCGATCCGAGACCGACCGCGTCATTGCCGGGGTGGCCGGCGGCATTGCCGAGCACCTCAATATTGATGCCACACTGGTTCGCGTTCTCTTTGTCCTCCTGACGCTCTGGGGCGGGGGAGGGCTCGTCCTCTACCTCATCCTCTGGATCCTCGTGCCGAGCCAGTCCTACCATGGGAGTAAGGCGGTGGAGAAGGTGGTCAGGACGAACGCCGAAGAGCTTGGGGAGCGAGCCGAGGCGCTCGGTGAGGATTTGGAGGCCATGGCCGAGCGAGCCGGGATCAAGACCTGGTGGGCAGTGATCCTCATTCTCCTGGGCGTGGTCTTTCTCCTTGGCAACCTGGGCGTGGTCAGCCTGATCGTCTTTGGGAAACTCTGGCCGCTCCTCCTCGTCATTGTGGGCCTCATCATCCTGGCGAACCGAGACCGACCGTAGCGCGCGATGCGGCGGATCTCCGACGTCCTCCACACCCGCGACCTACCCGTCTGGAACGCCGACGAGATCCACGACCAAGGCTTTGTAGTCATGTCGCTGGAACGATACGATCACTGAACGTCACCCTATACGCAGCGCTCTTCACACATCAGACGGTCGTATAATGTATGGACGATACCGGGGAAGAGGACTAGACTCATTTCATGAGAAGTTCTCCCTGGGTATACCTCTGGATCGTGCTTGCTATTCTGCTCCTCGGCTGGATCGCCTGGGACCAGAAACTCCTGCCAACGCAGCGTGACAGAGATACAACCCCGGTGCCGTTAGCGGAGGGCACCTCGACCACATCGTCCGCTGTTACGTCTGCCGGTACCAGTACGAACCGGACCACCATCAATCTCCGGACCAACGGGCAGGAGACCCACGCCGCTACCATTACGCTCACACCCGTGGCCGGACGGACAGGATCGGGGAGTGCAACTCGGACGTACGTCAACGGACGCTTTGATCATACCGTGACTGCCTCGCTGCCAAGTCCAGCAACTGGTCGCTTCTACGAAGGGTGGCTGACTGACGGTTCGCGCGTCCTCTCGACCGGTCGCCTTGAGCGCACAGACGATGACACATACCGGCTCACCTATAACTCGAGCGAGGATCTTCGGGGCCTCACCCGCGTTGTCATCACCGAGGAAACTGAGATCATGGGCCTCGACGGCATCACCGAGGACCACGTCGTAGAAGGTACGTTCAAGGAGGAGGAATGACCGAAGCCACGTCGATCGACCAGGTGAAGACGCTTCCAGCTGGTCGATATCGGCATTTCAAGGGAAAAGAGTACACTGTTTTGGGCGTCGCCCGGCACACTGAAACCGGCGAGTCGATGGTGGTCTACCAGGCCGAGTACGGTGATCGTCCCCTCTGCGTCCGGCCGTACGAGATGTTCGTCGAGCACGTTGACAAACCGGAGTACGGCTACCAGGGACCACGGTTCGCCAAGCTGGAGGACCGGTGACGACGAGCCCAAACACTCCGGCGCTGGCGATCCGCGATCTCACCAAGCGCTACGGGAAAACACTGGCGGTGGACAACATCACCCTGACGATTCCGCAGGGTCAGTTCTTTGGCTTCCTGGGACCGAACGGCGCCGGCAAGTCCACCACGATCCACTGCACGACCGGCATCTCAACCTTCACAGAGGGGGCGATTGAGGTCTACGGCTATGACGTCCAGTCCCAGTACCGCCAGGCGCGCCGGCAGATTGGGCTCTCGCCACAAGAGTTCAACGTGGACATCTTTGCGCCGCTCTGGAAGATCCTCGATTACATGGGTGGCTACTATGGCATGCCTGGGTACGATCGAGGCGAACGCATCAAGGAGCTCTTGAAGCGCTTTGAACTGGAGCAGCACGCTCAGAAGCCATTCGGTCAGCTCTCTGGCGGGCTCAAGCGCCGGGCGATTCTGGCCCGGGCCCTCATGCACGACCCACAACTCCTCGTCCTCGACGAACCAACGGCTGGCGTTGACGTGGAGCTCCGGCTGGAACTCTGGGAGTATCTTCGAGGGCTCAATAAAGAGGGGAAGACGATCTTCTTCACCTCACACTACCTTGAGGAGGTGCAGCAGCTGTGCGAACGGTGTGTGATCATTGTCGATGGCACGATCGTGGCCGATGACAGCATGAAGAATCTGACGAAGGGCGGCCGACTGGAAGACACGTACCTCAAGTTCACGAGAGACGCCAAGAACCGTGAGAAAGTAGGGAAAAAGTAATGGGCAACTGGATTGGCCTGTACACCATTATGCGACGCGAGGTGGAGCGCTTCTTCCGCGTCTCCGGCCAGACGCTCGTGACCCCGTGGATCAGTGCGCTGCTCTACATCTTTGTCTTTGGCCAGGTGGTCGGCCAGCGGATCAGTGAGATTGGCGGCCACTCCTACATCGACTTTGTCTTGCCCGGCGTCCTTATGATGAGCGTGATTGGCGCGGCCTTTGGCCAGAGCTCCAGCTCCATCTACTTTGCCCGTTTTGCCCGGCACATTGAGGAGATCCTCGTCTCGCCACTCTCTTACGCGGAGATGATCTTAGGTTTCATTGTGGGCGTTGTCATCCGCTCACTGACCGTAGGCGTGGGGATCTACGTGATTGCCATCTTCTTCTCAGCTGCCACCATCAGTCACTTCTGGCTCTTCCTCTTCTACCTCGTGGCGGTCTCGATTGTCTTTGGCTTCCTGGGCATCATTGTTGGCCTCTGGGCCAAGGGCTTTGAGCAGCTGAACATTCTCGGCACGTTCGTGATCACACCCCTCAGCTTTGTGGGCGGTGTCTTCAACACGCTCGATATGCTCCCGGAGAGCCTCCGGGCGATCGCTCAGTGGAACCCGTTCTTCTACTTCATTGACGGCATTCGTCATTCGATGATTGGCTTTAGCGAGGGCAACGCAACCGTGGGCTACGTCATGGTGATCGGCTCGGTCCTCGTCCTGGGCTTACTCACCGAGTTCCTATTCCGCCGCGGCTATGGACTACGAACGTAGGTTGACTACGCTGAGTCAGAACGACCAGCTCGTCGACGGGCTGGTTGAGACCGGTGTGCTAGAGAGTGATTCGATCATTCGAGCCTTCCGTGAGATTGATCGAGCTGACTTTGTCCCGGACAGCCTTCGTGATCGCGCCTACGAGAACACGCCGCTACCAATTGGCCACGGCCAGACCATCTCCCAGCCGTATACCGTCGCCTTCATGCTCGAGCTGCTTGATCCTCAGCCGGGCAACACCATCCTGGACGTTGGCTGCGGCTCCGGCTGGCAAACGGCACTCCTGTCACACATTGTATCTCAGCATGGGAAGCGGGGGAGGGTGATTGGGATCGAGCGCATTCCCGAGCTCGCAGACCTGGCTGAGCACACCGTCAGTCGTTACTCACTTGCTGACCGTGGGGTCTGTCAGATTCTCTGTCAGAACGCCGAGCCAGGCCTACCCGATGAGGCGCCCTTTGATGGGATCATTGGTGCCGCCAGCGCGAGCGCGGTCCCCGCAGCGTGGCAAGAGCAGGTGGAGGTTGGTGGACGAATTGTCCTGCCGGTTGGTTCTGAGATCATTCGGCTCGAGAAGCTAGAGACAGGCGAGTTCGACGAGCAGCGCCATCCCGGCTTTGTCTTTGTGCCGTTCGTGACGGATTGACGGTCGCTCGAGGTCGAGAACCGTCAGCCCGTGATACGTCGCACGTCCGTAAAACGAGTAGGCGATACCCGTCTCGAAGCGTTGCATTTTTCTCCAAGCTCGCTAGAGTTCAGGAATGAAGTCACGCTCGTACCTCATGCAGCGGGGTTCATCGGCACGTCTGCTGGTGGCGGCGAGCGTGCTCATCGTCGCTGCCCTCGCGCTCTGGCAGGTCACTCATCCGAACCGATCCACTGGACTCTTGCGTGGCTTGGTTCCAGCCGATCAGCTGGGCGTCCAGCTCGATACCGCAGCCCAGGGCGAAGGGCAGTGGCAGTCCGCCGAGAACCCCGGCAAGAAACTTGCCGAGCAGGACGTGCAGACGCGGGACGTCGCACCGCCCTCCCAGGATTGGAAAACATACTGGGAAACGTCCTCGGACGTCGCCCTTCGGTATCCGCCCGCTATGCCGGTTCGCTTTGACACTACGAGCAGCCGAGTTGTCTTCACTCTTGGGAACGACGCCTTCGCCTTCCAGCTGATCGACTACCTCCGCCTGGCCTCACAGGCCTACCGAGCCTTTGAGGAACGCGGCGCACGGATGGATACGTTTGAGGTGGTCCGGATTGGCGAGCGACTCTACGCCACCGTCCAACTCCCGGACGAGGACGGGTGCCGCCGGGAAGCCTACTTGGTGCCACGGCCGAACGGGAACGTGAGCGTCGTACTGACGTTTCGGTTCTGTGTCGGTGGAGCACTCCAAAATTCCAGGGACACCATCCTCGCCAGCTTGGGCTTTCCAGATGCTCCCAGTTACGAGACGTGGCAGACCGTGTCACTCGGCGAGCACGGGATCAAGCTTGCTTATCCCAAGGCTTATGGCCACCCAACCCTGGCCGAGGATGGTCGGTACTACTTTGTGGAGCGACTCTCGTTCACCATCACCCCCATCACCACCTTTGATGAGGCGAACAATACCTGCAACGGCCAACGGTGTGAGCTCATCAAGGAAGCGGGAGGACTCAGAGCGTTCATGACGACTGAGGGCGAACTCAAAGGCTTCATGACGCTGCCAGGCGACCAAGCGGCGCGAGCCCTTGAGCTTCGCGAGAGCGCCGGGAGCCGAGGCCTCTTCCAGCGAATCCTCGAATCGATTCAGCCACGGTAAGGCTCCGCTCGGTCTGGTACAGTTGGAGCATGGTCAAGCCTCGATCTCCAACCACACCGTCGGTCCCGACTCAGCCGACGGACACCCTCCTAGAGAGCCTGAACGCCGCCCAACGCCGGGCCGTCACCCATGGCACAGGACCTCTGTTAGTGGTGGCGGGAGCCGGCACCGGCAAGACCAAGGTCCTGACGCACCGGGTGGCCTGGCTAGTTGCTGAAGGCCTAGCCAAGCCAAGTGAGATCTTGGCACTAACCTTCACGGAGAAGGCGGCAGGGGAGATGGAAGCTCGGGTTGACCAGCTCCTACCGTACGGCCAGACCGGCGCCACCGTTGCCACCTTTCATGCCTTTGGCGATCAGCTCCTACGTGAGTACGCGCTCGACCTCGGCTTGCCACCTGAGTTCTCGGTCTTGGGGGCGAACGAGCAGGCCATCTTCCTGGCTGATCGATTCGATGCGATCGAGGGCCTAGCAGAGCTTCGGCCACTGGGCAATCCACGCAAATTCATCCAGCCGATCTTGACCGTCATTTCACGGGCCAAAGATGAGCTGGTAACACCGGCCCGGTACCGGGTTGTTGCCGAGCAACTCCTGGCACAGGCCAGCAATGAGGATGAAGTTCAGGAAGCACGGCGCCAGCTGGACGTTGCCACCATCTATGCGGCGTATGAGGAGTTCAAGGCCGAGAAAGGCGTCATCGACTTTGGCGACCAGATCCTGCGCTTGGTGACATTCCTCGATGCCCATCCGACCATCCGGGCGCGGCTGCAGCAACAGTTCTCGTTCGTCCTTGTTGATGAGTTCCAAGATACGAACATCGCCCAGTACCAATTGGTCAAGCGGCTTCTCGGACCGTCTCGGAATCTCACGGTCGTTGGCGATGATGACCAAGCCATCTACAAGTTCCGTGGAGCGGCCGTCTCAAACATCCTGGGCTTCATCAAGGACTTTCCAAAGGCTGCGCAGGTGGTCCTGACGGAGAACTATCGCTCGACGCAGTCGATTCTTGACAGCGCCTACCGGCTGATCCGTCACAATGATCCCGATCGCTTAGAGAGTAAACTCGACATCCAGAAACGACTCCACGGGCAGGAGCCGGGGAGTCAACCCGTGTTCCGGTGGTACGTTCATGAGGCCGACGAACTCGCCGCCCTCGCCACTGAGATCCAACAGCGATCAATGCAGGTGCCGCTCCAGGACATCGCCATCTTGGTTCGTTCCAACTCCCTGATCAGCTCAGTCACCTCAGCCCTCACTACCGCTGGGCTCCCGTACCGAACCAGCAAGGATCAGGGCTTCACGGCTCGGCCGGAGATCCGCGGGATCGTCGCCTTCCTCAAGTGTCTGACCCGGACCGATGATTCCCTCGCCCACCTCAAGTTGGCACTCAGTCCCTACTACCACCTCGAGCCAGAGTGGATCCTGCCTTTCAACGATGCCTCGCGACGAGGCAATCGGGGTATCCACGACGTGCTCCATGATCCTCATTCGGTCGCGTGGCAACGAGTGCCTGAGTCAGGCCAGGCAGCAATTGAGGCCTTTCGCGACGATCTTGTCCGCTACCGAGCCATGATCGGCACCAAGAACCCGGGTGAGATTCTCTACCAGTTTTTGCGCGAGCGCGGGGTACTCACCCTGGACCAGGCGGACAGTGGCACGCAACGGTCGCTCTTTCTCGAGGCCCCCGAGCCCGATCGATTGGTCATGATTCAGAACATTGCCGCCGTTTTTGAGGCCATCAAGAGCTATCTCGATGCGGGCCGCGATCCCTTTGCCTTCGCGTTTGTTGACCAGCTCGACGAACTCCTGGGATCGGTGGTACCGCCGAGCGTCAGCCTTGGCCCGGATACTCCGGCGGTGCAGGTGATGACCGTCCACGCGGCCAAGGGGCTAGAGTTTGATACGATCTTCCTCCCGAGCTTGACCAACAGCCGATTCCCGGCCCGGCGCCGACGCGATCCCATCGAGCTGCCGGGCCAACTGATCGCCGAAGAGCTGCCGACGGGTGACGGGCACCTCGCAGAGGAGCGGCGCCTGATGTACGTGGCAATGACCCGGGCCAAGCAGCAGCTCATTCTCTCTGGCGCCGAACGCTCTGGCAGTGGAACGCGGGCGGGCAAGATCAGTCCGTTTGTCCTCGAGGCGCTCGAACTGACGCAGGCCCCCGAGCCACTCTCCGTGGTGGAACCAATGGCTCGCCTGCACGAGTTTGCACCGAGTCTGCCGGTCAAGCCAACGATTCAGCTGCCCACCTACGATGGCCTCCTGTTCCTCTCACCAGCCGCGATCGAGTGCTACCAGCAGGATCCCTACCAGTTCTACTGGCGCTACGTCCTCAAGGCGCCGCAGGAGCCGAGTCGTCACTTGGTCTATGGAAACGCGATTCACTCGGCCATCGAGGCCTACCACAGATTCCGGAAAGAGGGGAAGAGCCCGACTCTCGACGACGTGCTCCGCCGCTACAGCGAGGCATGGAAGAGCGAAGGCTTTGAGTCAAAGGCGGACGAGAACCGACAGTTTGAGCACGGCCAAGAGACGCTCCAACGATTCGTGAAGCGAGCTCACACGCAGGCCGTCCCCGAGCTGGTGGAGCACAGCTTCAAGCTCGGTCTGCCGGGCACAAGGATCAGTGGTCGCATGGACGCCATCTTCACCAGCCGTGATGAGATCCGCGATTTCAAGACCAGTCACGTCACTGATCAGAAGGAAGCAACCAAGAAGGCTAGGGAGAACGTCCCCATTCGGATCTATGCTCTTGCCTACCAGCAGCAGTTTGGCCACATGCCCAAGCGCGTGGTCCTGGACTTTGTCGAGCACGATCTGGAGGGTGTGATCGAACCCGACGAGCCTTTGATGGAGTCAACTCGACAACTCATCGTCGAGACCGTTGAAGCGATCAAGGCAGGAAAGTTTGATCCGAATCCAAACAATCCCTTCCGGGACTATGATTGATGATTCATGATGAATGATTGATAATGCGGGGTATGGAACTCATTCTGATTGTTGGACTCGTTCTCCTCGCCGTCGGACTCGGCGTAGGCTTTGCGATTGTCCTGCGGCGCTTGCGCGAGATTGAGCAGTCCCGCGCTAATGATCAGTCCGCCGTCCTGCTCAATCAAAACATCCAAGGGATGCAAGAGCGGATTGACGCCACAACCAAGGCCATCAATGAACGACTTGACCGAGCAGCCACGGTGGTGGGACAAGTCCACCGCGAACTCGGCACCATGAGCCAGATTGGGACGCAACTGACGCAGTTCCAGGACTTCCTCAAGTCACCGAAGCTCCGCGGAGGACTGGGTGAGCAGGGACTCAAGGACATGCTCGCTCAAGCCCTGCCGGCCGAGATGCTTCGTTTCCAGTACCGGTTTACGACCGGCGATATCGTCGATGCCGCCATCAAGCTTCAGGCTGGCATTGTGCCAATTGACGCCAAGTTCCCGCTGGAGAACTTCAACCGCTACCTTCAGTCTTCAGACGAACGTGAGAAGACCAACTACGCCAACGCCTTCAGACGAGACTTCCGTGGACGGGTCAATGAGATCAGCAAGAAGTACCTCCTCCCAGACGAAGGCACCGTTGACTTTGCCGTCATGTACGTGCCGAGCGAGTCCGTCTACTACGAGCTGGTGACCAACGACAAGTTCCGCGATCTCTACGATCATGCAGCAGCCGAGAAGGTGATTGTGACCAGTCCCGCTACGTTCTTCTACTACCTGCGCACCATCATGGTTGGCCTAGAGGGCCAGCGTCTGAACCGCATGGCCCACCAGGTCCTGACCACGGTCCGGGCCATTCAGCAGGAAACCCACAAGTTCGGCGACGGCGTGCGGGTTTTGGGGAAACATATCACGAACGCAAAGAATGTCTCTGACTCTGTCCAGTCAGACTACATCCGTCTGGCAGAAAAGGTTGATCGGGTCTTGCAACTCGACGCCCCAGACACCGCTGAGGGACTTGCAGTCGGGGAGAGTCAACCGACCCTCAGGCCACCGGTACCGGAACCAGACGCTCAGTAGTTGGCAGTGAGGCTCTCAATTGATTCGGATTCTTCACGAGACAGCACGCTGGTTGGCGCTTGAGAAACCGCCCGGCCTGGTTGTCCATCCGCCCTCGCCCGAGGCGATGGTAGGACGCGATCCTGCCCCCGGCGCAAAGCACGCGGGAGAGACGCTGGCCAACTGGCTGAGGGCGAACGTACCGGAGATCACAAGGAACTTCTCCTCAGACGATCTACGACCAGGGATTGTTCACCGACTCGATACTGATACCTCCGGCATCATCCTGGTGGCCAAGGATCCAGAGACGCTGACAGCACTCCAGGATCAGTTCCGAGCGCGGACGGTTGAGAAGGTCTACCAAGCCCTCGTCCTGGGCGATCCAGGCGAACGTGGGACACTCCGTGGGTCGATCGGGAGAGTGGGGGAGGACACACGACAGGGCGTGAAACACCTCTCGTTTTCTTGGGAGAAGCGCACGCCGAAACCCGCCGAAACCGACTTCCATGTGATCGATCGGTTCTTGGTTCGACCCTTAGGGTTGAACCAAGAAGTAGGCACGCGCCTGTGTTGGCTGGAGCTTCGGCCCAAGACGGGCCGGACCCACCAGCTGCGCGTTCAGCTCCTCGACGCAGGCACCCCGATCATCGGCGACCCAATGTACAGCACCAAGGAGAGCAGGGAAGTGAGCAAATCCCTTGGCCTCGATCGCCAGTTCCTCCACGCGACATCGCTCACGTTTACCGACCCACTCCGCCAAGAGCGCGTCGTGATGAAGAGCCCCCTGGCACCCGACCTCCAACACGTCTTCGACTCACTTCAAGGCTAAATGCACTGCCATCTCCCGATGTGTCTCGGGGTATCAACTCCCGAAGTGGATACCGGGGAACACATACGAAAGGGTGCCATTCGCCGTGAGTTCGATATACTCGCCACATGAAACCCGTACCAGTTCTCGTCGTTGGACCCTCTGGAGTAGGGAAGAACGTCATCATTGATCGCATCGTCCCGATGTTTCCGAACCTTGAGTTCTACAAGACGACGACAACCCGCCCGCAACGGACGCCAGGCGAGGATAAGTATCACTTTGTCAGTGAAGAGGCGTTCACGCGCCTCATTGAGGCTGGGGCGTTCCTAGAGTGGGAGGAGTTCGACCACCACCGCTACGGCACCCAAATCCGCCACCTCCGGGAGATCTTGGATCGGGGCCAGTACCCAGTGCCACGTTCAGCGATCGACGTCCGCGGCGTGGTCAGCTACAAGCGTACTTTTCCCGGCACGCTGGCCATCTTCATTGCCTACGAGTCGCTCGGCGACATGCCGGATCGGCTGCGTCGGACCCGACCAATGATGACGGAGCAAGACATCGCGGGGCGGCTCGCGATTGCTCAGCGTGAAATGGAGCAGCAAGACGTCTGTGAAGCGACCGTGATCAACCGAGCAGGGAAGCTCGATGAGGCGGTCGAGGAGGTCGCCCAGATCATCGAGCACCACCTTGGTTTGCGACGGCACTCGGCTTCTGGTAGCGTACCCGGAACACAGGGAGGAGCATGAACTACGTCATCATGTGCGGGGGATCGGGGACGCGACTCTGGCCACGGAGCCGGTTCACGCAGCCAAAGCAGTTTGCCCAGCTCGTCACTGAGCTCACCATGCTCGAGGAAACGGTCAAGCGGCTCGACGGACTCGCGACCCCAGCGAACACGTACATCTCGACGATCGGCCCGTTTGCGCCAGTCGTCCACCGCCTCCTACCGAAGGTCCCCAAGGACCACTACATCATCGAGCCGGAACGGCGTGATACCGGCCCGGCCATGGCGTTCGTCGCCGCCTGGATGTCACGGGTCGGCGCTGACGAGCCGATGATCCTCATGCCGGCTGACCACCACATCAAGAATCCGGCGATGTATCGGGCAACGTTCTCGGTCGGCGAGGCGCTAGTCCGTGAGCTCGGCGTGATGGTCAACATTGGCCTGCCGCCAACGTTCCCAAACACAAACCTCGGCTACCTCAAGGTCGGCGAGGAACTCGAAACGCGTGGCGGAGTCCACGTCTTCGCCTTCGAAGGCCAGCGCGAGAAACCAGACGCCAAGACCGCCAAGCAGTTTCTCGCTGAGGGCAACTACCTCTGGAACGGTGGCTACTTCCTGTGGACGCCACAACGCTTTATGGACGCCTACGAACGGTTTGCACCATCCATCGGTCGCCAGTTGCCAGCGATCATCGACGCACTCGAGAAGAAGAACGAAGACGCACTGCACGCTGCGTTCGCCAGGATGGAAGCGAAATCGATTGACTACGCGGTGATTGAGAAGATGGACTCAAGCGAGGTCCGGACCGTCCGCGGCGACTTTGGCTGGGCTGATCTGGGAGATTGGCATATGCTCTCCGAGCAGCTCGCTGAGCAAGCCGACGAGCACGGCAATCTCGTCAAGGCACACTGGCGGGGGATTGATACACAGAATACGCTCGTGTACGGTCCTCCTGAGAAGCTGATCGCGACGATTGGCGTCTCCGGGCTGGTGATTGTTGACACCCCCGACGCCCTCCTGGTCACTCCAAAAGAACGATCGCAAGAGGTCAAGAAGGTCGTCGAGCTCCTCACCAATGAAGGGCTCCGGCAGTACCTCTAGGAGCACGATGCGCCGACGCACGTGGTGGACATTCTGGTTGATTGCACTTCTCACGGTCGTGGCCGGTATGTTCGCGTGGCCAACGGACGTGTGGTTTGTGAAGGGCGTCCGCCTCCACCCGGGTTTGGATCTCCAAGGGGGGACGCAGCTGGTCTACGAGCTTGATTTGGCGACGGTCGAGCCGAACGAACAGGACGATGCGATCGCCGGCGTTCAGGAAGCGATTCGCCGCCGCGTCGATGCCCTGGGCGTGGCCGAACCGGTCATTCAGACCAGCCGAGTGGGGGAGCGAGAGGCCATTTTGGTGGAGCTACCGGGGGTCCAAGACGTTGGTGAGGCAAAGTCTCTAATTGGCCGGACGGCCCGGCTTGAGTTCTGGCAGCCGGCCCTGGAGGGTGACGAGGGCATCCGAGCAACGTTTGTGGGGAGCTTTGCCCCAACGGATCTGACCGGCGCCGACCTGACGCGAGCCAGCGTCAGCTTTGATCAATCCGGGGCAACCGGGAGCCTGGGGCTGGGGAGCTCGCCCGTGGTCCAGCTCGACTTCAACGCCGACGGCCGTGAGAAGTTCCGCGCCTTGACTGAGTCCCACCTTGGTCAGCCGATCGCGGTCTTCCTAGACGAGGAACTGATCACGGCTCCAACGGTCCAGAGCGAGATCACCGATGGGACCGCGATCATTAGTGGCGGCTTCAGCATCGACGAGGCCAAGGAGCTGGCCATCCAGTTGAACGCCGGCGCCCTGCCCGTGCCCGTTGAGCTGGTGGAAGAACGGACGATCGGGGCGACGCTCGGAGCACTCTCGGTCCAAGAGAGCCTCCTGGCCGGCGTCGTTGGTCTCTTACTGGTGGCGCTCTACATGATCCTCTACTACCGCCTGCCGGGATTCCTGGCCACGATGGCCCTCATGATCTACGGGATCATTACCCTGGCGCTCTTTGAGATCATTCCCGTCACGCTCACCCTGGCAGGCATTGCCGGCTTCATCCTCTCGATTGGCATGGCCGTCGACGCCAACATCCTTATCTTTGAGCGAATGCGTGAGGAGATTCGGGGCGGAAAGGGGAGTGCCGAGGCCGTTGAAGACGGGTTCCGCCGGGCGTGGTCGAGCATCTTGGACTCGAACGTCTCCTCGCTGATTACGGCCGCCATTCTCTACTACACAACGACCGGTCTGGTCCGCGGCTTTGCCGTCACGCTCGCCATCGGCATTCTGGTCTCCATGTTCACGGCCGTGACCGTGAGCCGAACGCTACTCAGGCTCAATCTCAACGGAGTGGCCCGCTATGCCAAACAACTCCAGTAACCCTCAAGTTGTCCGCTGGTTGGCACAGCGGCGTATGTGGTTCACCTTGTCCTTGGTCCTGACCCTGGCGAGCGTGGCCCTCCTGTGGGGGTACGGTCTCCGGATCGGGATCGACTTCACGGGCGGTCAGCTCCTAGAGCTCCGCTACCTGGCACCGGTGGCCAGTGAAAATCTCCGAGACCGAGTCACCCAGGCCGAGGCAGCGGGGATCATCCCAGCCGCGAGCGTGGCCCCAACCGATGAGGCGAGCTTCCTCATCCGAACCCGAGCGTCGAGCGAGGAGCTGGACCGGCTCCGAACGACGCTCAGCGAGGTGGGCGAGTGGGAGGAGCTACGGTTTGAGAACGTCGGCCCAACCGTGGGCCAGGATCTGACCCGCAAGGCCATCTGGGCGATCGTCTTGGCCTCGGGTGCAATCATCCTCTACATTGCCTGGGCCTTCCGGCGCGTCCCTGCCCCCACCAACTCCTGGCGCTTTGGTGTGACGGCTGTGATTGCGCTCCTCCACGACCTCCTGATCACCGTGGGCGCCTTTGCCCTCCTTGGCCACCTCTTTGGCTACGAGGTCGACTCGCTCTTCATCACGGCCATGCTGACCGTCATGGGCTTCTCCGTCCACGATACGATTGTCACGTACGATCGGATCCGCGAGAATCTCCTCAGAAACCCAACGGCACCGTTTGAGGACGTCGTCAACGTCTCGGTGGCACAGACGGTCGTCCGATCGATCAGCACATCCCTCACGCTCGTACTGGTACTGACCACACTCCTCCTGCTGGGGGGGAGTTCGATCCGTGCCTTCACAAGCGCCCTGCTCATCGGGGTGATCGTGGGCGTCTACAGCTCGATCTTCCTGGCGGCCCAGCTCCTGATTGTGTGGCAAAAGGTCAAGTCGAACAGGGCGTGAGTCGTCTTAGCAGAGAAAACGCCACAGAGCGCATGCTGGAGCCTCGAGACCTGACAGAGTAGGAGAAGGGGCGGCGGGGGAGTCCTCAACAGTGGAAGGCGTTACCCAACCTGATGGCGTGTCGTACAATGTAAGTTGTACGACAATACTGGCATGGCGGGCGGTGATCCGGCCAGCAACCCGTCACGTCCAATCGCGTACCCATCATCCACCACCTCCGGGATCAAACGACGGGTGAGTGATCGTGGAGACAATCGGGCGCAGCCGAACGACTGACATAAAACGGTGCGCCTCCTCCCCCTCTCCCCCGGTCAGTGCAGGGGAGTGGGGTGAGGGAGTGCTAGGGTGTGACGTCCCGGTCATCGTGAAGCGAGATCTCTTCACCGGGAGTGAGCGTGCCGAGGTCCGCCTCCGGCTCAGCCCCGGCCGCTTCTCTCAGGGCCTGGATGTCCTCTGCTGAGATGATTGGTCGCGCTGGTACAGCCGACACCGATCGTGGCGCTGGCGGTGGGTTGGGTCGAATGGGTTCGGCACTCCCCTCTTGTTTGGGCGGCTGCGCCGGTTGTGGTTGACTCGGGCTCAGAGCTGCTGGAGCTGGTCGACTCCCCTGCTCCGGCCCGCGAGTTCTCGGTGGCCCGCTCGGCCGAGATCCAGTGGATGGGGCCTGACCACTCCCCTGCCCTCCAGATCCAGCGGGACCACGGCGATTCCTCCCTCCTCGAGACCGACGACTCCGATCGGCATCCCGATTGGAGGAGGGCCGGCCACCCTGGCCACTCGGCGCCGCTGGGGGTCGTGGAGCAACTGAGCGTGGCGCTGGCGATGGAGTCGGCTTGGTATCGTCGACAAACTTCACAAAGTCGTTCCGATTGCGGTACTCCGGCTCCCGGCGCGGTTCCGGTCGCGGCTGACTGGCCCCAGCTGGTGAGGGTGGCGTCCCCGGGGTGCCACCACTCCCCTGCTCTCGCTCCTCAATCTTCCGGCGCCACTCCTGCGCCTGCTTGACCTGGACGTCGTCCGCCCAGTCCTGAATCTTCTGTTCCACAAAGACGCGTGGTGAGGCGTAGCGCTCTCTGGATACCCGAACAACCTTCTCGTAGTTCTCCCGGCTTGGCTGGACATTCATGGGCGGTAACGTCTTGGACGAGAACGCCGGCCGCGTCACCCCATCGATCGCCATCTTCACGTAGATGTGGTAGTTATCGAGGTTGATCAGGTCCTGCGACTCAAAGACTGGCTCAAACTCTTTGGCCAGGCCAGCCGCATCGCTCGGACCAACTCGAAACGAAATAATCGTGCCGACGTTCCCAAAGATGGCCTTAGCCACTACCTCTGGCATCTGGGCAATGTACTGGTTCGTCAGGCTCAGATTGAGGTGGTACTTCCGAGCCTCAGAGAGAATGACGGCAAAGGACTCGGTGGCAAAGTTCTGGAACTCATCAACGTAGAGGTAGAAGTCGCGCCGCTCGGCCTCTGGGATATCGGCCCGACTCATCGCCGCCAACTGAATCTTGGTGATCAGCATGGAACCAAGGAGCGAGGCGTTGTCTTCACCAATCCGGCCAATCGAGAGATCCAGGAGCAGAATCTTCCCCTCGTCCATGACCTCGCGCATGTTGAAGGAGCTCTGCGGTTGACCGAGGATGTTGCGGATGGTGCTCGAGGAGAGGAACTGGCCCACCTTGTTCTGAATGGGCGCGATCGCCTCACGGCGGAACTTGGGATCGTACATGTCGTACTCGTTCTCAAAGAAGTCTCGGACCACGGGATCGGTCACCTTGCGAATCACCCGCCGCTCATAGGCTGGATCGGTCAAGAGCCGGTTGATCCCCAGGAGGGTCGTGTCCGGATAGTACATGAGGGCGAGGATGGCATTCCGAAGGATGTACTCAAGTCGCGGGCCCCAGGAGTCGGCCCAAAGCTTCTTGAAGATGCTCAGGATGCCAGAGGCCACGACGTTGCGAAGGTCTGGATCAACGCTCTCAAACAGGTTGAAACCGATCGGGTGATCTCGATCGGCCGGATTGAAGTAGATGACGTCGTTCGTCCGGTGGGGTGGGAGACGCTCGAGGACGTCTTGAATGAGCTGCCCGTGTGGATCAACCACCGCCACCCCTTTCCCCTTCTGGATATCGTCGATGACCATGTTGAGGAGGAGGGTTGACTTCCCCGTGCCGGTCTTGCCGATGGTGTACATGTGGAGACCGCGATCTTTCGACTTGATCCCAAACTTGTGCCGATTGTTCCGGAAGTCCGTCATGCCCAGGAAGGTGATGTCTGACTCGTCGTCTCGGCCGGCTACCGGTAGGTTGGCCGGAGGCTCCCCCTTCTTGCTCCCGGCCCACATCATATTGGGGGTCTCCACGCTGACCGACGGCAAGTGGTAGAGCGAGGCCAGCTCCTCGGTGTTGAGAATCATGCCGTCGCCAGCAAACTCACGCGCCTTCATGGCGTGGAGGAATGGCTCAACCTGGTCCACAATCGCCGAGCGAAAGCCGTTCAGGTTATTGGTGTTGAACTGCTTGAAGGCACCGCTGATCGCCTCAATCCGGCTCCGGGCGGTGTAGGGATCCGACGCGACGGCGAGGAGACGAATCCTGACGGCATACCCCAACTTGGTGACCTTGGACTCAATCCCCTTCAAGGCCGCTTCTTCTGGCGCCGAGAGTTCGGGCCGCTTGTCCGGCTCTTTGGCGGGCGCCGCCTCAGCCGCCCCTTCCCCGCCCCCACCAGACGGTAGGAAGATGGTCTGGAGGATACTGACGACCACGCGACTGGCCACCCCGATGAGCTGGACAAAGCCGCTCGGCTTTTTGAGCGGAACGCCGAGTCGTTTGGCAGCCACAAACTTGACGCCTCGCTCCTGCCAGGACTCGGCAACCGGCTTGATGACGATCTGCACGTAGAGCTGCTGGCCCGCACCGAGGTTGCCGAGCACGGCCGTGATCCCCGAGAGCGGATCAACGGTGAAATTCTGGAAGGTCAGAATGGGATAGACCGGGTCCTTGGTCTGGACGAGCTCGGCACCGAGCATCGCCTGGGAAGGCACGAGCGGCGTCAGGTAATCCTCGACCTCCTGAATCTCAATCTGCGGGTACTGGGCGTAGAGCTGGCCCTCAACGAACTCTTTGAGGTGGGCTGGGACGTGGAGGTAGAAATGGATGAAGGTGTCGTGACTGACCAGCTCAAAGCTGATCTGCTCCTGAAAGTCAGCGCCCTCCCGGAAGACGCCGTGGATGGCCGCAAAGAACTGCTCGGCCGCCAGGGGCGTCTTCTCGTTGTTCTTGGGGACGAGGACGTGGAGAATGATCGAGCGCTGCGAGCCCAGCCAGCCGGCGTACTCCTCGGCCCGGCGGGCCAAGCGCCACTGCTGGAAGGCCCGCCAGCCAAACCAACCGGCCACCGCGAGAATGAGGAGGAGAATGATGGTCAGCATCCTCCCCTACCCTTCCCGTCCCGGCGGCACGTCCGGAATGTGAAGATTGTCTGGTGCAAAGGGATTCTTGGCTTGGTAGCGCTGTTCCATCTCCTGCTCAACCTGCCGCTTCTCCTTCCCATACTTGAGGCGCGAGAGCTCACGGATGGCCGCTCCCAGTTCCGCATTCGGCGGAGTGGCCGTCTTGATGGTCATCATCGAGAACGGCTTGGTGGGTGTCCCGTCAATCAGGAGCTTGGTGTAGGAGCTCGCAAAGGGCAGGTTGACGAGGTCGTGCTCGGTCACGTTGGGGAACTCCTTCTCGAGAAACTCAGCGTCAGCCGCGCCCACGCGCATGGAGATGAGGGTCCCGGCGTTGCCGATGACAGCGTCTCGAATCTCTTCTGGCAACTGGGCAATGTACTGGTTGGTGATGTTGAGGTTCAGGCGGTACTTCCGTGCCTCAGAGAGAATCGTCTTGAACGTGTCGGTGGTGAAGTTCTGGAACTCATCCACGTAGAGGTAGAAGTCTTTCCGATCTGCCTCGGGCGTGTCGGCGCGCTGAAAGGCCGCCACCTGCATCTTGGCCACTAAGATCATACCCAGCAGGTGAGAGTTGGTCTCACCAATCTTCCCCTTACTCAAGTTGACCAGGAAGATCTTATGGCCATCCATCAACTCGCGAATGTCGAAGGCGCTCTTGGTCTGGCCAATGATGTTGCGAATGAGATCGTTCGTCATGAAACGACCGAACTTACTGATGAAGTAGTTGTACATCTCCGACTTATGGAAGTCAGCGGTCTTGGCCATCTGTTGCTCCCAGAATGCCTTGACGACCGGATCGGTCACGTACCGGAGCGTGTCGTCCCGGAACGCATCGTCCGTGAAGAGCCGTGGGATATCGATGAGCGTCCCCCCACCGGGCCGGGCCATGACGGAGAGCGAGGCGTTCCGCCCCCAGTGCTCAAACTGCGGACCGACCATGCCGGTTCGATTGGGATCAAAGAGCTTGTAGAAGATCTCCAGCCACTCGGCCACCAGGAAGTCGCGGTCTTCCAGCCGCTTCCACTCAAGGACGTTGAGTCCCATCGGCCGCTCCAGGTCGGCCGGATCAAAGAGGACGACGTCCTCGGCCCGCTCCTTGGGAATGATCGTCAGAATCGACTCGATGGCGTCCCCATTGGGATCCAGGTACGCCACCCCTCGGCCCGCCTTGATGTCCTGTTCGATCTGGTGGATGAAGAGCGTCGTCTTGCCCACGCCAGTTTTTCCAATCGAGTAGAGGTGACGGCGCCGATCGTCCTGCTTGATCCTGACCGGCCGCTCCTCACCTCGGTAGACGCTCTTGCCGAGGATGACGGCGTTGGGGTCCTCCGGCGGTAAGTTAGATGGGGGCGCCATGGTCCGAGCGGCCAGCCACTCAATGTTGGGCGTCTCAATGAACTCGTTGGGCACGTGGTAGAGGGAAGCCAGCTCCTCGGTGTTGAGGATGGACGACGGGGCGCGCTCTCGGAACCGGCGGAGGATGAAATCGGTGGCAAACTGCTTGGCGTCCGTCGCCCCAACTTTCTTCAGGTAGTTCATCTCGGGCGCGGTGTACTGGCCGAGCGACGAGGCGATGTTGTCCAGGGCGATCTTGGCCTCGTTGGTGGAGGTGGGAGACAGGACAATCACCCGCAGCTGGGCCGAGAAACCGACCTTACTCCCCTTCTCCTGGATTCCCTTCATCACTTCTTCTTGGATGGGCGTCAGGCGAACGGTCTCCTTCTCCTTCTCTTTCTCCTCAGCCGCGGCTCCGCCACTGCGAAGCGAGGACACAACCGCATTGAGCGCCTGAAGCGCCCAGTGCGATTTGGTCAGATTCTTGCCTTGCGCCACCGATTTGGCGGCGTGGACGGTCTTGTCCCGCCAGGCTCCCGAGGTGGGCCGGAGGAGGAGCTGGAACCCGGCATTGACTCCATCGGGGAGCTTGCTGAAGGCGTTGGTGATGGCGTTCAGCGGATCGCTCTCGAGCTCCTTGTAGGTTTTGATAGGGAGGACGTACGTCTTCTTGGTTTTGACGTACATGCCCTCCGGATAGACCGTCTCGGAAAAGATGCGGAACGCTTCGCTCGGCTCGATCTGGGCGTAGGGGTAGTAGCTGTGAAGCTGCCGCTCGGCCAGCTCTCGGAACGCCTTGGGGACAGCAATGTAGAACGTCAGGAGCCCGTTCTTGGCCACGAACTCCAAGCTAATGGTGGGCTGACCGGGAATCCACTCCAGGAGCCCCTCTTTGTGGAGCGAGGCAAAGCTGGCCAGGAACTGCTCCGCCACCGACATCGTTTCCCGGAAGTCTCGCTTTCCGGTCTCGTCTTGCGACTCACCAGACTCCTTGGGGACTAGGACCTTCAAGAGGACGAGGTCTCGGGCGCGCTCACTCCCCAATCGTTCTCGATAACGATCAAGCCAGAGCCAGCCACCAGCCCCAGCCAGTCCCAGTATCAGGAGGAGAAATGCAAAACCCGTCAATGTGACTCGCTCCAGTCCATTGTACCAGAGGAGGAGTGACGGGACGACGGCGTGATGAGCGCCTTAGGCGGCGTTGGTGAGCGTGCCAACGGTGGCTTCGATGCTGGGCAGGCCCGTGACGGCCCCGTTGGGTCCTGCGACCACAGAGCTCTGGGCGACTGGCTTGGTCTCGGGATGGGGCGGATCGGCAGCAACACCGGGCTTGGCTTCGGTCTGAGGCGCTGGAGACGTTGGTGTCGATTGGTCTGGTGTCGGTTCAATCAACTCGCTCTGAACCGTCTCCGCGGCCGGGGCAGCTTCCGGAGGACCGCTTGACTCAGGGATGGGCAGGATGTCACCACTCTGGACGTTCGGCTCAGCCACTGGGGCCGGTGCGATTGGCTCGCCGGCTGGTGGGATTCGTCGTGCCTCGTCGGGGGTCATTGCAGGCTCGAGTATACCTGTTAGTGGGCCCGTTGTCAACCGCCAAAGCGGTCCGTGAACGTCCCCACCTCGAGGCTTGAGCGAATCTCGGCCATGAGCGTGGCCAGGAAGGTCAGGTTGTGGAGGGTGAGGAGCTCAGCCGCCACCGGATCCTGTTCGACCAGGAGGTGGCGCAGGTACCCCCGCGGCACACGCCGGCGGCAAGCTAGGCAGGCACACCGCGCATCGATGGGTGCCGTCGATCGGGAAAACTCGGCCGACCGGAGATTCTCGCGCCGATAGGCCCACCCCTCCGGCTCGGTCCGGACCCAAGCGGACCCGTGCCGAGCAATCCGCGTCGCCATGACGCAATCGAAGGTGTCGATCCCCTGCTTGACCCCAGCAATCAGGTCGCTCGGCTCCCCTACCCCCAAGAGGTGCCGCGGCTTGTCCTCTGGCAGAAGCGAGGCGGTGTAGCCAACCACCTCCCACATCCGTGGCTTCTGGGCTGCGAGCTCGGCGAGGGTCGCCCCAAAGGTGTACATGTTGCCGCCAATCGCAAACCCAGCGAACGGCAGTGCTCGAATGAACTCAGCCGATCGACGGCGCTGGTCCTCGTAGATACTCCCTTGCACCATGCCGTACAGTAACAGTTGACCAGTGACACTTGACCAGTGACCGATCGAGCGCTCGGCCCAGCGATTGGTTTGATCGACCGCCTGCGCGACCTCGCGTTCGGGCACCGGAAAGCCAGTGCAAACGTCCAAACAGGTGCCGATGTCGACCCCGATCCGCTCTTGCATCTCGATCACTGATTCCGGCGTCAGGAGGTGCGTCGAGCCATCGAGGTGTGACCGGAAGGTCATCCCCTCTTCCGACATCCGCAAGGATGGTTGTCCAGCGAAGCCTTGGCGCAGTTGGGCTGGTCCCCCTTCGTTCTTCGAGCTTCGGGAGGATGTTCGTTCCGCGAACACAAAGGCTTGGAAACCACCGGAATCCGTGATGATCGCGCGCTCCCACCCCATGAACCGGTGGATGCCACCGAGCGCTTCGATCGCCTCAATCCCCGGCCGGAGCATCAGGTGATAAATGTTGGAGAGGATCAGTTCGAGCCGCGGGATCTCCCCGGGAGTGATGTCGGACTCTCCCGAGGCGGAGGCCGGTCCTGAGCGAGGTCGAAGGGAGCGGCGAGGTCTCAATCGATCCGTCGGCACTCCGCGAATCGACCCATGCGTGGCACACGGCACAAAAGCCGGTGTCTCGATGGTGCCATGCGCCGTCGTGATTCGTCCCCGCCGGGCCTGGCCCTCAGTCGCGAGAACGGTGAAGGGCTGCATCCGCATCCGCCGATCCTACCACACTCTCCACTTGTCAATTTTCACTTGAGAAGTGGAACGAGGGAAGTGGCAAGGGAAGGGCCCCCTCCTTACCGAGGGGGCCCTGGGCCAGGGTAGGCCCTGGAGCTGACGACGGGATTTGAACCCGCATCTTCCCCCGTACCACGGGGGTGCTCTGCGCAGTTGAGCTACGTCTGCGGTGTGTGGACCAGATGGGATTTGAACCCACGACCTGCTGGGGTTGAAAGCCCCGCCGCTCTCACCACTGAGCTACTGGCCCAACTATTGAGTATCGAACGACGAGGCTACCCTCATAGTCCGAACTGGCCGGCGCGATGGGATTTGAACCCACGTCCTCCACGTCCCAACGTAGTGCGCTCCCTGGCTGCGCTACGCGCCGTCGATCTGACCAATACGCCATCGTATTCGTCAGATCTGATCGCACGTAGAGCCCTCAAGGCTCGATTCGTGATATCTGTGAGATCTGCCTGTCGCCGCGAGGCGACCTGTGTATCTGTGGTGTAAGCCGAGCGAGTTACTTCAACTCAACCTTGGCCCCGGCGGCCTCAAGCTTCCCTTTGGCGGCTTCCGCCTCATCCTTGGGCAGGTCTTTCTTGACTTCTTTGGGTGCGCCGTCCACCAGGTCCTTGGCCTCTTTCAGACCCAGATCGGGGCGAATCTCCCGGACCGCCTTAATAACGGCGATCTTCTGCGCGCCAGCGTCGGTCAGGTCGAGGGTGAAACTGGACTTCTCCTCCTCCGCAGCCGCGGCACCACCAGCGGCACCACCGGCCGCGACCATCGCGACTGGAGCCGCCGCGCTCACGCCTAGCACATCCTCGAGCGCTTTGACGAGCTCAGAGAGTTCCATCACCGAGAGTCCCTTGATCTCCTCGATGAGTTTGGTGAATTTTGGGTTCGCCTCTGGCTTGGTTGCTTCTGTCTTGGCTTCATCGGCCATTGGGTTCCTTTCGTCACTGACTACTGACTACTTGCGACCTTCGCTTGATACTGCTTGAGGACCGTCACCAACCCGCGGAGATTGCCGGCCAGGACGTTGACCAGTCCAGACAGGGGCGCGTTGAGGCTCCCCACCAGCCTGGCGTACAGCTCGGCTCGGCTCGGCAGCGCGGCCAGCGCGCGGACCCCGGCCTCGCCAACAAAGGTCCCGTCGATCAAGGCGCCAAGGATCTGGATGGACTCATTGGTCTTGGCAAAGCCAACCACGATCTTCCCCGCCTCCACCCCGTCCGTGGGGCTGGTAGCGATCGCCAGTTGGACGGAGAGGATCTCGGCTGGGACATCGGTGATCCCGGCCTGCTCAAGCGCCTTGGCCAGGAGGGTCGTCTTGCTGACCCGGTACGTTCCGCCCACCCGGCGGAGATCCGCGCGCAGCGTCTCCATGTCCCGAACCGTCAAGCCGGCGTAGCGCGTAAAGACCGTCGCCTTGCCCGCCACATCGCTCACCAAGTGAGCCAGTTGCGCCTCTTTTTGGGCCCGTGTTTTGGCCATGCGTCTCCAAACTCTTTTCTTGATACAAAAATCCCGCCGACCGGCGAGACACGAGGTGAGAACGCACACGGTCGTTCACGGCCCTCAGCAGGGTGGTGGTTTCAGTCCGCCAGTGCGGCGGACCCCTGCAGTCTCCGGGACCAATCTGACCGGATGGTACCCTGCGAGCTCCCCACCGTCAAGGGGTACGGCAACTCACGCCCGCTCGTTCAGGGCCTCCTTGGCACGCTCGGCAATCTCGTCAATGATCGCCACATCGTCCCGTTCGCCGTCGATGACGTGGACGCCATCAAACTCCGCCGCCAGGGCCTGGTACTCGCGCCAGACGTGTTTTAGCTTGGACTCTTCCCGATGGAGCTCGAGCTCCAGGTGCATCTCTTTCAGCCGACGCGCGCAGATCTTGGGATCAACCTGAATGAGGAACGTCACATCCGGCTTCAAGAAGCGCTTGTTGAGGGCACGGAGCCACTCGCGGTCGTTGACTAAGACCACGTTGTAGGCCAGCGCCGAGAGGACGTAGCGATCGCAGATGACGATCTTGCCAGCCTCAAGGCCAGGGAGAATCATGCTCCGGAGGTGCTCAGCTCGATCGGCCGTGAAGAGGAGTTGGAGCGTTTCCGGCGCAATCTCCCACTCCCCCGCCAGACGGGCACGAATGAGCCCACCGATCATGCTGTTGGTGGGCTCATGGCGAAGGACAACCCTGTACCCGTCACGGCTGAGGAGCCGAGCCAGGGCCGCTGCGTGAATGTCTGAACCGGATCCGTCCAAGCCTTCAAAGGCGATGAATAACCCGGGGTGGGTCCTTCGTTTGATCATCCAGGTTGGGAAGCGCGCCGGAGTGCTAGCTGAGACTGGTCCGATCAACCCGCACGCCTGGCCCCATTGTGGCAGCCACGGTGACCGAGGTCAACTGGACGAGGGGCAACGCCCCTAGGATCGCCCGGGCATTCTCCTCGAGCTTGGACGCTGGCCAGGAGGTCTTCCCAATCGGCAGGTGGGCAATGCCGCCGGCATCCGTCCGGTACTCAATCCGGCCGGACTGGATCGAGGCCAGGACGTCCTCGGGCGTGTTAGAAACCGTGCCGGCTTTGGGGCTCGGCATCTTCCCTTGCGGTCCGAGGATCTTGGCGATCGTCGCCACCTTGGGCATGAGCGACTTGGGGGCAATGAGGATATCCCAGTCCGTGCTCTTCTCCTTGGCAATGGTTGCGATCAGTTCCTCGGTGAGAATGGCCGCCTTGACCGGCTTGCCGGACCCGTGGGGGAGCTGGACTAGGCCCCGGAGCGCCACCGGCTCACCCCGCTTCTTGGGGGCAAGACGGACATGCAGCTCCACCGTGCCGTCAAACTTGGTGTAGGAGCCGGCCACGGCTTGCTCCAAAGCCGCCCTGAGTGGGTAGCTCTTGGTGAGATTGAGCGTGGCGATCGCTTGCTGGTAGCGAACGCTCCGTCGCTTGGGCTTGGTGGCGGTCCGCCGAGTTGGCGGCGCCTCGCTCGCTCGCTTCTTCTCCCGGGAAGCCTCGTGGACCACGGGCGTGTCCGTGTGGATCGCCTCCACCTCGGCCGGCACCACGGCATCAGTGTCCGTCCCGTGCTCGTACCCTTCGGCCGCCACCTGCGTCTCATCCACAAGCTGGCTGCCCGACTCCGCGTCCAGCACCTCCGCCTCGAGCGCCGGGTCTGAGCTCACCTCGCTCTGACGCTCCTCAGCCACCGGCGCCGATCGCTTCTTTGGGCTCCGCCGAGTCGGCTTCTCGGCCTTGTCTGCTGGCTTAGCCATCAGGCTCCTTTCGTGGTCCGAACGACCGCCACGACGCTGGCGATCTCCCACCAGTGGTTACGCTGCTGGAATGGTGATGGTCTCGTCGCTGAGGGTTCCTGAAGAGCTGAAGTCTACCAGGAGTGCCACCGCTCGGTCAATGACGGGCGCAATGATGACTCGCTCCTCGGCGCTGAACCGTCCCAGGACAAAGTCCGACTGCTCCCCGTACGGTCGAGTTGCGCCTGGCTGCTCGATCCCAATCCGAACCCGCCAGAACGCCTCGGTTCCAAGGTGGTGAATGATTGAGCCTACCCCGTTGTGGCCGGCCGAGGTTCCGCCCAGCCGCACGCGCATTGACCCCAGGGGAAGCGCCAGCTCGTCGTGGACAACCACAATGTCCGCTGGCTCGAGCTTGGAGAAGTGGCGGAGTCGTTCCACGGCCCGCCCAGAGTTGTTCATGAAGGTGGTGGGCTTGAGGAGGATTGTTCTGTGAATCCCCTCCCCTATCTCAGCCAACTCAGCCGTAAACTTCTCCGAGTGCGACCACGGATGGGTCCCCAGCTGCTCCGCCAGTCGATCGAGCACCATCCACCCAACGTTGTGACGCGTCTGGGCGTACTCCTTGCCTGGATTTCCAAGACCGACGATGAGTTTCATAGTGGTGAAAGGTGAAATGTGAAACGTGAAAGGTCCAGGGTCATCGCAAACTCCTCTGCAATCCACCGACAAGACGAGATACCCGATCGAGGAGCTCAAGCACCTCTGCTGAATCTGCAATATAGCCAAGCTCCTGTGAAATGATCACCTGGGCTTCAAGCTCACTGAGTGACCCCTGAGCAATTGAGAGAAACTGGGCAAATTCCTTTCTGCTATTCCGCGCTGCGCCCTCCGCGATGTTACTCAATACCGAGACTGCCGCCCGACGCATCTGACTGACTAACCCATACCGTTCAGAGTCGGGGAAGCGTTGACTGAGCTCGTAGATCAGTTTGGCCAGCTTGAGTGATTCCTTCCAAGCATCGAGACGGTAATGAGGCCGGGAGAGGTTGATCGTGGTCGTTTCACCTTTCACGTTTCACCTTTCACCAACCTAGAGTCCCGGCAGGTTGACGCCCATTTGCTTCATGACCTCGCGCGTCTTCTCGGCCGCCAAGGCCTGGGCTTGCTGCATCGCCTGGGTCATGGTGTCTTTGATGAGCCGCTCGAGCTCCTGCTTGCGCTCCGGTGCGAGCATCCGCTCGGCAATCGTGATGGACTGGAGCTTGAGTTCGCCGGTAAAGACCACCGTCACGGCGCCATCGCCCCCGCTCGCCTCAATCTCGGTCTTTTTCAGGTCGTTCTGGACTTTCTTGGCCTTGGCAATCGCCTTCATTTGATCGAACATGCCGGGCATGCGTCATCCTTTCTGGTCACCGATGCTCAGCGCCAGCATACCCGAGAGGCCTCGAGAACTCTAGACGAGTGAAACGTGAAAGGTGAATCGTGAAACGGGCTGTCTCCGTGCACCTTTCACCTTTTACCTTTCACGTTTCACCCCTTGTGTGGCCTGCCACGCAAGGTAGGCATCCATAAACCCCTGCAGCTTCCTGCCCTCAAGGACAGCCTCGGCATCACTCTCCTCATGCCCGGTCCTGAGATCCTTGACCAGTTGGTAGGGCTGGAGGACGTAGGAGCGAATCTGACTCCCCCACTCCACCTTCCGGTGCTCGCCCTTGAGCTCGCCAATCTGCTCGAGCCGCTGCTCGTGCGCCAAGGCCTGGAGCTTGGCAACCAGGACGCCCATTGCGAGCGCTCGATTCTGAGCCTGAGACCGCTCGTTCTGGCTGGTGGCAACCAGGCCGGTGGGGAGGTGCGTGATCCGAACGGCCGTTTCCACTTTGTTGACGTTCTGACCACCCTTGCCGCCGGAGCGGAAGAGATCGGTCCGGAGGTCTTTCTCGTCGATCACCACATCGCCCAGATCTGCGAGCTCGGGCACCACCTCAATGAGCGCAAAAGAAGTATGGCGGGCTTTATCGGCGTCGAACGGCGAGATCCGGACCAGGCGGTGAACGCCGGCCTCCCCTTTGAGATAGCCGTAGGCGTGCTCGCCGGCAATCTTGAGGGTGGCGGACTTGAGGCCGGCCTCCTCACCGAGCGACTGCTCGATTTCCGTCACCGGCAAACCCCGACCTTCGGCCCAACGCTCAATCATCCGCCGGAGCATTCCGGCCCAGTCCATGGCCTCGGTCCCCCCGGCGCCGGCGTGGAAGCTGACGATGGCGTTGCTGGCGTCGTACTTACCAGAGAGGAGCGACTTCAGTTCCAGCGCCCGAACCTGATCATCGGTCTCGGCTATTTCCCACTCGGCAATAGTCTGTTTGAGCCGGGCCAGTTCAGTGCTGAGCTGCGTGGCCTGGGTTTGATCGGCCCAGAAATTGGGCGCGGCCATCAGCGCCTCGATTGCACGAATCCGGGCGTCTTTCTCCTCAAGCTTGAGGAGCTCGTAGAGTTTCGATTTCCGATCATCAAGGGTGGACATAAGCGTACTGTAGCGGGTGAAACGGAAAAGGTGAATCCCGGCTTTGAGGGCCGGGATTCGGGGCAGATGGACGCGAGATGCTCTGGGGGCACAGGGGCCCTCGTCGTCCGTCTGCGTTGAGGCAGCCGCACCGCGCGACTCCGCTGGTTAGGGAAGGTGGACCAGGTAGGAGCTCGCGGCCCGGCCGCTGGCGTTGGGCCGGTGGGAGAGGTCGCGTACGACTCCTCGCCCACCAACCGAACGTTCAAGAGGGTTCATCTGGCAAGATCGGCCAAGTCCGAAGGTGATCACCAAGCCGAAGCGGCTGAACCGGAGATCACACGACGGGCTTTGTTGGAAGCCGAGCCTTTCACCCCTCCGCTTCTCAAGGAGGATGCGCGCACCGGTCCTGACCGAGGTCAGGGACGTCTCCGATGCCCACAGGGCCCTGGGGCTAGCCAGATGAACTTGTTATGTGAATCCCTGAGCGAGGCTGATAAACGTCTACTCGCCTCTCCATTCTTCTGCAGCAGGTTCGAACGGGCGCAGGCGAGGTGCCTCGCTGCGTCATGTTGGCGAGCCTCAGCCCACCAGACACTCGCCCAGGGATTTCTGTCAACTTGTTAGGTTGCTGGGGCAAGATACTGCAGATGCCGACCACCTGTCAAGGGGTACCTTGGGTGAAACGTGAAAAGTGAAAGGTACAGCGCAAAGCGTCACGCTGCCTTCTCCTTTCACCATTCACGTTCACCCTTGCCCGCATGACAGAGGAAGAGTCCGCACGTGGGCGGACTCTTCAGGGGGTCGAGCGGTGAACGTCCCGGGAGGGGTGGGACGTTCAGGCTCAAGAAAAACTGGACGGCTAGGGGCAAGGCCGACGCGATCCGGAGCCAGGGCTCGGCGTTCGTCAGCGATGTGAATCCCCCAACTGGCACTGCGCGGCTCCGCCGTGCCGAGGTGTCACCGTGGTGGTTGGCCCACGCTCTTTGGGAGCGGAGGAACTCTGCCACGGAGTCCGTCCCACCTCTGTTCTCCTCACCGGATACCTCTCGCTCGGGCGAGAGGTCGCACCAACGCCCAGACCCGGCACGGGTCCGGCGCTCTGGGAACCCCACCCTGGTTGGGGGAAGGTGGACCAGGGCAGGGCTCTGGTGCTGGATCCCGCCGGTCGGGGGGGTTAATCCGGCGGGATCCAGTTGTTGAGACGGCTAGCTCGGCGCCATCCGTGGCTCCTGAGACCACGGCGTGCTCGGTGTAAGCCCCGGGGCCTACGGCCTCACGGCCCGAGCCCAGCGACAGCCAGCCGTCAATTCGTGTGAACCCACCGGGACCTGACGTCCCCTTCACTGGTTACCGGCCGTGCCGACAACATCAGGTCCGGTGGGTTGCTCTCACAAAGGTAAAGCTGCGTTCAGCTGGACGGAGGGTACCGCGTTCTCGGTGCTCTGTCAAGCAGGGGTAGCTCACACCACAGATACATAGGTCGCCTCCCTGGCGACTCGCAGATCACACAGATACCAATCCATCCGCCAAAGGCGGATACCATCCCCATTTCGACGCATCACGCTCCCAAAGAAACTTCGGCCGTCAGGAACGAAGAGTGTCTTTGAGGAAGTGACGTGTTGAAATGAGCGTGTCAGGAGGAGGGGTTGGCAAGGGGAGGACTAAGGTGATACCAACACAAAGAGACCCCGGGCGGGGTCTCTTTGCCTCCAGTCAGCTGGTACCAGCCAACCAGAGCGTCCTTAGCCGACGATGAGGTCAGCCAGGTCAAGCTTACGCTTGCGAGCCAGGAGGGCTGAACCAGCGCCTGTCAGCGTGGTCAGACCAACGGCCAGCGCACCAGCCTCGGCACCAGCCTTGGGGAGCTCCTTAGGGAGCGCGCCCTTGGCCAGAGCAACCTTGGTTGGTTCGCTCTTGGACTCAGCCTTAGCTTCCGCCTTGCCGTCACCGGCCCTGGCTTCCGCGTTGGCATTGGGGCCAGCCGCGGCCGCAGCCGCCGCACTCGCCCCGTCCTTGCCACCGGCATTGGCAGCACTTGAGGCAGCGGCGCTCCCGCCACCGTTGCCACCCTTACCGCCACCAGTTGAAGCAGCCGATGCAGCCGCAGCCGCATTGGCACCACCGGCGCCGTTCTCATTGCCACCAGCGTTGGCAGCAGACGAGCTCGACGCAGCGGACGAACCGCCGTCACCGTTCTCGCCACCACCACCGTTGCCGGCTGTGGCCGCCGAGGCCGCAGCCGCCGCATTCGCGTCACCACCGTTCACAATGATCGCCGGCCTGGCCGGGTCCATCGTGACCGGAACGGTTGCGCAACTGGCGTTGGCATTGCACGTACCAGTGCCAGAACCGCCTGAAACAGGCGTCCCGGCAGTTGGCGCCGGCGTCACCTGGATGACCGGAACGGTCACGTTCCCGGCACCCGAGGCAGACCCAGCGTTGTTGGTCCCGTTGTTATTGACAATGGGAACAATCGTTTGCTGACCTTGTCCCTGGCCCTGGAACTGAGCATTGCTGACCCAGTTGAGGTTGAAACCAGCAAAGATCGGGTCGGCAAAGGCATCTTGGGCAGCAGCAGTTGATGGTCCAGCTGCTACCATCAAGAGGCCCGCCACTCCGAGCAGAGAAAGAATCTTTTGCATATTGTCTCACCTCCCTTCCGTTGCACTATCGGTCGAGACCGACCGCTCGACGCCGCTCCTGTTCCTATACTTCCCCAGTCAACGGTCCCCCTTGTGCCAACCGCTCAGTCTCACTCGCTCTCGAGTTGCGATCGAAACGGTGACGGTCACGCGGGTGTTGACGTGGGAAGGCAGGGCCCGAACACACCCCGTGGTGGTTCAGGCCGTCAGACCCCCAGTTCTACTCGCTCTTGTACCTCCCTCCGTCGACGATGCCGGCAGGGTCGGACTCGAGTCCTTGCCGGACGCGCTCCTCCCAGAGGAACCGGGCCCGCAGCATCTGCTCCTCGGTGGGCTGGAATGTGGTCGGCTCCAGCTGGTGAACCGTCGGGGGCAGTGTCTGCACGTTGAGCAGCTGGATGTTGACCGGGTTCTGCTGCTCCGATCCCGATCCGGGAAGCGTGATCGGCCGGCCCATGAACCGCTCGAGCAGCGTCGACACCGACTCGGTGTTCGGGACCTGACCGTGGTCGGTCCGCTGCTGGGACTCGGCCTGGCAGTGCTCGCAGTGCGGGCAGCCGCTGACCCGCTTGACCCAGGGGGTCAGGGTCGCCGGATGCATCTCGATGCGGGGCGCCGGCAGCTCCACCTGCGGCGGCTCGATCGCGACCCAGCGAACGCCGTCATCCACCGTCTGGGTCTGCCCGACCTCGGAGTTGTTGTTCTCCTCCGTGGCCAGCTCCTCGGCCTGCAGGACCGCGACGTGCACGCCGTCCTCCGTCGCGAATGCCGCTTGCGGGATCGCCATCAGCACAACGGCGATCAGGGTGAGCAACTTGCTCATGGGTTGTCCTCCTCGGGTTGTAATCTCTGTCTCGCGGAGTACGCGCCTCGGCTCGAGTGTTCAAGCAGAGGAGGTACTCCCCCACCCCACCGCTTGCGCAGTGGAGTGGGGTTTCCCCTCCTTCCCTCCAGAGAGCCGAGCCCATCCGCGCCGAAGCGCGAGTGAGCCGGCTGGTTAGTCGTTGATCTCGATGGGGCCGGCCCCGCCCGGGGCCTGGATGACCGGCGCGGTCACCGTCCCAGCCCCAGCCGCCGAGCCAGCATTCCCGTCCCCAACGTTGTTCACGATGGGGACGATGGTCAGCTGGCCTTGCCCCTGGCCCTGGAACTGGGCGTTGCGGACGTCGATCGGTCCCGTGACCGCCGACACCGCTCCCACCTGCCCGCCCTGGGCGTACGCGTTAGCACCGGTCACGGCACCCGTCGCGAAGCTCAAGTTGGTGACCGGCTTTCCCAGCCACTTACCCAGGACCCCCAGGAAGGCACCCAGGTTGCCCTTCACCTCCGCGGACCGGTGCTCGCCGTAGTTGAGGGCGATCCCCGGCACCGACACCGGCCGGTAGCGGTAAGTGGGCGGCGGCGTCTCCGGCGGAATCGGCGTCCGGGGCGGAATCACCGGCGGAGGCGGCGGCTTGATGGTCAGGATGCTGAACACGCCCCCGTTCACGCACTTGGGGAACGTGTCCAGCGACCACCCGATGCCGTCGGGTTGCCAGACCTCCACGCGGTAGACCGTCTCGGAGCTCTGGCCCTTCCACGCGACCTCGACGTTCACCTCCGTCACGCCGGCGGGGTTGAAGGTGAGGGCGTCGTACCGATCACCCTTCTTGACCACCGCCTTGGACAGGCGCGCCGACCAGCCGTCCGGCCAGGTGTAGACCCGGCCGTCCCAGCGCCGCTGGTTGACCATCTCCAGCATCTTCTCGGCCACCTCCGGCAGGAGGTTGACCCGCCGGAGATCGTTCTGCCCAGCCGCCGAGATGAACCAGTCGCGGTACTGGCTCCAGGAACGAACTCCGAGCGGGTTCCGCTTGTCCCCGCCGTAGTTCTCCCAGTACCAGACGTTAGACGCGTCGAACGCGAAAGCCGGCGAGAGCGCGCAGAGCGCGACCACCAGCACCAGCCAGAGCGTCCCGTTCGACATTGGGCGCCTGGCCGTCTTCTTCAGGTGCTCGTTCATCGCACCCCACCTCCTCCTGTGCTGGCGGTCGGGCCGCCGGTCGTCTTCACCCTGCGAATCCGAATCTCGGCCATCCCCCCAGGGCGAAGTTCGGGGAACAGGAGCGCTTCCGGCCCAGGGACTTCCCACTGGGTGCCGGTCGGGTCGTAGATCCGGATGGTCACGCGACCAGCCGGCACCTGTTCGAAGTAGGTCGGACCCAGGACGGGCCGACTAATGATCTTCAGCCAGTCGGCAGCCGGGGTGTTGGGGTCGTCCCAGTAGACCGAGACCCAGCCCTCGGCGATGCTCCCACCTTCCAGGGTGACCAGCACGGTGCCGGTCAGGGTTCCCTGAGGCAGGATGGCATCCCCCGGCCGAGCCGGCGGTTCCATGCCCATCGCCCGGAACACCTGTTCCCGGGGGATGATCCACCGTCCGAGCAACTCGTACGAGTCCTCGTCGTGATCACCCGCATCCAGGTAGGCGCGGATGATCAGCGGACCCGGCTTGCGACCGCTGAGATCGATCGTGGTGTCCACGAAGGTGGTCGGCCACCGACCAACCTCGGTCCAGCCCGGGGCGCCGTCGTTGTTCATGTGGACCACGAACTCAGCCCCATCGCCATCGATCTCCTTGCGGACCGAGTCGCCGACCGTGATCAGGCGGAGCTGGAGACCCTGCGGCAACCCGGTGTTCGGGTCGTCGAAGTTCCAGCTGTCGTCCGGGTGATACTCGGCCGGCACGCCGACCAGGAGCATCGCCTTGACGCCGACCTTCTTCCAGTCGTCCCAGCCCCCGAGGATCCACTTGAAGTCCCAGAACCCACTCCGCGGCGGCGTCTCCTTGGCCTGCACCGGGTTCGTACCCAGCAAGACCAGAACCATCGCCATCGCGAGCAGCACCGTCACCGTCACCGTCACCGTTGAAAAATACCTCTTCATTGTCTCGTACTCCCTCCGTGCCCTTGCGGGCAAAAATGTTTTGTCTTCCCCAAGTTGTGAAGGAACCTGCCTTCCCCTTCAGGCCCTCTCCCCGCCCTCCTGGACGGGAAGCAGCCTCAACGGGCTACGTGATCTACGTTCGTGACTTAGATACCAACCGCCTCGTACTTGCCAGTTGGCGTGGGTGCCACCTCACCATCCGACGGCTTGGCGAGAGGTGACTCCCGAACCACTGGTTCCGACGCTTCGGCCGGTGGTTCCTCTGTGGGAACTGGCGTGGCTACATCAGTGGGTGTTGCAGTAATGTTCGGCGTGTCCTCAGTCGACTCCTCTGGCTTGGCCGCTTCTGGTTCCACCTCAGCTGTCTCTTCGGATCCCTCAGGCGGGAGCGTCAGCCAGGGTTGGTTGGGGTCAAGGACCGTGCGGTTCGGCTGCTCGGTCTCTTCGACGACTGCCTCAGCCGGTGGCGCCTCGGTAGGAATCGGCGTCGCCTTGACTTCCTCGGTCGTCACCGGAGCAGTCGGTGCCTCTGGCTCGGTCGGTTCGGCTGGGGCAGCGATTTGCGGGGGTGCCTCGGCTGGAACTGGGGTCACTGACGCTGGTGCAGACTCGACAGGCAGGGTCGCCCGATCCTCTACGACCGTGAAGCTGGGCGACGTGGCCACAGTTACCGGTGACTGGGTTGGACCATCCTCAACAACCGTGAAGTTGCCAGGCTTGACGGCCTCTGGTGCGGGCACGGGCTCAGCCGGCGCTGCTGGAACCGGCTCTGGATACGTTTCCGGATCCTTCATCCAATTCCCGTGCTCCAGGAGCTCGCTCTCGGCCTTGACAACGTGGCCGGCTGAGTCGAGGGTGACCGTCAGCTTCTGCGGATCGGCCACCGGCTCAAGAGACATATCCCGACCGTCTAACATGTAGATGAGTCGGAGCCGACCGTCGCTCAGGTGTGTCACCGCAGGAGCGGCCTGGCCTGCGTGGAGTCTCTCTACGTTCGTAATCTGATTAGTCTCACCACCGTGGGGACCCTCGAGGGCCAACGCCTCACGGACATCCTCACTCTTGAGAATCAATCGGTTGAGCGGGGCCACCTGGTCCGGCGTGACCACGCCCCGCGTCTCTGTGGACTCAAGGGCATCGAGAGCAGCCTGGACGTGCTCGTTGACAAAGACTTCCTGCGCTCCGGCCGCGCCCTCAGCGGCAGTTGCGGCAGCCCCAACGGTTGATTCGAGCGCGGACGCGTCCACCTCACCAGTCACGGCCAGCGCCATCCGCTCACCCAGCTCAGCGGTTGAGAAGTCATGGGACAGGAGATCGTAGAGCTTGGCCTCATTGGCTGGGTCAGCCAGCTCGTCCGCGTGGTAGAGGAGGTACTGCGCGAGCGACTGGCCATTCTCCGTGTTGACCACGGACAGATCAAAGCCGTCGGTCAGGTGGTTGTGGACCAGGGCATTGACCGCCGCGTGGATTGGCTGGGTGGTGCCTTGGTAGTCAGCCTGCTCCAGGCCGGCCCGGAGCGTGTCGACAAGATTGGCATGGAAGTGCTCACGCCCGCTGGCGATGGCGCGCGCGGCCGTCCCAGCGTTCTGGAGCGCCTCACGGCCAAGACCACCAGCCTCATGTGCCGGCGCCGCCGCTGCAGGCGCTGGGATCGGCAAACCGGGTCGGGGCACTGGCGTCTCTCCCAAAGTTGTGGCATCAGGCGGGCCGGCCACGTCCGGGGTCACGCCAGTGGCAGCGGCCTCAGCTGCGTCCTTGGCGGACTCCAGCTTACTTACGCCACCCATGAAGAGAGACAGGGCGCCCATCCCCAGACCAATCAGACCGGAGAGGATCGTTCGGTGCTTGGCCTGCGTGCGGGCGGCTGGCAGCTGGATCTCAGCACCGGCCAGGACCGTGGCAACGTCGGCACGTGCTTGAGCGTGACCGCGAACAAGCGCGCTCGTCTTGCTGAGCGTCTGACCGTTCGTCTGCTCCCACTCGCCCCGCTTGGCCTCGCGCTCGGCGATGGCTTGATCGATCGCCGCTTGATGAGTCACCGCGTAGGCAGTCACCTCGGCCTCATCGAGGGCAGCGCGCTTGCCCAAGCCCCGCTCAGCTCGAATCAGGCGAGCTGCCATTGCGCTGCGAAGTTGTTCCAAGCGCTTCTCGGTCTGGGCACTGAGCGTCGACTTGACGAGCAGTTGATCAAAGGCGGCTTGCTGGCTGATGGCACGGGCATCGGTGATATCGGCCGCCCGGGCCGTCGCGACCGTCGCGGCAATCCGGGCCTGGGCTTGATCGCGACTCATCCCGGCCACAGTTGCCTCATCGAGGCCCTGGCCACGCCGCGTGAAGACGCCGACGAGCTTTTCGAGCCCCGTGAGTTCGCGGCTAGTGTCCTTATGGAGATCGCGGTTGAGTTGGATTTCTTGGGCCAGGTTGTAGGAACCGAGGGCGGCCAGGCCAAAGCGAGCCGCCACCGCACCGGCCACGAGCGGCAGGTTAGCGGTGGCCAGCCCAAAGAAGCCGGCGCCGGTGGCAGCGATGGAGAGACCAGTCCGGGCCTTGCGAACCTCGGGATGCTTGAGCCAGGCGCGGGCTTGGTTGTACCAGGCAGTGCCATCGCGCTCTTGGGCGGCCTTGAGTTCTGGCGTCAGGCGATCCTTGAGCCCCTCGGCCGCAGCCGCTTCCAGGGTGGGAGCAGCCGCAATCCGCCCGCGGGCGGCGGCCATCGCCTGCTCGCGACCCTCTGCGAACCCCGAGCGGATGCGCTCGCCGAGGGCGGCCAGTCGCTCACCCACAACGCCAAAAGCCGGCGCGTTGTCCGGCCGGTTCGTTTCAGGAGATTGGGTGCCACTTCGGAGAGTTTCGTTGGTCATAGTCGTGCCCCACGATCCCCTCCTTAAGTGTCATTCCCTCTGGTCCAGCCAGGCCACGTACCCTCTCCGGCAAGCGGAGCGAGCTCGAGTATCCTCAGGGGACAGCTGGGAAGGAGGGGCAAAGTCGTTGAGCAAGGCTCGCAGACAACTCTCCCAGCTCCTAGCCGGACCAGAGTGGAATGACGTTCTACTTGGTGGAAAGCAACTGGACGTGCGTCCCTCTGAACGCACTGTACCAGCAGCGAACTCGGGAGTCTAGCACGTACCTCTCCTCCTGTCAATGCCTTGATGTTCACCCGGCCGCAGACCCATTCGACGCTGCCAACAGGGGTGGTTCAATAGGAGCAGGGTGCGCGAGGCAATGACCAATGACCAAGCCTCAATGATCAGACAATAACCGAAGGTCCGAATAACCAAACTGAACATTGGATATTGGAACTTGTCTGGTTATTGGAGTTTGATTATTGGTCATTTGTAGACGCGCCGAGGTCGTTACGACCAGAAGCAGCCCAAAAAGGAAAGAGGTCCGGGGGATTGCTCCCCACGGACCTCTGCTCAGCCCTCCTTTCCCTTCTTGCCGCTACGCTTAGCCTCCCGCGCCTTGCGCAGCTCCTCGCCGTACCGCTCGGCCTTCTCCCGGAGCGACCCGGGCCCGTCCCGGAAGCCCTGCCACTGCTCCGGCCCCATAAACTCGTAGGTGTACAGCGACACCCCCCAGAAGCCTTCGGCCCGTTCAAGGAAGTCCACGACCTCCTCATACGGGATCTCCCGAAGGTTACTGTTGAGTCTGGGGTCGTAGGCGTGGCCAGCCGGGAGGATTCGATCGAACGACTTGCCTGCCCCCCGCGCACGGTACTTGGCCGCCGAGGCGACCCACTGCTCCGACGCCCAGCTGAGACGATCGGCTGGAGTGCCGGTGGCATCATCCTTCCAGTAACACTGGGGGATGAAGACCTCGCAGTAGCGGTCGAAGACCGCGTACGGGAACCCTCCGTCGGCGTGCATGATCGTCCCGTCGAACGACGAGAACCCGAGCAGTGCGTTCGGCCGGTACTTGTCCCGCCATTCCGTAACCGACCGGCAGATCTCCTCCAGGTTCTCGGTTCGGCCCTCCTTCTTGCACTCCCCCTCGGCGTCATAGACAAAGCCGTCGGGGTTGAGCATGAGGCACTCCCGGACGAGCCCGATCTCCCACTGGGTCCGCTTGCCGTAGACGTACCCCCAGAGGTAGACCTTGATGCCCTCGGCGTGGGCGAGCGCGATGAGCTCCTTGGCCACCGGGCGGATGTCGGCGCCGTGAAACGGGATCCACGGCCCCTCATCCCACTCTGAGTCAAAGAGCTTCACCAGGAGGTGGTCGGCGTGGTACTTCTTGGCCTTCGCCACGATGGCCTCGAGGTCCCCGCCCTCGGCGTGGTCAAGGTTGACGATCCAGACCCCTTTGCCGAGGATCCACTTGGGAAGCGCCACCGGCGGCGGAGGTGGCGGCGGCGTAACGACTCCGCCGGCCCGCACGATAACCTTCGTCCCCAAGAGGGCTTCGATGGCAACGCGCCCGCTCATGACTGTGATCCAGCTCAGGCCGACGAGGATCGCCAGCCCCATGCCGAGCGCGGCGACCGGCCGGTGCCGGCGGTACCGCACATCCTGGAACCACTCGGACCACCACTCCCAGATCCGTGGCAGGGCAACAAAGATTGCCGCCACCATGAACAGGGACCAAGTGGTCGCGAGGACGGTCATGGTGCCACCCATCAGTGCGAAGATCGCCACACCCCATGAGAGGCGATGGATCCGCGGCTGACGGGAGTTGGTCCGCCACATCGTCCGGCTGAGGTGCGTAGAGAGCGTCAGCCAGGTCGTCGTGTACGTGACCAGGAAGAACCAGAGCCAGGTGTCTGGCGCCAAGATCCTCCCCAGTGCGTACGCACTCCAGGCAGCCACGATGCAACTGGCACCCCGCAGCCACCAGGTCCGGCGCTCCGGCCAACACGGCGTTCGGGACGAGTAGGACCCATTGTCCCGGTGCGCTGCCCAGAGGAGCCGGAGGCTCCCGAGCGCCAGCCCAGCGAGGCCGAGGGTCATGACGAGGCCGATGGTTTGAACGAACAGAACTTTGAACATTTTGACTTTCTCCTCATGCGGGCCACGCCCGCGTGTGATCTGTCTGCACGCAGAACGCGCCCCAAAAGGAGCGTTTCGTTGTCCGAATTGTTCTGGTGCAAGAACGCGTCACCATACCTGAAGGCGCGGCGGTTGTCAATTGGTGATGACATGAGGAAGGGCCGGCTCGCGATGAGCCGGCCCGGTGTGTGCGCCCTACGGCGCTTTTTGTGGGAGGAGGTCGACGGGGTGGTGCCCCGGGTGGGTGCAACGCACCCCGCCGACTCCTCATGAGTGCCTCCGCCGAGTGATCCCGGGGCCCCATCGCGCGCTTCGGTGGGGGAAGTGGAGGTCTTCGTGGGTGGCCACGCAGTGCGGCCTGCAAGCCCCGCTCGTGGGTCCAGACCCGAAGGCCTGGCACGCGTCCCGCGAGTGGGGGTGACGGGTGGGATAGGAGGAGAGCAGCCGAGTTGGCTTAGGTGGGAGTCAACCACCAGCGCAGCTCTCTCCGTCCCGGAGCATCCTGGACCCAGTTCTTCCGGGAATCCAGTGACAGTGCCGAGGCCCAGCCCTCGGCACGACGCTCCCGCATCAGCGATGATCTTGATCTCCCTAACCAGCCCGGATCGCTGGTCAGATCACCGCCTCCGGTTTGCCTCGCCCGACAAACCAAATGAGTGGCAGCCGGGTTCGAACCGGCGCAAGGGCGAGGCCATGAACCTTGGGTACGGCTTGGAGCGTCAAACGCTCACCGGACCCAGGGTGCGCACCAGGCTTTCGTCCGACCAACAAGGGCCGGAACGAGGAGGCGTGGTGGCTAGGGGTGCGCATCCCAGCCCGCCTCCATCTTTGTTGTGAACGTCCCCGGCGCGAAGAGGAACCATGTGATTGAAGCGCCAGGAACAGCGAGATGATACACCAGGATGTGGCATCTGTCAAGCCCACCCTAACCCCTCACCACACCACCTACACTTCCGGAGTGAAAGGGTGGTGGTGTGAAATCAGCGGCTTTGCTCGGCGATGTCCCGGAGGAGATGCAACGAACGTGCGTACTCCTGATAATCCTCAAGGAACTTCCGGTATCGCTCTGGGTCATTGTCAAAGAAACTCATGCCTTGAGTGATGCGGACGAGTCGTGTCTCTCGTTGGGCAGCATAGAGGGGGTGAGAGCTCCACGTGTACGAGTCGAGCGTCTCCACAAGATGGCTCACGTATGGGTTGAGATGAAGGTAACGGATCAGGTGAAGAAGCTGGGCATCACTCGTCACCCGGACAGCACGAAATCGACCCTGGAAGAGCGCACCGACTCGCTCGTATCGGGTGTTGAAGTATCGAGCGTAGCTGTTCAGCGCCCGGTGGAGAAATCGCCGAATCCCCTCGTCGCCCAACTGGCGGATGATCAGGTGGAAGTGGTTGCCCATCAGGCAGTAGGCCAAGATCTCAACGCGCGGATGCGTGGGCATTTTCTGCAGCATTCTTTGTCGCTGCTTTGTGGTGAGAAATGAGAAGCGGGTTGCCTGAACTTCGTCTAGGTAGAAGCTGAGGACATCGAGAAAGTGCTGACGATCGACATCGTCAATAAACAGATCTCGCTTCTCAACGCCACGATTAAAGACGTGATAGACCTCGCCGGTAATGATCGATTCGTGCCGGACTGCCATGCCCGCATTATAACACCACCCAACCTACACTTCCGGTGTGTAGGTGGGGTGGTGAAAGAGTCTACAGTTCTGTTGGCTTTTCGACTCGATGGACCTTGGGACCGTCGGGGGTGTCGTCGACGGTGTAGCCCAGGTCAGTCAGCTTGGATCGAAGCTCGTCGGCCTGGCCGTACTCCCCCGCTCCCCGCGCCTGCTCGCGCTTGGCCACCAGGGCACTCACCTCGGTCGGAATTTCTTCGAGCTTCCCGAGTTGATCGGCCAAGCCCAAGCCAAAAACCTGGTCCCAGTGTTGAACGGCTGTGGTCTTTTCCCCTGCTTCTCGGTCTGATTTGAGCACGTCCCAGAAGAGCGCCAGCGCCTGCGGCAGGCCCAGATCATGGCCGATGTGGGTCCGAAACTCCTCCTCGGTAGCAGGATCGAGCTCGGTCCCCTCTTCTGGAAGCTCGCGGACGAGGGCCCGAAGGTTGGCGAGCGCCTGATCGGCCGCCTGGACCGCCTCCCAGGTAAAGTTGAGCGGTTTGCGGTAGTGGGTCTGGAGCGTGAGGTAGCGGAACGCCAATGGATCGTGGCCCCGCTTGACCACGTCCTCGACGGTGTAGGTATTGCCGAGCGACTTGCTCATCTTGGCGCCATCAACGCTCATGAACGCCCCATGGAGCCAGTAGTTGGCGAGGGGCTGGCCGGTGGCCGCCTCTGTCTGAGCACTCTCGTTCGTGTGGTGCGGGAAAACGAGGTCTTCGCCACCAATGTGAAGATCGAACGGCTGGCCGAGGTACTTGACGCTCATGGCCGAACACTCGATGTGCCAGCCCGGGAAGCCGACGCCCCAGGGCGAGTCCCACTCCATCTGCCTTCTTTCGGATGACGGAGGACGGATGACGGAGGACGAATCGGCTCTGTCCTCTGTCGTCTGTCTTCTGTCCTCCGAAAACTTCCACAACGCAAAGTCGGCGGGGTGGTGTTTCTCTGGGTTGACCTCAACCCGCGCCCCAGCCAAGAGCTGGTCTCGGTCCTGACCAAGGAGGGATCCGTAGTCTGACAACTTGCTGGTCTCAAAGTAGATCCCGTCGCCCGTTCGGTACGTAAAGCCCTTGGTCTCCAGCTGCTCGATGAGGGCGATCTGCTCGGGGATGTGCTGAGTTGCCCGCGGCAGGACGTGGGGCTGACGGAGGTTGAGGCGAGCAAGATCGTGGAGGAAGGCATCGGTGTAGTAGCTGGCAATCTCCCAGGCAGTCTTGCCCTCTCGCTTGGCACCCACTTCCAACCGATCCTCGCCCTCGTCCCCATCCCCCACCAGGTGGCCAACGTCCGTGATGTTCATGACGTGTTTGACGGCGAAACCCTGGTACTCCAAGAGGCGCCGGAGGAGATCAGACACCACGTAGGTCCGAAAGTTCCCCAGGTGGGTGTACTGGTAGACCGTTGGCCCACAGGTGTAGATGCCGGCCTCGTTGGGTTGAAGGGGCTGGAAGGGCTCGAGACGACGGGTCCGCGTGTTGTGGAGCTGGATGGCTACAGGTATAGATCGTCCTCGTGGCCGGTTGAGTAGGCCAGGCCATTCGTGGATTGGCCGAGCAATGGATCGTCCTTGACGTTCAGCGCCTCGGTCTGCTCGCCACAGAGCTCGCAGCTGCGGAGCGCCGTCTCCTGCTTGCACTCCAGGCAAAAGTACGTCTGCTGTGCCATCTACCCTCCCTTTGGCTCGCGACCATGTCGACCAAGCCAGATAGCTCCTAATTGAGTGCGAGGGTAGACTCTTTGGATGGAAACGTCAAGCGACGCATAAAAACCCAAACGGTTTCGTGCTTCGAATTTAGCTGGAGTACGCTCGTCTCCCCTCCATGGCCCGAGTGAGGGTGACGGCATCGGCGTACTCCAGGTCCCCACCCATCGGCAACCCGTGGGCGATGCGGGTGATCTGGATCTTCAGGCCTGCCTCAGTGATTTGCTTTTGCAGGTAGAGCGCCGTGGCCTCCCCCTCCAGTGAGGGATTGGTGGCAATGACGAGCTCCTTGATGGCTGGATCCCGCTTGAGGCGCTCGATCAGTTCTCGGAGGCGGAGCTGCGCTGGGCCAATGCCATCGATCGGTGAGATCGCCCCACCCAGGACGTGGTAGCGGCCATTGAACTCGGTTTTCTCGAGGGCGACGGTATCGAGCGGCTGTTCCACTACGCACAGAAGGGCAGCGTCGCGGTGCTGATCGGTGCAGATGAGGCAGGGATCGGCCTCCGTGAGGTTGAAGCAGGTGGAGCAGAACCGAATCGTCTCGTGGAGGTGGCGGATGGCATCGCCTAAGAGTTCGGCCTGCTCGCGCGGGCGCTTGACCAGGTAGAAGGCCAGCCGGCCGGCTGACTTGGGGCCAATCCCCGGCAGCTTGCCGAGTTCTTCCATAACCCGCTGGATGGATTTTGGGAGATGACGCATGACGTGGTGAATCGTGAATGGTGAAAGGTGAAAAGTCAAAACTCCCGATGTGTTCCCTGTTATCCACTCCCGAAGTGGAGTACTCTGGACACATCGGGGTCTCGGCTAACCTCTCTGTTTTGATCTGACGGAGACGCACGAGTATGCGCGTGGAGTGGAGTCGGTCGGGAACAGCGACTGATACGTTGAAGGGCGGGGGTGCAGTGCACCCCCGCCCCAATAGCCACTCCTGCTCCTAGCGTCCTCCTCCCGGCGGGTACCACGCGGCGACGAGGTTGGAGTCGATGTAGACCCGGACGTCATCGTTGTTCCCGCTGACCCCGGGCAGCGGACAGGTGTGGGACACGCCCCTGAGCTCGCACCGAACGAAGAGGTGGATGTATCCTTGCCCTCCGACATCGGGGACGAGCTCCACGCTGCTGTAATCCGACCCGAACGTGTAGGAGATGATCGCGCTCCCATCGGGCCGAGCCATCTTCTTCCACTCCACCCCCAGCTGGGGGATGAAGCCGGTCTCCACATCCTTGGGCCGCTCACTACACCCCGCGGCAAGAACTAGAAACAGCACTGCGATCAGGTAGTATCGTACCTTGGACATTCAACCCTCCACAAACCGAGATCAGCTGGCGACGGAAAGATTCATCGCCATGTGGCTCGATTTGTGGAAGGCCTCAGTTGTGAATGAGCGACGCCGGAGCGTACCAGAGGCGGCTGCCTCCGTCAATCACTCAGCGCGCCTTCCACTCCCGAGGAGATCCTGACGCGATTATTCTGTCGGGACAGTGTCGCCCGACTTTGGCTCGGTCGATTCGTCGGCCGCCTGCTTCCGCGGATCCTTCCACGTGGCGTGCTTGCAGTCCGGATAGCGCTCGCACCCCCAGAACGTCTTGCCCTTGCGCGTCCGCTTGGCCACTAGCTCGCCCTGCCCACACTCGGGGCACTGGACGCCCGTCTTCTGAACAATCTGCTCGGTGTAGCGGCAGTCCGGGAAGCCGGAGCAGGCAATGAACTTGCCAAAGCGACCGTGACGGATGAGGAGGGTGTGCCCGCTCTTGGGGCACTTCCGGTCCAGCTCCTCGGTCATGTCCACTTTCTTGACCGACTCGGTCTTGGCCTCGACCGTTTTCTCAAACGGCGTCCAGAACTCGGCCAGGAGCTTGGTCCAGTCGGTTGTGCCCTCGGCCACGTGGTCCAGGTTCTCCTCCATCTGCGCGGTGAAGTCGTAGTCGACGATGTTGGGGAAGTGTTCGGTGAGAATGGTGATGACGGTCTCCCCCACCTCTGTAGGGTGGAAGCGCCGCTCCAGGAGCTGGACGTAGCCGCGGTCTTGGATGGTCGAGAGGGTAGGCGCGTACGTGCTCGGCCGCCCAATCCCCCGCTCCTCGAGCGCCTTGACGAGGGTGGCCTCCGAGTAGCGGGCCGGTGGCTCGGTGAAGTGCTGCTCGGTAGTCAGGCTCTTGAAGTCGACAACCTGACGCTCGGCGAGGGTCGGGAGGATAGTATCCTCACGGGCGGTTGGCCAGACTCGCATATAGCCGTCAAAGGTGACGACGTTGCCGGTGGCCTTGAAGACCGCCTGACTGCCCGCTTCGATCAGGACCGTCTGGGCCTTGAGGCGCGCCGGGACCATTTGACAGGCTACGGCCCGCTGCCAGATCAGCCGGTAGAGTTTCTGGTGCTTCTCCGTCTCGGTACTGATCCGCTCTGGCGTGACGGTGACATCGGTGGGCCGAATCGCCTCGTGGGCCTCTTGGGCGCCCTTGCTCCGCGTCTTGTAGCGGATCGCCTCGGCCGGCAGGTAGTCCTTGCCGAAGCCTTTCTCCACAAGCGAGCGAATCGCCGTCAGGGCCTCATTGGCCAGGTTCATGGAGTCGGTCCGCATGTAGGTGATGTGACCAGCTTCGTAGAGATCTTGCGCGAGCTTCATGGTCTGCTTGGCCGAGAAGTGGAGTCGGTGCGAGGCCTGTTGCTGGAGCGTGGAGGTGGTGAAGGGTGGCGAGGGACGCTTCTGCTTCTCACTCGTCTCAATGGAGCGGACCGTGTAGGCGGCACCCGCCAGCGCCGTCTCAATCTCACGCGCCTTGGTCTCGGTGCGAATGGAGAGCTTGTCCAGCTTCTGGCCCGCGTACTCGGCAAGACCAGCGGTGAACTCCTCGCCGCCCGCCGCCAGGAGCGCCTCGATCGTCCAGTACTCCTCGGCCGTGAAGGCCTTGATCTCTCGCTCTCGTTCCACGACGAGGCGGACCGCTACCGACTGGACGCGGCCAGCCGAGAGTCCCTTCATCACCTTCCGCCACAAGAAGGGGCTGAGCGTGTACCCAACGAGCCGGTCCAGAACCCGGCGCGCTTGTTGGGCGTTGATGAGATCCAGATCGAGTTCCCGCGGATGGGCAACGGCGTCCTGGATGGCCGACTTCGTGATCTCGTGAAAGGTGATGCGATGCACCTTTGACCTCTGACCTTTGACTGTTGACTTGCCAAGGCTCATTGCTTCGGCGACATGCCAAGCGATTGCCTCACCCTCGCGATCGTAGTCTGTCGCCAGGTAGACGGTCTCGGCCGACTCGGCCGCTTTCTTGAGGGCGGTCACGGCCTTCTTGGCCTTGGTGGGGACCACATACTGCGGTGCAAACCCGTGCTCAACGTCCACGCCCAGCTTCGATTTAGGCAGATCTCGGACGTGACCGTAGGAGGCGAGGACTTGGTAGTCCTTCCCCAGGTACTTCTCAATCGTCCGTCCCTTGGCGGGCGACTCGACAATGACGAGGTGTTTGGCCATAGACTTGACTTCTCTACCCCTCTTGCCCTCTGGTGTCAACCCATGGTACCACGATTGACGAGCTGGCGATTGTCTGCCATAACCGGCCTATCACCGCCGAAGGGATGTGAGACAGTGGCACGAAAGCCAGCGGTGGATTCACGTACGTATGGACAACGGATGCGCCCGCTCCGGGCCATTCTCCACGACCTCAGGCTCAGGGAGATTGGTCGGTTCTCGGAATCGGCCGTCCTCCCGATCCTCCTCCAGCGTTCGTTGATGAAGTGCCGGGTCCGGATCGAGGGGACGAAACTACCCAACCGGTGGTCCGGCAAGCTCCTGTTCGACTGCGACCAGGTCCGCGACGAGCTCGGGCGGATCATCACTGAGCGATGGGTTGGACACGCGGGGCCTTATACCGGACCGGATTCCCTGGTGGCCGAGGACGGGCGTCGCCTCATCTCCGGCGACAAGGTCCGACGCGAGTTCGCACAGGGCCAGCAGGGCCTTCGCAACGAGCGGGTTCTCGATGTTCTAACGAACCAGGTGAGCCTGACACAGGGAGGTCGACCGGCAGTCATCATCGTTCATGCCGGACACCACGTCCTCCGCTATCACTGGGAAGATGAGATCGAGGAGGTCCTCCAGCGCTACGAGTTCTGGCGCCGGGGTCGACTCTGGTGCTTTCGCCCTCGATCCATCTCCCCCTAACCATCCGACGCGTCCGTCTAGGCGGACGCGTCGCCACGTCTACACCTCTCACGTTCGGACGTACTGATTGGCACCGAGATTCCGGACCCGGCCCTTCATCTCCATGAGCGTTAATGTGCTGATCAGCATAGCCGGCTCAAGGCGAGTGAGTTCGGACAGCTGATCCACATCCATCACGTTCGTACTGAGCGTATCCAAAATCGTGGCTTCCTCAGCCGAATCGGGGGTGACGTTCCTCGGATCAACGATCCGATCATCCAGGTGCAGCTCGGTCAAGATGTCCTTGGGATCGTGGACAAGCTTGGCACCCATCTGAATGAGGTGGTGCGGTCCGGCACTGTATGGCGAGTAGATCGAGCCCGGAACCGTAAAGACGTCCCGATTGGCCTCCAGGGCTGACCGAGCGGTCAAGAGCGAGCCGGACTGCTCCATGGCCTCCACCACCACGGTCGCCCGCGCGAGACCCGCGATAATCCGGTTGCGGATGGGAAAGTGATGCTTGGCGGCGATGCTCCCCGGTGGGAACTCACTGACGAGCGCACCACCGGCCGCAACGATCTCACGCGCCAAACCGCGATGGGCCGCTGGGTAGGGAACATCGACGCCACCCGGCAGAATCGCCCAGGTTTTCCCATGGGCTTGGAGAGTTTCTCGGTGCACCTGGCCGTCAATCCCCAGGGCTAGACCCGAGACGGTGATCACCCCCGCTCCAGCCAGACAGTGGCACAGATCGGTCGCAACGCGGCGACCGTACTGGGTCATCTTCCGCGTTCCCACGATGGCCACGGCCACGTCCTCAGAGAGCACCCCTCGAACGTAAAGGACGGCTGGCGGAACGGCCAGCTCTCGGAGCAGCGAGGGGTAGTCCGGATCCTCGATGGTGATGAGGTCAATGCCGCTGGCCGCGAGCTTCTCCCACTCCCTGACTGGGTCCCGTTGCGTTCGAACTGAGGCAAAGAGCTCGACGATCGCTTGAGGGATCCCAAGCCGCAGCAGATCCTCGACCGACAGTTCCCAGAGTCCGCTGAGCGGCCTCCCGGTGGCTCGTAGGTACGCAAAGTGACGAGCTCCAAACTGGTACTCACTGGCGAGCGCCGCGTAGATCGCCCCAAAACTGATCGTGTCACGTACCCTTGACATTCCTCCCTCTTTCTGATAGAGTTTTCCGAACGTGAGATGTATACAGATTGCTCACGTTCGGCACTTGCCTAACAACCATCTGAGGTGTTCCTGGCGAGGAGTCCGTTGCTGACTCGCGCACGCCCTTCCCCTCCTTGGGTGTGCTGCGGCGGCAACGGAACTCCTCTCTAAGAACTGGGTCCAAGGCTACAATAGTCACATATTAGAGCCTGGTAAAATCCTTCGTGAGAAGGAGACCCATACACCCTTCAGAGGGGCAAACGGAAGACGGGGCTCACGCCCCGTCTTCGTTATTCCCTTCAATGCCCAATGCATCGCGTGGGATAACTCCTCGATCGTACGATTCTTCCGTGAGTGTTTTGCTCTCACTCGTAATGATCCCGTGACCTTTGAGGAACTCCTCGGGGTCCTCTCCCTCGGGGACGTTGGCGTAGGCCCACGTAATCACCTCTTGCAGCGTGATCTCCTCTGTCCCAGATAACTCGGCGATCTCTGCAACGATCTCTGCCGGCTCGAGGCCGACCTCCTGCGCGTACAGCTCGATGGCCTGCTCAACGAGCGCAACTTCGCTTTCGCTCGCTTGCTCAACCTTGCCAACTGGCCGCAGCCATTCAAGCTGCCTTCCCCCTTCACTTGGTTCGTCTTCGAAGCCCATGGATCTCCTTTTTCTTCAGTATACACAACAACATCTTGTCACTGGCCCATGTAGACAGCAAAGACCGGGAGCCATGTGCTCCCGGTCTTTGGTCGAGCTCGCCATCGATCTTTTGGACGCAGCGTCAGTCGACGATCTCGATGCCCATGCTCCGAGCGGTGCCGGCCAAGATACTCATGGCGGCATCAACGTCATTGGCGTTCAGATCCGGCATCTTCTGTTCGGCCAGCTCTCTGAGCTTGGCGCGGGTGACCTTGCCGACCTTCTCCTTACCCACCAGGCCAGCGCCCTTCTCCACCCCAGCCGCCTTGCGCAAGAGGATGGCTGCGGGCGGCTGCTTCATGATGAACGTGAAGGTTCGGTCCTCGAAGATGGTGATCTCGACGGGAATGACGGTGTCGCCCAGCTGACGAGTTTGCTCGTTGAACTGGGTGCAGAACTCCATGATGTTCACGCCCTGCGG
>JACQIO010000020.1 GCA_016198415.1 Candidatus Berkelbacteria bacterium | reverse complement strand
CATCGACGGCTTCCCGCGCAACTTTGACCAGATTCCGTACTCACTCTACTTCCGTGAACTGATGGACTACCGGAACGATCCGGACTTTCTCGTCTTCATCAGCGTGCCGGAAACGGTCATGGACGAACGGATGAAGAACCGGGTCGTCTGCCCCACTTGCCAAACGCCGCGTAACATGAAGCTCCTGCGCACCAAGGAGGTCGGCTACGATGCCGAGCACGATTCGCACTACCTCATCTGTGATAACCCGGACTGCCCCGATCCCAAGCGGATGGTCACCAAAGAAGGTGACGAACTCGGGATCGAAGCGATTCGGGATCGGATCGAGGCCGACCGGAAGATCATGCAACAGCTCCTGGGCCTGCGGGGCGTCCCCAAGATTTACTTGCGCAATGCCGTCCCAGTCAGTGAGGCGGGCAAGGTTGACCAGTACGAACTGACGCCGGCCTACCGTTTTGAAGGGACCGGCGAGGACGTGACGGTGATCGAGGAGCCGTGGACGGTCACAGACGAAGCCGGTCAGGATTCGTACAGTCTCTTGCCAGCAGCCGTGGTCGTCGCGCTCATCAAGCAAACGGCGGCAGTACTTGGCATGGAGGCGAAGGAGGGATAGTGGCTGAGTACTTACTGCCGTTCCTGCTGTCTTTTGGACTGACGGCACTCGCGACACCGGTCCTGCGCGACTTCCTCTTGGCCCGCAACATTGCGGTGCCGCCACCTAGGCCGCGGGATCTCCACGCCCGGCGCCTCCCTCGGATGGGCGGGCTGGCGATCGTGGCCAGCTTCTCGGTGGTGGTTGGACTCTACCTTGTCTTTGCGCCAGACTCCCTCCGGTTCGTGGAGTCGACGATCAGTGGGATTGATCGGAATCTCCTGGGTGTCTTGTTGGGCGCCCTGATCCTCGTTGCCACCGGCTACTGGGACGACCGGTATGGTCTCTCGCCGCTCGTCAAGCTTGGACTCCAAGTCATCGCTGCTCTGGTGGTGGTGGCGTTCGGGATTCGAATCTGGTGGATTACCGATCCGCTTGGCGGGCCGAACATCAGCATCGGAGAGTGGTCGTGGGTGCTCATCCCACTCTGGCTGGTGGCCATGGTCAATGTCATGAACTGGTTTGACGGACTCGACGGCCTGACGAGTGGCCTGTCTGGGATTGCCGCCACCGCGATCTTCTTCCTGGCCCTGTCGCCGGTGGTTGACCAGCCGGCCACCGCCCTCTTAGCCGCCATCGTCGCTGGCGCGGCCTTTGGGTTCCTGCCGTACAACTGGCACCCCTCGAGCATTATCCTCGGCGATACCGGCTCAATGTTCCTTGGATTCATGGTGGGGGTGTTTGCGATTATCTCCGGGGCCAAGTTTGCGACTGCCGCGCTGGTCCTGGGTATCCCACTCCTCGACTTCCTCTGGGTGGTCACCCGTCGACTCGTGACGGGCCAGTCGCTCTTTCAGGCCGATACCAAGCACCTCCACCACCGGTTCCTGGCGGCCGGCCTATCGCCTCGGGCGACTGTGAGCGTGCTCTACATCGTGGCGACGGCCTTTGCGCTCATTGCGCTCAATACCCAGACCGAGGGAAAGTTGGCCGCACTCGGAGCCTTGGTTGCGCTGATGGTGCTCCTTGGTATCGTACTGGTAGTGTCGGCCAAACGGAGGGTGCCATGAAACGTGGGATGGCTCGCTGGGTGGTCATGGCCATCGTGTTGCTCATGATCCTCATGATGGTGGTCGTCTACTCGCTGCCTGGCCTCGGATACTATTGATGGAGGCGTTCTTTGACGGTCAGCGTGACCACGAGGAGATCGTCGCGCTCTGGCGCCGGCACCCCTGGACATTGGCGAAACCAGCGCTGGGTGTCGTCCTCCTGACGCTCGTGGTTGTAGCCTCATTCCGCGTCTTTGGCGCCAGCCTGGTGACCTCGCTGGTGGTGGGGCTCTGGCTCATCATTGTCCCGGCCATCATCGCCTACGCCTGGTACCGATGGTGGAATGATCTCTATCTGCTCACGAACGAGCGACTGATCGACATTGACCAGCGGACGCTCTTTCATCGAGCCGTTGCCGAGGCGCCGCTCGAGCATGTCCAGGACGTGAGCTTTGAGACCAGGGGTGTCCTGCCGACCCTCCTCAACTTTGGGACCGTCCTCGTCCAGACCGCCTCAGTCACAACCGAGATCGACATGGTCGGCGTGACCGATCCCCAAGCCGTGCAGCAAACGATCCTGCGGGCCGCTGACCAGGCTCGGCGGGCCTATCGGACCACAGTTCGCCCCGAAGCGTCGCGATTGACCGAGTCTGCCGGCCAGGTCCCCGAGGGCACCATTACCTTCCTCATGAGCGATATTGTCGGCAGCTCACCCCTGTGGGAAGCATTCGCCACCGTCATGCCGGCGGTGATTGCCGAGCACGATCGCGAGCTGGCAGCCATCATTACCCGTCATCACGGTGTGGTGTTCAAGACAATGGGCGACTCAGTCTGTGCCGCCTTTGAGACTCCGGCCGCTGCGGTCACCGCGGCCGTGGAGCTCCAGCGTCGCGTCCAGAAGATCCGGTGGAGCGTGCTTGATCCAGCCCTGCCCCCAATCCGAGTTCGCGTGGGAGTGCACAGTGGCGCAGCGACTGTTCGGGGCGGCGACTACCTCGGTCCAGCCGTCAACCGAACGGCCCGGATTGCCGCGCTTGGTCAGCCACAAGACATCCTCCTCTCAGAGGCCGCCAAGACGCTCGTCCAGGATTCTTTGCCCGCCGGCGTCCGGCTGCTCGATCGGGGCCGGAAGAAACTCAAAGGTCTGGCGCGTCCGGAGCACATCTACCAGTTGGCCGTGGATGAGCTCTCAGATCTCCGGAAGGTGCGCCCGGCCTGAATTGCTCACCGGCCATCGTTCCAGCCAAGACAACGAAACACCCCGGATGTCCGGGGTGTTTCTCGACACGTGCCTGGGGTCTCGTGGTCGTGGACTAGCGTCCGTGCCGCTGGCGTCGGAGGACGGCTCGTCCAATCAGGAGTCCGGGAATCGCCAGGAGGATCAACCATGTCCCCATGGTTCCTGGTTGCCCAGGCTGTCCGGTCTTGGGTAGTGACGTGGTCGTCGCCGCAGCTGTGGCAGCCGTCGTCGTTGTACCATCGTCCGCGACGGACGTCGTGGTGGCGGTGCCACTGTTTGTGGGTGCGGTGCTGACCTTGACGCTCGTTGACTCGTTCCCTGAGGTATCCACCGCGCGGAGGGTGTAGTAGTAGGTGGTGCCATCGACGAGACCGGTGTCATCGTAGCTCGTGCCGGTGGCACCGCTCTTCAGGACGTTGCCCACCTGATCGCTGGCGGTTGAGCGATAGATGGTCACGGAGGCAAAGTCTGTATCCGTTGGCTTCGTCCAGCCGAGACTAATGGCACCACCAGTAGCTTTGTCGGTTGCCGTCACGCCGGTTGGCGCACCAGGCGGCGTGGTGTCAGATGCGGCAATGATGGCAAACTTTGTGAAGTGGTCAACCTGACAGGTGACGGTATCGCTGTCGGGGTTGACGTTGCAGTTCTCGAGCTCTTTCCAAGCCGAGACCGAGGTGTCGTAGTAGCCGATGATCATCTCGTTTTCAGCCAAGACGTTGGCACTGTCCACCTGCTCGGCCGTATAGACACTTTCAACGGTGACGTTGCCGCTGAAGTTGGTCACGGCTTGCCCGTCCACGGTGACACCCAGATCGTACCCGTAGGCGAGCGGCTTGGCATCTGCTTCCTCAGCCAAGTTGGCATCTGGTTCCACCGTCAAAATCGCAGTGCCAGAGGTGGCCACGGTGTTGGCGGGGATACTGACCTTTGAGCCGTCATCCAAGGTGAAGGTCTGGTTGACGGTTGGGTCGAACGTGAAGCTCTCGTTATCAGGGAGCGTGTAGACTTGCTTTTTGAGCTCCAGGTCCTTTGAGGCTTGCTTACCGCCGGTCAGGTCCACCAAGACCTCGCTGGACTTGTAGATGTCCTGTCCCGACTCCTTGATCGCGCGGACGTGCCAGGTGGTACCGCTGGTGACAGCGAGCTTGTAGGCACCCACATTGCTACTGCTCGTCTCGGCGTAGGCACCGTCCTCACTCCAAGCCGTCACGAACGAGCTCGTCCCGCTGCTGTCTAGCTTGACCGTCCCATCAATGGAGGCATCTGACTCGCGGAATGTCAGATCCGCAGAGGCCGTTTGGTCTTTCTCCACGGTGACTTTTTGGCGCTGCGGGTTAATGACCCCCGAGCCAACCCACATTGAGCCACCGACCCAGTACGTGCCAGCTGGAACCTTGAGGCTGAACTTCCCGTCCGTTCCCGATGAGGCGCCATTCGAGTAGAACATGTTGTTGGCCTCTGTCTTCTCGTTTGGATCGCGGTTGTCAGCGGTAATCCAGGCCCACTGCATCGCGGTCCCGTCCGCTTTCTTGGCCGTCCCGGAAATCGTGGCGTTGGCTTTCTTGAGCGTAATGTCCTGCGTCTTGGTCTCTCCGGCCTTGGCATCGATCTCGATATCCTGGCCACTCCCACTGGCGTAGCCTTGGGTGGAGTCCATCCACCAGCCCAGTTTCCACTTGCCCGCCGAGACCTTGATGGAGTACGTCCCAGCCGCGGTATCAACGGTGGCATTCCGCCAGCTAGCATTCTGCCCCTTGGTGGCGTAGATGCTCATCCACTTCCCGGTCACCTTGTTCTTGTCTTCATCGTAGATGGTGCCTTGGACGGTGACATCATTCTTGAGTGCCTTGAGTGTGACGGTTTTGGACTCGTTGTTGGTGACGGTCACACTGACGGCATCGCCGCTCGAGTAGTCACCACCCCACGTCGAGAGCGAGAGGTTCCAGGTGCCGGCCGGAAGCTTCATTGAGTAGGTACCGTTCGTGACGGTTGCCCAAACCTGGCTCCACGTTTTTGAGCCATCACTCGCGCCAATGCCGCCCGAGAGACTCGTGAGCGTATTCCCGTCCTCATCCGTCACCGTACCGGTGATCGTGTTCGTTGCCTTTTGGAAGGTGAAGTTGGCGGTTGCTGCCACCCCGGACGACACTTCGACGGTCTGAGGATCACCCGTTGAGAGGTACTCCTGAGATCCAGTGTAGCTCCACGATGGCCAAGCGCTGACCTGCCACTTGCCGGGCGTGACCTTGAGGGTGTAGGTGCCATCGGTGGCACTGGTGGTGTTGGCCCAGTCGTACGTTCCGTCATTGCGCCAGGCGGAGATGCTCGCCCCAGCCACCACAACGCCCAGATTGTCCTTGACCGTGCCAGCGATGGTGTCCGTCTTCTCCACCAGCTTGATCGTGCCCAGGTCCTTGGTCTCGCTGTCACCGACGGTGAAGTTGGCAATCTTCGGGAACGAGTGGGTGTTATCCGATGAGTAGCCGGTCACCGAGTAGGTACTCGGGCTGACCTTGGTAGAGAAGTTACCGGAGCTATCGGTACTTCCCGAGTACCAGCAGCCGCCGGAGCTCTGGAGGCTGACGCTGGCCTGATACTGACCAACCGCGGTGCCATTGGCCTTCGTCACTTTGCCGTTCACCGTTGAAGAGAGCGAGGTGACCGAGAACGCCTCGGCCTTTGACTCGGTGGTGGCATCGTCCTTGAACTCGGTGGTTCGGTACGAGTCAGTCCCGCAGACGATCCAATCGGAGCCGTAGTCGGCCCAGATTCCGAGTGACCACGACCCCCCTGGCATCGTGAAGGTGGCTTTGCCGTCGCTGCCTGACTTGGCATTTGCGTAACCGGATGAACCGTTCGAGTAGCTGGAGACGTACACGTTCGCGCCACTAACCGCCGTCCCATCGGCTTTCTTGACCGTTGTCGTGAGCGTCTTGGTGGCGGCTGAGAAGCTGACATTCTTGGTGGTGATGCCGGAGCTCGCTACCGTCACACTCGATGGGGCGGGTGACCGAGACACCGTGGCCGTACTCCCATTGTTCCACGAGCTCGGTGCGTACACGTACAGCGTGTACGTTCCGGCTGGGACATCGCCAAAGCCGTACTGTCCGTTCTTGTCTGTGTAGCCGTAGTAGTAGGTGCTGTAGTCGCTGGAGTAGATGCTGACGCTGGCAAACGGTGAGGCGACCGAGGCGCTGTCCGTGACCGTACCGGCAAAGTTGGTGTTGGTGCCAATCGTAAAGAACGGACTCAGGTAGTCACCATTCCAGTTGGCACTGCCGTCAATCGCCTCACCGTACTTGGTGGTGTTGACCTTCAGGAAGTACGAGCCCCCGGTTGAGGGATTCTTCACGTTCTCGAGTTTGAGCGAGAAGGTGGTGCCGGCGGCAATGGTGGCGGACGTCGAGAGCTCAATGCTATTGCCATACCTGGATGCGATCGACAGTCCGCTTGGAGAGGTGGTGCTGCCAAGGGTTGCCGACGAGAACGTATCTGAGGTCCAGCTGGCCCCGTTGAGATTGAGCGCAATCTTCCCTCCCGCAGACGGGATGGCATTCTCGGTGGTGAACGCAACGGTCCACGTGGTACTGGCTGCCTTCGTGACGCTCGTTGGCGTGACGGAGATACTTGAGATTACCCCGTAAGCCGAGGTTGAGAACGACGAGGCCCGGAACGCCTGTGCCTGCCCAGCGAACACACCCATACAAAACACGAGCACGGTCCCAATCAGACCAGCCCGCCAGAGCGATGTCCAGCGCATACCCCTCCTTGAGATCATTGACGTTGTGTGACGATTGCTTTTCCAAGTATACCACGCGGCGGGTCGTGGCAAGCCAGGGCCGGAGGTATCCTTTGTGGATAAACTCAGAGCCCGCCGCGCTGGGCCAGGGCTTCGGCAACGCGAGTGACAGCCACTAGGTAGGCCGCACGGCGGAGGCTCACCGTCTGTTCCTTGGCCATCTGGGCGATCGCCTCGTAGGACTGCTCCATCCTCTCTTTGAGTCGATCCTGCACCTCGCGCGCGGTCCAGTAGTGGCCCGAGATGTTTTGGGTCCACTCAAAGTAGCTGACGGTCACGCCACCGGCATTCGCCAGGATGTCTGGGATGACGATCGTCCCATTCTGCTCGAGCATCCTGTCAGCCTCGGGCGTTGTGGGACCGTTGGCGAGTTCCAGAATGATCGATGCCTTGACCGTGCCAGCCGTGGTTGTGGTCAGTTGGTGTTCAAGCGCAGCAGGAATGAGAATGTCGATCTCGAGTCCGAGGAGCGCCTCGTTACTGACCGCCTGGGCTCCACAGTACTTGGTCACGCTGCCGTGCTCATCCTTCGCCAGGCCCACGTGAGCCAGGTTGAGGCCCTTTGGATTGTAGATGCCTCCCTGAGAATCGGAGACGGCCACAATCGTCAGACCCGCCTGTTCGAGGATGGTTGCGGCGTGCCGGCCCGCGTTTCCAAAGCCTTGAATTGCGACCGTCAAACCCTGGGCTTTCCTGTCTTGTTTCGCCAAGTGCCGCAGGAGGACGTAGGCACCACCCTGGGCAGTGGCCGTGTCGCGGCCCAGCGAGCCACCAAGTTGGAGCGGCTTCCCGGTGATGACGCCAAAGTCGTGTTGGCCAGTGGTTCGAGAGTATTCGTCCATGAACCAGGCCATCGTCTGGCTATTCGTGTTGACGTCGGGGGCCGGGATATCGACATGTGGCCCGACGAAGGGCGCGATTCGACGCGTGAACGTGCGGGTGAGGCGTTCCAACTCACCGACTGAGAGTGGTTTTGGATCAATGGCGATTCCGCCCTTGCCGCCGCCGTAGGGGACATCGACCACGGCGCACTTCCAAGCCATCCAGCCGGCCAAGGCCTTCACCTCGTCCAAGTCCACGTTCTGGTGGTACCGAATCCCCCCCTTGTAGGGGCCACGAGCCGATGAGTACTGGACCCGGTAGCCTTCGTAGACGCTGACCGTCCCGTCATCGTGCCGGAGTGGGACGCGTACCTCCACCATCCGCTCGGGACTGGTCAAGATGGGGAGCAAGTTGGGACTGAGCTTGAGCGTCTTGGCGGCCTCGGTCACCGATGCAACCATGCTGTCAAAAGGATTGACCTTGAGTCGTGTTGAGGCGTTACGCTGGGGCATGACACTCCTTCCGTCGCTTGCCATCATAGCAATGGAATCAAGCGGAGCTCTGAAGCTGGAGCAGCTGGCCACGTTGTTCCAGAAACCCCTCGGCTTGGAGAGTAGAGATCAACTGCTCATAGCGTCCTCGCTCCACGTTGATGGGGGCAGCCACCCGGGCAAAGAGCTCGTCGAGGGTCTGGGCCGAGTGACGCAGCTGATCGATGGTTCGGCCGCGCAGATAGCGGTTGGAACCAACAAACACCCCCGAGCTTCTAGATGGGACCCTTAGGGTCGAACCTAGAAGCCTGCGTCTAGGTTTTCGTAGCACGAGAGCGGAGTAGTCCATCACTGCGTGCAACCACACACGAGCTTGGCCTGGTGGCATGAGCCGCTTAGCGAGCAGGTAGTACTCGTTCTCTGTCCGACGTTCGCGCGACGGAGCGGCCCAGTCGATGAATCGTTTCACGTTCGTATCCACCGCCGGTGTGTCGATCCCAAAGGCAAAGTTCATGACCGCGCCGGCCGTGTACCGCCCGATACCCGGGAGCGATCGCAACCACTCGAGGTCAGGGATCCAACCCCCGGGGTTGGATCCAATGATCTGCGCAGCGCGTTGAAGATACAGGGCGCGCCGATTGTAGCCAAGTCCCTGCCAGGCCGTGATCACACTCGCCCGACTCGCCCGAGATAGATGAACGACGGTCGGAAACTGTGTAAGGAACGCCCGGTACTTGGGAATGACGCGACTAACCTGCGTTTGCTGGAGCATGATCTCAGAGACGAGAATCTGGTACGGATCGCTCGTTCCTCGCCAGGGGAGACGTCGGCCGTAATCCTGGTACCAGTGGAGGGTCTCAGCCTGAAGTTTCTCAGCCCGTCTCCGAGTGAGTGTTGACATGCGCCTGATCCTAATGCACCACAAGGATCCGCTCAGGACCGAGCTGGGATTGGAGCGAGGAGAGGAGCGTGTCGTCCATTGCGACCGTGAGTGATGTAGAGATGCGCCTGGAGGACGGACCGACGATCGTACAGTAGACTGGCGTCTCGCCCGGCGTCTGGGTCAGCAGCAGCTTGACCTGCTCCAAGACGCCGCGATCACACGCGTTGTCGAGTAAGAGGTGGAGCTCCCGAGCTGTCCCTGGGTCGTGAGACACGAGCGACGCGACCGACTCTGGGTGCCGCCGAGCAGCGGAATTGCCCGCTGACTTCTTAGCCCGGACAATCGCCTCGCCAAGCGGCTTGGCCGAGTCCACAATCAGGCTCCGTTCGTTGTTCCGATCGCTCACTTTCCCCTTGACGAGGAGGACTTGGTCTGACTGCCAGAGGGCCGGTGACTCTTTGAACGTTCGTGGGAAGACGACGAGCTCGCTCGTTCCAGTGTAGTCTTCAAGCTTGGCGAAGGCCATTGGCTCGCCGCTCTTGGTGGTGATCTGGCGCACGTCGATCAGGATCCCGCCCACGGTCACCAAGTCGCCCTCGTTACGCTGAGCCAGGTCGCTGAGGGCCGTCTCAATGCGTCCAAGCTTCTCGCGGTGTTCATCCAGGGGGTGCTCGCTGACGTAGACGGAGAGGAGTTCCTTTTCCCAGCTCAAGCGTTGTTGCTTGGTGGCCGCCGTTCCAGCCACCAGATGTAAGTGGAGTTGGTGCGTTGCCTGCGTCTCCTCCGAACCAAAGAGACTGGCCTGGGCGCTGGTCCGTTGTTTCTCGAGTGTGCTGATAAACTTCACGATCGTATCCATATTATCGAGGATCTGTTGCCGCTCCCCGAGCTCATCGAACGCACCGGCCATCGCCAGGCTCTCGAGCGATTTCCGATTGAGCTGTTTAGCTGGGAGACGCGAGAGCAGATCTTCAAGGCTGACGAACCGTCCATGGGCCTGGCGTTCTTCCACCATCGCCTCGGCAACCGCATCGCCCACGTTCTTGATGGCGGCCAGGCCAAAGCGAATGGCGACATTCTGTACAGGCTCCTCTTTTACTCCGGGAGAGTCTGAAGACACTCCCGGAGTGTTCCCGTCGCGTTCGACCACGCCAAATTCGACGAATGATTCATTGACAGAAGGTGGTAGGACGTGCAGCCCCATGTGGGTCGCCTCGTTGATCTCAATGGAGATCCGATCGAGATTGTGGATGTCGCTCGTCATGAGGGCGGCCATGAACTCGGCCGGGTAGTGGGCTTTCAAGTACGCAGTCTGATAGGCGATCATGGCGTAGCAGGCGGCGTGACTCTTGTTGAAGCCGTAGCGGGCGAAGGGCTCAATGAGGGCAAAGAGCTGCTCGGCCGTGCCCCGATCCCGACCCTGTGTGACCGCGCTCTCAATGAACTTTTCTTTCTGCTGATCGACAATCTTCTTAATCTTCTTGGCGATGCCTTTGATCAAGAGGTAGCCCTCCCCGAGCGAGAAACCGGCAAAGGCGGTGGCGATCTCCATGATTTGCTCTTGGTAGACGCCCACGCCGTAGGTGGTCTTGAGAATGGGCTCGAGCGTTGGATCCAAGTAGGCAATCTGCTTACGGCCGTGTTTGCCGGCAATGTAGTCCGGGATGAGATCCATCGGCCCTGGGCGGTACAACGCCACCATGGCGATAATGTCTTCAAACTGTGTCGGCTTGAGTTCGCGCAGGTACCGCTTCATCCCTTCGGACTCCAACTGGAAGACGCCGGTCGTTTCGGCACGGGAGAGGAGCGCAAAGGTTGCGGCGTCGTCCAGGGGGATGGTATCGATGTCAATCTCAAGCGCATGCCGCTTCCGGATAATCCTGAGGGCATTCTTGATGACGGTCAGGTTGGAAAGACCGAGGAAGTCCATCTTGAGCAGACCAATCGTTTCGCAGTCGCCCATACCAAACTGGGTCAGGGTCGTCATCGGCCCCTTCTGGTTCGTAGTCAGGGGCAGGTACTCGGTGAGTGGTGCATCGGCAATAACCACCCCGCAGGCGTGGGTAGAGGCGTGGCGAGCGACCCCCTCAAGTTTCATTGCCATGTCGATCAGCTGCTTCATGGTCGGTTCGGTGTCGTAGATGGCTTTGAGGTCATTGACCGAGTCCAGCGCCCCCTTGAGGGTGGTGCCAGGTTTTCCAGGAATGAGCTTGGCGATCCGGTCGCCATCGGCAAATCCCAGACCCAGGGCGCGGGCAACGTCTCGGATGGAGCCTCGGGCTGCCATGGTGCCAAAGGTGATAATCTGCGCAACTCGATCTTCGCCGTACTGGCCTTGGACGTAGCGCAGGACCTCGTCGCGGCGGTCGTCGGCAATATCAATATCGATGTCTGGCATTGAGACGCGAGCTGGGTTCAGGAAGCGCTCAAAGAGGAGGCCGTAGGTGAGGGGATTGAGGCCGGTGATCCCAATGCAGTAGGAGGCGAGCGAGCCAGCCGCCGAGCCTCGGCCCGGTCCCACCACAATCCCCTGACTCTTCGCCCAGTTGACAAAGTCTTGGACGATGAGGAAGTAGTCGGCAAAGCCCATTTTCTCGATCACGCCCAGTTCGTAGCGGAGGCGCTCTTCCGCCTCGGGCGACGGTTGGCCGAGGCGGCGCTGGAGACCAGCCCAGGCGAGCTCCTCAAAGTAGGCCTGAGCCTGCTGCTTCCCCTGGGGGAGCGGGAACTTAGGCAAGATGTTGTGCCAGTTAAAGGTCAGGTCAACCTGTTCGGCGACCTTGAGGGTGTTCTCAACCGCCGCTCCAAAGCCGCTGAACCGAGTGGCCATCTCCTTCGGACTGGCCAGCGACAGGTCCACGTCCTTGAGCGTCATCCGCTCCTTGTCGTCCACGTCCTTGCCGGTGGAGACGGCGAGCAAGACCTCGTGGGCATCCTGATCGTCATGGTTGAGGTAGTGACTGTCTCCGGTGGCCACCAGGGGCAGGTTGAGGTCCCGACCAAGCGTCTCAATAGCGCCGTTGACGAGCCGCTGCTCTTCGAGCGCCGGATGGTCCTGGATCTCCAGGAACACGTGCTCGCGTCCCACCGCCTGCATGTAGAACTGGAGCAACTCCTTGGCGTCCGGGAGCCGATTGTCCCGAATTGTCCGAGCCAACTCGCTCTGGAGGCAGCCGGTCAGAATGATCAGCCCCTCGCCATGGGCCGCCAAGAGGTCTTTGTCGATCCTTGGCTTGTAGTAGAAGCCGGCCAGATGAGCGATGGAGACGAGCTTGATCAGATTCTTGTACCCTTGGCTATTGCGGGCAAGGAGGGTGAGGTGGTAGGGTTTGCTGTCGAGTCGCGGATCTCGGTCAGTATGAGAGCGGCGGGCCACGTACGCCTCCACACCCAGAATTGGCTTCACGCCGGCCTCCGTGGCCTTCTGGTAGAACTCGACGACGCCATACATCGCTCCGTGGTCGGTCAGAGCCATCGCTGGCATCTTGTGAGCCGTGGCTTTCCCAAGTAGCCCGTCGATCTTGTTCAGACCGTCCAGAAGTGAGTAGTGGCTGTGGGTGTGGAGATGGACGAAGGACATAGCATCAACCTTTGACATTGGACGATTGACTATTCACAGCTGACCGAGCCGGTTTCCGAGAGGTCACCTGTCAATGATCAAATGTCAAATGTGCCTACGATTGCCGTAGTCTTGGGTCGGGTGCCGCAGCTCTCGATCCGAGAAATCGAGGCCACCCTGCGGCGCGGTGGCGCGGTGGTGGACGAGCTCACCGTAACAAGCGGCGTCGCCCTCGTCAAAGCCACGCCGACTCCTCAAGTTGCCTGGTTTCAGGGTCTGGGTGGGGCAACGAAATTTGGGTCCGTGGTAGCGACGGTGAGCAGCGGAACTGATCTCACCAAAGGCCTGGCAGCCGTCATCGGCCCGGCCCGAGAGATTGGGCTCTCGGCGTACGGCGTTGGTGGCTCGCTCAACAAGTTGGCTGGTGTGCTCAAGCAATCGATTCCCACACTCCGGCGCTACGTTTTGCCGGTTCGTGGCCGTGAGCTCTCGGCTGCTCAGTCACTCGGTCTCGCCCGGGGCGGGGGCATTGAGCTGGCGCTCGTCCAGGCTGGCGACGAGCTCGTGGTGGTGCGGGTCGAGGGTGTCCAGGACATTGAGGCCTTTACCAAGCGCGATCGCGCCCTGCCGGCCGTCGATCCGCTCAGAGGCATGCTCCCCACCAAGCTCGCTCGGATGATGGTCAACGTTGGCTTGAGCGGGCCACCAGTCCAGGGTGAGGATCCACCGGTGGTGCTGGATCCGTTTGTGGGAACCGGCCGGATTCTTCTGGAAGCGCTTCTCCTGGGGGCCCGCGTCCTTGGTGCAGACCGTGACCCTCGGGCGATCGCGGACGCGAGTGCGAACCTGGTGTGGCTGCGGAGCGCAGAGCGCTTACCATGGCCCGACGCGGCTGCAGAGGAGGTGATTGTGTCGCCGATCGATCGTTTAGCGGCGGTCCTCTCCCCCCTATCGATCGACGCGATCGTTACCGAGCCGTTCCTAGGTCCTCCCCAGCATCGGCCGCTCAGTCCGGGTGAGCGGACAGCGCTCTTTGCGTCTCTCTCGCCGCAGTACGAGTCACTCTTCAGGGCCGGCCAAACACTCTTGAAGCCGACGGGTCGGCTGGTGGTGGTCTTTCCTACGATCCTCGGGAAATCCTTGGCCGATCGGTTCGTTGACAGGTTTCCTGACCTTGGGTACCATGTCATCGATTCAATTCCGGTGGCGCGAGAAGATCAGTTCATTTCGCGTGAGGTCGTGATCCTCACGCGCTCGCGTCGCTGAGCGAAGGGAACAGTCATGGCAAAGAAGAAAGCAGCCGGCTCCACGCGGCTTGGCCGAGATTCCGAGGCCAAGCGACTGGGTGTGAAGCGGTTTGGCGGCCAGCTGGTCAACGCCGGTGAGGTTCTCGTCCGTCAGCGCGGGACCAAATTCCACCCCGGGCTTAACGTCAAGCGCGGTGGCGATGATACGTTACTTGCGATCGTGAGCGGTGTCGTCCGCTTCCAGAAGCAGCAGCATCGCCGTTTCACGGGCCTCCTGAAGGCGGTCCAATTTGTTTCAGTCGATGCCGTGGCGTCGACTGAGATCCCACCGAAGCCCAAGGGGCGAAGGGGGATGGTCGCTCAGTTGGAGCGCCCCACTTCGTCTGCCAGTCGGCGGACTCCGCAGGGCGTCCGCTCTCCCAGGAAGAACCGGGCTCTGAAGGAGCGGTCGTGAACGCCGCGCTCATCCAGACCGCCATCAAGAAGCACCTCCGAAAGTCCGTTCCGGAGCTTCGATCCGGTGACGTGGTCCGTGTCCACCAGAAGATCCGGGAGGGTGGCAAAGAGCGCATCCAGGTCTTCGAGGGGATCGTAATCCGAGTCCGGGGCGGTCGGGCAATGGACGGCTCGTTCACCGTCCGTCGGGTCTCTGGGGGAATTGGCATCGAACGCACCTTCCCACTCCACCTGCCGTCCATCACCAAGCTCGAGAAACTCCGCCACATCGAGGTTCGCCAGTCCCGCCCGTACTACCTCCGTAACCTGACGGACCGTCAAATCAAGAAGAAGTCCCGGGGTGAACTGGCTGACTACGTGGCCTGGGAAGATACCGCCGCTACCGAGGACACGGAAAAGATCAAAGCCGACCAGGAAGCGGAAGCCGAGGCTCGGGCGGCCGCGAAGGCCAAGGAAGACGCCGAGGCAGAGGCCAAGGTCGCGGCTGCCAAGGCAAAGCACAACGCAGCCGCTCCCGTAGCTGAAGGCGAAGAGCAGCCGGCCAAATAGTCCTCCGATCTGTCGTATCGGTCCCATTCGCCCAATCTGTCCATGTGAAGAGCACCCATCGGGTGCTCTTCTGGTACCATTATACTATGCGCATCTACGTTTCTCACCCGTCGTCGATCCCATGTGTGGATGAGCTGTATCTGCCCCTAGAAGCGATCGAAGGCCACGACTTCCTTTTTCCCCACGGACCAGACCTTGAGAAGGTCCATACCAAAGCGGTCATTGATGGAGTTGACCTGGTCTTGGCCGAGGTCTCGGCACCGTCAACGGGACAGGGCATTGAGCTCGGCTGGGCCGATGCCGCCGGGGTCCCAGTCGTGGCGATTCACAAGGAAGGGGTTTCCCCCTCCCGGTCAATTCGGCGCGTGACGGATCAGGTTCGGACCTACCGGGATCGAGACGAGCTCGTCCAGCAGGTCCGCGAACTGCTTACCCCACATGGCGCGACATCTTGACCTTGGCCGATCCGGCGAGGATCGCGCCGCCAAGTATCTCCAGTCGATTGGCTACCGAATTATCGAACGCAACAAGCGGTATCCGCTGGGCGAGATCGACATTGTTGCCAAAGATGGATCATCCCTAGTGCTCGTGGAAGTGAAGGCTGGCCGGACTGGCAAGTACGGGTACGCCTTTGAGCGTGTGGGAACCCAGAAGAAACAGAAGCTCCGCAACCTCGCCCGCCGCTTCTCTCAGGAACATCCGAAAGCCGTGCACCGCATCGACCTCATCAACGTTGATTCAGCCACCGACGAAGTCCTCCACATCCCGAATGCGGTACAATCCTTCTAGGTTCAACCCTAAGGGTCAAACCTAGAAGGCTATGGTCTCACTACTCAAAACCTATCTCACAGGAGAGATCTACCACGTTTACAACCGTGGCAATCGGAAGCAGCCGATCTTCTTCAGTCAGTACGACTACGATCGATTTACGCGGAAGTTTGTCGCGTATGCGGCTGAGCACGGATTGACGATTTTCTCGTACTGCCTCATGGATAACCACTTTCACTTCCTAGTTCGCCAAGATAAAGACGGAGCGATCACCCGAGTCTTTCTGCGGTTGTGCACCAGTCACGCAAAGTTTATCAACACCAAATACGACCTGGTTGGCAGTCTCTTTCAGCAAGGCTTCAAGTCAAAGCACATAATCGACGAGTCCCATTTTCTTCACCTTACGCGTTACCACCACCGAAATGCGATGGATATTCTAGGTACGACCCTTAGGGTCGAACCTGAGGAGGCGTTGCAGATGCTTCGACAGTATCCATGGTCCTCACTCCACCAGTATCTCGGTGACCCTGCAAGAAATCAGTTGCAATGTTCCATCGACGAGTTTTGGGAGATTGCTCAGGTTCGGCCGGTCGCCTATCGAAAGTTCATGCTCGAAGAAATCAGTCGATATCAGCGGGTAAGAGCATCGGAGATCTCCGGGTTGGACCCTTAGGGTCACAGGTAGAGATTCAAGCCGCGTGGATCCTCTAAGTTGCATGCCGAGCCAGTCACCACTGACCGGGCGAGTGTTACCGATGCATGCGCCTACTAGAATATTGACAGGGTAGGCGGTATCGAGTACGGTGTTCCGTTCTAGATCAAGGGGCAGCAAAGCTCTTTGAAAAGTTACAAAAGCCGTGCGGGCTCTAAGCGCAGGAGGAAAGACATGAGAAGGAGTCAGAGGGGCTTCCTGGGCGACATCGCCTGGGGGACCGTCGTGTGGATCGTCGCCGTGATCCTGGTGGCCGGGACCGCCTGGTTCTTTGGGGGATTCAACCGGGTCCTCCAGCGTCAGGAGACGGAAGTGCTCCGGGAGAGTGAGCAGTATCGGGCCTCCAAGGAGTCGATGCTGCTCCAGCTGCTGGAGCAGTGGCACCACATCAACACCAAAGCGCTCGAGCTCGATCCCGATCCAGCCAACGCTGAGATCGTCGCTGGGCTGCGGGCGCAGCAGAAAGTGCTGGTCAGCCAGATGCGGGCCGAGTCCCGGCGTCTCGACTACGACCAAGTGCCGCGCGCGGTGCGCGACTTCCTGAACCAGCAGCCGCAGGAGGGCGGTGCGCGATGAAGACGAGAATCCTCAGGGCCTTCGGTCTTCTCCTGGCCGCGCTCTTGCTACTCGGTGCCAGTAACTGCGACAATGTGAACGAGCGTGAGCAGAAGCAGGTGCTGGAGCAGCAGGAGGTCTACGGGAAAGTGCAGCCGCCACCGTTCTTCGAGTGGTCGTTGCAGCGACAGCTCTGGATCGACTTCTATGTCGCCCAGAGTAAGTCCGTCTCGACGTTCTCCTACATCACCAGCCCGATGACGGGCGAGGTGCTGTTTGAGACCCCGAGCCAGGGCTTCCCGCTCCCGGCCGACACCCAGCTGACCAACCCGCTCCAGACCGCCTTTCAGAATCGCATGGAGAGTCCGGTCATCGAGCAGCCGGAACCAAACGGGCTTTTTACCTCCAAGAACACCGATGCGACCATCCTGATGGCCGTCAACGGCGACGGGACGGTCTCGCCGATCTACACGGAACTGAAGGTGACCGCCTTTCCCTTCCCGGTGAGGATGGAAGACGGGAAGTGGGTCCGGGTGGAGGGCCAAGAGCCAACCATTAAGCTCAAGCTCACCGAATCCAAGCGCTCGGATCGGCCCGAGCTGGAGGAAGAGCACTAGCTCCCGAGTCCCTGACTCGGGAGCGGATCGCAGAGCACTCTGCACTCGAGGACCCCCCCCACCGGGGTCCTCGATTCGTTGAGAGGGTGGGTAGTGCCGACCCTCTTCTACAGTCTTTCCAGGTTCGCTATCATGCCCTCATGAAGCACGACGTCATTCACGTGGTCATCACCGGTGGCACAATCGATTCGTACTACAACGGCACGAAGGACACCGTCATGCCGCTGGAACACTCGGCCTTGCCGGCCTTTCTCCAGAGCATGAAGCTGTACGAGCAGCTTGAGTTCACTGAGGTTTGCATGAAGGACAGTCGAGAGATGACCCAGTCAGACCTTGACAACATCGTCAAGACGATTGAGGACAGCCCGCACACCAAGATTCTCGTCACCCATGGGACCTACACCATGCCGGACACCGCCAAGTACCTGGATAGTAATCTGAAGCGGAAGGATCAGACGATCGTCTTCACCGGTTCTCTGATTCCGCTGACTGGGTTCTCCCCGTCCGATGCCTCATTCAACTTGGGCTTCTCGCTGGCTAAGATTCAGGAGCTTGGCCCAGGGATCTCGGTCTGCATGAACGGCCGCATCTTCACCCCGCAGGAAGTCGCCAAACTCCTCTACGAGGGTCGGTTTATCTCGGTCTTTGCGAGCAAATAAGCTACGCGCTCTGCACCTCTTGCGACAGCGCAAGGGTGCCGGTAGTACCGGCACCCTTTGTGGACTCTGCGTCGCAGAGCTAGTTGGGCGCGACCAGCGTCACATACTCTGAGAGGATCCGTTCGAAGACCCGCCGACCGTGTTGGCAGTAGGCGGTCACTACCTGGACAGCCGACGCGCCCGCTTCCACGTAGTCACGCACGTCTCGCCCGGTGGACACGCCGCCAACCCCGATGATCTGAATCCGATCCGGAAGGTGCGCGCGCCACTGGCGGACTTGGCCGATCCCGATCGGCTTGATAGCCGGTCCGGCGTAGCCTCCAAATCCCCCGGCCGCGGTGATCCTCGCTGTGCCCACCTCGTCCACGGCGTAGGCGTTCGGGAAGGTGTTCATGGTGGTCAGCACCCGAACCACCGAGTGCTGCTTGACCACCGCGGCCACCTCGGCCAGGAGGGACGGATCCGAGTACGGCGAAACTTTGAGGGCGAGCGGCAGCTCGCTGGCATCCCAGCCGAGGGCGGTGATGGCCCGGAGGACCCGATCGATCGCTTCCGGGTCGAAGCTCGCGATCCGCTTCTGCTCACGTCCCTCCCAGACATTCGGGCAGCCGAGGTTGGCCTCGACGAGGTCGACCCCCGCTTGCCCACCCAGTTCGTAGAGTTCGGCATACTCGTCCGGCGTGAAGCCGGCGATGCTCAGGAAGAGCGGCTTGCCGGCTGCGTGAGCCTCATCGACCATCGTTCCCAGGTGCTCCTGGTAGAAGGTGGCCCCGGCGTTCGGTAAGCCAAGAGAGTTGATCGAGGCCTGGCCGTTGGACCAGTACGTGGTGCCGTCGTTGCCCAGCCGACCCTCCTTGGTGATCGATCCGATCACGATGGCGCCGGCGGCCGAGTTGAGGAGCTCGGGGAGCTCTTCCCCCTTACAGACGCCGGCCCCGTTCATGATTGGGTGCTCGAGCGTTAGCCCCGCCAACCGGACCGCAAAGTCCGCCGCGGTGTCGTACGTCTTCATGCTGTTCACTGCCTCGTTTCGAAAGGTATCGGCCAGAGCGGCCGACTCATCCTCAGTTGAACAGAGCTGCTCCCTGCCGTCAAACGGCCTCGCAGGACACAGGCTCCTTTTGTTGGCTGTCGACTTGGAGTAGGATGGGAGGACAAAGGAGTTCCATGACGAGTTATTTTGGGTTTGCCATCGTGACGGTCGTGTTCTTGTTCTTCCATCGCTCCGTCGAGAAACAACTACTGCTCTTTCTTGGGTTGATGACCTTGGGAGCAGGTATCGCTAGCCTGGGTGCCGCCGGAGCGATCAACACAGTGTTTACGCTTGCCTCTGTACTCCCTACCCCGCTCTCTGAAAGCGACCTCTTGCTCCTGCACGATCAGATTGACCCGCACCTGCTTTCTGGATTCCTCAACCTCGCGCTTGGGGCGTGGGTCGTTGCCTGCCAAGAATCACTCGGCAAAGCTCGAACGTAGTCCCTCCAATTGCCTGCCGGAACCCCTATGCCCCAACCGTCTCAAGTCCGGGTCCGCTTTGCTCCGAGTCCCACCGGTGAGCTTCATCTTGGGAGTGCCCGGACGGCGCTCTACAACTATTTGTTTGCTCGCAGGCATGGTGGTCAGGTGCTGCTCAGAATCGAAGACACTGACCAGAAACGGTTCGTGGAGGGCTCCATGGATCGCTTCTTTGCAGACCTCAAGTGGCTGGGGATCACGTTTGATGGCGAGCCGATCATCCAATCGAGTCGCGTTGAACGACACCGCGAGATTGCCGAGGAGCTCGTCAACCGTGGGGCTGCCTACTACGAGCCAGTCACGGATACAGTACACGGTCGTAAACATGGTGAGGAAGAGTATCGAGCCGGACGGGTTGCTTACCGTGGGCAGAATCGCGATCTCGGAGAGCCGCCCGCCTCGCCTCATTCACTTCCGAAGAGTCCTGACGGCCACTTCGCAAGTGTCCCCGGCGCGGCGCCCAACCCTGGCTACGTTATTCGCCTCAAAGTCCCCGAGGGAACGATTGTGCTCGACGATATGGTGCGCGGTCGCGTGGAGTTTGATCTGGCGACCACCGACGATCAAGTGCTTCTGAAGTCCGACGGCATGCCGACCTATCACTTGGCCGCCATGGTGGACGATCACGATATGGAGATCACCCACATCCTCCGGTCTGAAGAGTGGCTCTCAAGTACGCCAAAGCACCTGCTCATCTTCAAAGCGATGGGCTGGCAGCCGCCTGAGTTTGTCCATCTTCCCGTCGTCCTTGCTCTCGATGGCAAGAAGCTCAGCAAGCGGATTCACGGTGAGGCGGTCTGGATCGGGACGTATCGAAAACAGGGCTATCTGCCAGCAGCGTTGACGAACTACCTCGCGCTCCTGGGTTGGAATCCAGGTGACGATCGGGAACTCATGACGCTGGACGAGCTCGTTAGGGCCTTCTCGCTCGAGCGCGTCCATAAGGCCGGGGCCAAGTTTGATCAAGCGAAGCTCGATGCCTTCCAGTCACACTATGTCCGCGATTTGCCTGACGAGGAGCTCGTTCGCCAGCTGAAGGACTACGTCCGTTCGATCGGGGAGAAGGTTGTCGATGAGCAGAACTTCTCGAGAGCCGCGATTGTGCTGAAGGATCGCATGAGCGCACTCAGTACGTTCTGCGCTCTAGCCACGCCATTCATACCTGGTCGAGCGCATGAGTACGAGCCGGCCCTGCTGATCTTCAAGAAGTCGACTCATGATGCGACCGTGAGTGGTCTAACTGCAGCCCGTGATGGTCTGGCCGCGGCCGGGAAAGAGACGTGGGAGAGTGAGGAGCTACTCAGCCAGATCCTTGATCGCGTGGTTGCCTCCACAGGGCTGACGAACGGTGACGTGTTCTGGCCGGTCCGGGTGGCACTGACGGGACAAGAACGGTCGCCATCACCAGCGGAGTGCCTGTGGGTGTTGGGCAAGCAAGAGAGTCTTCTCAGAATTGATCGGGCGTTGCAGAAGCTTTCGAGCAGTAAATAACCAATGACCAATAACCAATTACCAGACAATTCTCAATATCCAAATTCTCAAATTGGTCGAGCGGTTTGGCCATTTGTTTATTGGGGATTGTCTGGACATTGGTGCTTGGTGATTGGTCATTTCAGTAAGGTCAACTCATGATCCGTCGTCTGCGCACACTCGTTTCCGGCAAAAACACTCTCTCCTCGGCCGCGACGATCTTAGTCGCGACAACCCTCCTGTCCAACGTGTTGGGGTTGCTCCGGGATCGCTTCTTTGCGCAGAAAGTCCCGATCGACTTACTGGACACGTACTTTGCGGCGTTCCGAATCCCGGATTTTGTTTTCAACCTCATCATTCTCGGGACTGTCTCAGCCGCCTTCATCCCCGTTTTCCTGGAGTACCGCGCCAAGGGCGAGCGGGAGTCCTGGCGCGTGGCCCACGCCGCACTGACGCTGGGTCTGCTTGTCCTGCTGGGCCTTGCAGCGGTGCTCTTTCTCCTAGCGCCAACCTTGGTGCCACTGATTGTCCCCGACTTCTCGCCAGACAAGCAGATCCTAACTGTAGAGTTGACACGGATCCTGTTGCTTCAACCGATCTTCTTTGGGCTGTCCTACCTCTTCTCTGGGATCTTGAACGCGCTCAAGCGGTTCTTTGTCTACGCGATTGCCCCGCTGGTCTACAACCTGGCGATCATTGGGGCCACGGTGCTGTTTGCTGACGAGTTTGGGGTCCAGGCCCTGGTCTGGGGCGTGGCGGTGGGGGCCTTCCTACACATGTTCATTCAGTTCTTGACTGCCCAGACCGTCGGTTTCCGATGGGCCTTCTCGCTCGACTTTGCCCAGCCGGCGATTCGGAAAATTGTCCGCCTGATGCTCCCCCGCTCGATTGGGTTGGCGGCCTACCAGGGCATGCTCTTAGTCTTCACGGCGATTGCCTCCTCGCTGGGGGTGGGCGCAGTGGCCGCCTACAACTTTGCCGATAACATCCAGACCATGCCCGTGGCCGTCTTTGGCCTGTCCTTTGTGACGGCGCTCTACCCAACGCTCGCTGAAAAAGTGGCTGGGAAGAAGCTGGCGGAGTTTGCTGATCTCGTCTGGCGCTCAACCCGCTACCTCCTGGTGGTCATGGTGCCGAGCGCCATCGGCATCTTCCTCATCCGGGCCCAACTGGTCCGCCTGATTCTGGGCACTGGCTACTTTGGCTGGGAGGCAACCATCACGACCGCCCAGACCCTCGGAGCGTTCCTGATCGCCATGATCTTTGCGGCCTTGGCAGCCTTGCTGGCTCGCTCCTTCTGGGCGCTCCATGACACCAAGACTCCAACCGTCATCCAGGTGGTCTCGTACGTGGGTGCAATTCTCCTCGCGCTCTGGCTCGCCCCAGCCAGAGGGGTGGGCCTGGGTGTTCCCGGTCTGGCCCTGGCGTTTGGGATTGGATCGGTGGTGGCGGTGGGCCTCAGCTACTGGCAGCTTCGGCAGCGCGTTCCTCACCTTCGGGGCTATGAGGCAGAGTGGCTCCCCCTCATTGGGCAACTGATCGTGGGGCTCATCGCGCTCACCATGGTGGTGCAGCTGGCAAAGTTTGGAGTGGCTGAGCTCGTCGACATGGAGCGATTCTGGGGGGTCTTTGTCCAGGCGCTGGTGGCAACTGGCCTGGGGGCAGGGAGCTACTGGCTCGTCATGAGCTGGCAAGGCGTGCCGGAGATTGCCACGATCCGATCGATTCTGGTTCGCCGACTTCTCGGTAGGGCAACACCAATTGAGGCTCAGCCACCAGTGCGCTCGTGAGAGGGAGACGGTGACAGACGCGAACGACCGCGATGAGCGATTCTACGACGAGCTCGATACCGCCAAGTCTCAGGGCCGTGGCAGCTGCTGCAGTCTGTGGAGTTTCTTCCTGCTCTTCGGTATGCTACTGGTCCTAGGAATTGGACTCATCATCTGGCTCACGTAAGGAGTAGCGTGGTACTTCGCAAGAAGGCAGTGACCGATGCCCCGGCGGGCCCACAGAGTGACCACGGGTTCTACCACGAGCTCGACCGAGTGCGGAAGCACCGAGCCTGTCTGACCTTTGGCAACTGTGGTTGCCTTCTCTTCCTTGTCATCGTTGTGGCGACGGTCGCTGTTCTGGGCGCAATTGCCGCCACGGGCATCATCCGCGTGGCCGGACTGAGTGATCTGGTCTACCCGGAACCCCCCGAGCCAGCGCGAATCGTTGAGCCCGAATCAAGCCTGTCTCTGGCGACCCTCCTGGCGGAGGTAGCGCCACCAGCGGATGGCCAACCGGCCTCGCTGGTTCTAACCGAGCGTCAGCTCACCTATCTCTTGCGCCAGCCGACGGCCGACGGCCGCGTACCGCTCAAGCAAGGTCAGGTGGCAGTTGGCAACGATGAGATCGAGATCTTTGGCCAGGTGGCCACGCCCAGCGACGACCAAGCGACGGTCCTCCGGGTCATCCTCGTCCCTGGGAGTGGGAGTGAGGTCCTGCAGTTGGCCTCAGTCCAGGTGGGATACCTGCCGGTTCCGGCTCGCTTTGCTCACCAGGTCCTGAGGCTGCTCATCGGCGGCGATCCGCTCTCAAACGACACCCTGGCGCAGGTTGGGATTGTTGACGTCAGCCCGAGCAGCGGCTCGGTGACGGTCCTCGTCAGCCCAACCGTTCCAGACTAGAGCGCCGGCAGCAACTCAATCACGTCTCGATTCCGGGGGGCAGCCGGGGCCGGTTTTGGCACGTGCTCAGTCACCGCCTCTGGCTCCCGGGCGGTTGGCGCGGCGACGGCGTTCTGCTCTTCTGCTGGGTAGACCCTGGCAAGATCAAACCGAATGACGAGCCGACGGAGTGAGGTGCCAACCGGCGTGCAGGTCATGAGGGTCAGGGTTGGTTGCTCCGTCGGATCGGTTACCTCAACTGCCGCCGGTGAGACCACCAAGGTCTCGCGAACGGTGTAGGCAAAGACCGCGTCCTCGTACTGCACAAAGGCCTGATCGCCCGTGGTCAGTTGATCGAGCAGGGCAAAGACGGTCTTGTACCGACCCTTGTCCCACCAGTAGTAGCTCGAGTGGCCGGTGATGAAGACGTTGCCACTCGTCGCGTTCGGCAGGGACGTGAAGCCGTAGTGGGCGACGCCGCGCTGGAGGTTGGCGAGCATGATCGACTCCTCGGACGCCGAGTTCCAAACCACCGGTGTCCGGACATCAATCTTGGGGATGACGAGCATGTTGTCTGAGAGGGCGAGCTCTTGACTGACGGAGACGGGCGGGGTGTCCGCATCGTCGCCCACTGCGACGGTGGACAGCGGCGTTGGCTCTTGGACGTAGAAGCGTGGTTGGGAGAGGGCGGCGCCCACGGCACTTGAGAGTGAGTCGGTTGGAAGTTCGAGATCCACAAACTCAGCTGGGGTGTTTGGAGCGCCCCGGTGCGCGAGCCAGTACTTGATGCGAACCCAGTGCGTTGGGGCGGTGAGCAGGAGGTAGACGACGACCATCCCGGCCAGGAGCGAGAGGCCAAAGCGAAGCCAAGGCAATGGGCCGCTCCCAGTCTCTTGATACGGATCCTCAGGTAGGAGGGTGGGTCGAACGTCCACCGCTCCCCTATCGAGTGCGCGAGAGGGTCAGACGTCGGAAGACAAGGCCAAGGACGATGAGCGCAGCCAGGCCAAGGAGGAGCGTCACCCAGAGATTAGCACCGGTGGAGACCAGGGCCGCTGGCCTGGTGGTGGTTGCGCCCGGGTTGACCTTAGTGTCTGATCCCGGCAGCGTGTTGTTAACAAAGACCACGCCTGACCCAGTGGACCGATTCGTCAAGGAGTCACCGCCTCCCCCGCCTCCGCCACCCGTGCTGCCCTGACGCGCGGCGAGGACCGTGACCCGAGCGGAGCCCACAATGCCATCGCCGTGGAGCGTCACGGCGTAGATCCCAGCCGTGGTGTAGGTATGGTCAACGGTCGATGGGCCAGTGCCCCCAATGGTCGCGGTCGCATCGCCAAAGTCCCAGAGAAGGTTCTTCTCAGTACCCGGGTAGGACGCGGTCACCTTGAGGGGAGCGGTGCCACTGGTGGGCACCACGGAGATACTGACCTGACGGGTCACTGGGGTGATTGCCTCGGTCAGTGCGAACGTGACAGACCGCTGGAAGCCTTGGCAGTAGGCAATCACCTGGTAGGTCCCAACCCGGGCTGGCCGGTTCTTGACTGAATCGTACTGATCCCAGGTCCAGGCCTGACTCTCTCCGGGTGGGACGGTGATCCCGACCCCACCAATGGGTCGGCCACGGATCTGATTTCCTCCGATGTCGTGGATTTCAAAGGGTGGATTGGTTGGGCAGTCAAAGGCGGCGGTCCCAACGTTGGCGAGCGTGATGGTGACGGTCTCTCCCGGTTTATAAGTTGGTTGATCGACGGTCAGGGTGGCTTGGGGATCGGGACTGGGTGGCGGGGTGCTGCCCGTTTCGTAATCCACACTGAAGCCCTCGAATCGTGGCGTCACCGTCGGATCCTGGGTGCTCAAGGTGCACTGGATACGGAGGAAGCGACTGTTGCCCGGGACGCGACCCGCGGCGAGATCGATAGTATCGGTCTCGCTGGCCGGACTAGCGTACGGAACGGGCTCAGAGAATGGACCAAAGGCGACTCCGTCGGCTGATCCAGCGAAGCGAAGCTGAATCGCGGTGCCGGCTGGCAGATCGGTTGACTTCAGGGACTGGTAGCGGAGGAACTTGGTCACTTGGGGGCTCCCGACGTCGTACTGACAGGTGCCCGAGGCCGGGTAGCCGGCGGCCTTGAGGCGCCAAATCTCTGGTGCCACTGGATCCGCGCCTAGTCCACTGCCAATAATCGCGTCCGTTCGTCCACCCACGCCACCCACCAACGCGACTTCGTGATCGGTCCAGTTGTAGGCGAGAGCGTGTGAGAGGCGAGGGCTTGGGCTGGCGGTCTGAGCTGGAACGGTTGCCCAGGCGTTCGTGGCCGGATCGAAGGCCAGGATTTCATTGGTGGTCTGCCAGCTGATCGTGGCCGGTGGGGTAAACGGCCCACCGCCGTTCCAGTTCTCATTGGGCACGACGTCAATCCCAGTCAGTCCACCGGCAAAGATGAACTTCTTGCTCTTCTGGTCGTAGATCGGGTCGGAGAAACCGAGGCCGGCCGGAGCGCCTTGGGGTGTGACGCGAACCCACGTGCGTTCGCTCAGCTTGAGTGACCAGACGCTCTGGATGGGTGCGTACTGGTAGTAGTCAAAGTTCTGACAGCTGAGGCCCACACAGCCGGTCCGTCGCTTGGTAACCTGGAAGCCGCCAAAGAGGTAGACCGTTTCAGTCTCCGGATTGAACGCGAGCATGCCGCCCACCCGCTGCTCGGGCCAAGTGGGTGACTGGTCGTTGATGACGCCGTCCGTTGTGCCAGTGCCGACGTCAAACCAGTCCAAGCTCCGAGCGTGCGATGGCGTGGGCAGCGAGAAGCCAGCCACTCTCGGGTCGGGTGGCACGGCCACCCAGGGATTGAGCTGAACGTACGTGAAAACCTTCTCGGTGACGGGATCAAAGTAGACGGCATCACTGCTGGACAGGGCAATCTGCCCGATCTCAGCGTTGGTCTTGAGATCGTAGACCCGCTGGGGTGCGTGGCTGGCCTGAGCGCTGCCTCGATCCACCGCAAATTGGGTCAGAATCCCAACATGGGACTGCCGTTTATTCGACCAGACGCCCCAGCTGCCGCGGCCTGCCCCAAGATCCTCCCAGGTACTGGAGTCACCTTCGTTCGCGGGGAAGGCATTGACCTGGCCCTCGGCGGTGTGGGTGATGAACCGCTGGCCCGCTTCGTCATACGACACAAACAAGGGGTAGCCGGGAAAGCTCCGGATGGCCAAGCCGGCCTGGCGCTCTTCCCACCGATTGAACGCCGTGTCTTCCTTGAGGACCAGGGCGCTGTCCGTGAATGTCAGGTTGCCATCGCCTGGCTCGAGGCCCTTTTTGAGATCGACCTCGTCCTTGATGGTGATTTTACCCGGGGCCGCGGGTGTCTCGCCAAAGATGGTCAGGAAGCCGGTCCGTTCCCCATATACCACCAAGACCCCACCGAGGAGTACGAGGGTGACGAGGAGAAAGAGTCCGAGTCGATGACGAAGCATACCAATCCCTCCCAATTGCTCAGTCTATGGTACCACAGGCGTAGGCTACTCTTCGAGCTGGAAGATCGCCAGGAGCCAGCGGACGAACCGCTGGAAGACTGTCCGGTCCTCGGCCGCCGACCCGTCAGGTTTATTGGCGGCCGAGGGACTGGCTGAGTCAGTGGCGCTGGTTGGATCCGGGTCAGGTGACGGTGCGGAGTCAGCGCCGTCGGGTGGTGGACTCGCGGTCGAAGACGTTGCTTCCGGAGTCGCTGCTGCCGGAGTCGCGGTACTCCCCTCGCCTCGTTCGAGCGTGGTCGCGACCGGGGTTGGCAGGAGGCTAGGCGCTGCAGGATCAGTCGGGGTAGTGTCAATCGATTCAGGTTTCGCTGGTGCTGGTGTGTCGGTCACTATCTCTGTCTCGGCGACAACGGTCTCAGGGGTGGCGATGTCACCGGTGTCAGTCACTGGCGTGGGCGTGTCGTCGATCACTCGGAGCTCGGCAGGGCTTGGATCAAGGCTCGTCGGCACGCTCAGATCGGTTCCGGCTGGTTCTGGGGTGGCGGTGACGATTGGTGGCAAAACAGCTGGCTTGGCTGGTCCGGCTGCCGCGGTGGGTGGCGCGTCCAGCTCGGTGTCGGTGATGGAGCGGCTGTCAACAATCTTGATCTCTGCCGGCGCACCATTCGTGTTCTCAATCGAGTTTTGGCCGTGGCGAGCCGTATCAGCTCGGTAGAAGAAGATCGCGGCCTCGCCGTAGCCGAGTTTCGCCTGCCAGTAGTCGCGGATCCGGTTCTGGGTGACGGTGCCGCCAAAGACCTTGGAGAGGTAGATCCCGTTCAGTCCTGCGCCATCAATCTGGTTGTGGCTGACCGCGTACGTGTCCACCGCCAGGCTGTCGTCAGACCGGTCAAAGCCGAGCGAGAGGCCACTCGAGCCGATCTTCGTGAGCGTGTTACTGTCGATCGTCAGATCCCGGACACCGTTGACCGCAATGCCGTTCATGGCCACATGCTCGAGGGTGTTATTGGCAATCGTCAGATCCTCAACCCGGTAGCGCGGCACGACCACCCGAATGCCATGACGATCGCCGAGCGGTGCAGAACGGTAGTCGTTGAAAAAGCCAATGTTGCGCAGGGTGTTTCCAAGGATCGTCGCACCCTGCACGCCGGCCGGCGACTGGCCCTCATCGCTCTCAATCACGATGCCCGAACCGGCCGTTCCGTTGACGGTGTTCTCGGCAATGAGTGGGAAGCGGGCGCCGGACAGGCCAATACCCTTGGCGTTGGACCGCGTCACGGTGTTGTCGCGGATGACGAGCTCGTGCTGGGGTTGGGGAGCGAACGGACCGGTTTCGGCAAAGATCCCATCGTCGCCCGTGTCTTGGGTCGTGTTGCCCTCAATCATAATCCGGTCGCCGAGGTTGCCGGTGAAGATCCCCACACCGAGTGCCCCCTCACAGCGGTTGTTCTGAATCGTCACATCGTGCGCGAACGTGACAAGAATACAGTCGCCAGGTGAGTTTCGGATGGTGTTGTTCACGATCGTCGCACCCGTTGCGTACGGTTCAGTGCCGCCGTTGGATCCCAACCAGAGTGTCGCGCCTTGGGTGCCGGCGTTCTGGCCGGTGGCGACCGCGAACGGCGCCGGCGTCCCCGCGCGGCCCGCGATCGAGTCGATGAGCTCGATCACCGCGCGCAT
>JACQIO010000017.1 GCA_016198415.1 Candidatus Berkelbacteria bacterium | reverse complement strand
TCCGTCCCCGGCGGCCCCCCAGGCCGCCCCCACCCCTCAGCCCCCGGCCCAGCGCCCGCAGCCGGCCAGGGCCCAGGGCAACCAGGGTGGTGGATACGCCGACGGCCAGGCCGCCCGCCAGTCGCAGGACTGGCAGCAGCAGCCGTCGCTCAACTACGGCTCCCCGACCCCCGCGGCGGAGTCCTACAAGAACCCCAGGGAGGCCGCACTCCACGCCCTGAAGGGGGCAAGGATGGTCAACGGTCGCCCGCTGGCAGCGCACGCGCGCTACCAGTACTTCGTCGACACCATGTACAACTGGAAGCCGGCCTCCCTGATCGCCTCCGGCCGCGACGGTTCCCTGGCTCTGAAACCCGGGGTCGCCGACGGTCAGCTCCTGGCGGTGCAGTTCGCCACGGGGTTCGGGATCCAGGATGAACTGGCCCGGACCCGCGGCTACATCAGCCGGGAGAAGCAGGACCGGGAGGAGGCCGACGACAAGCTCCAGCAGCGCATCGAGGCACTGGAGCACCACAACGGCCTCCAGCCCCCACCTGACACCGTCATCACCAACGTCCAGGTGAACGTCGACGGGCAGCAGGGCAACCCGGCTGGCGCCGCTCCGCCCCCGCAGGGCCCTCCGGCCCCGGCCGACCCCCCTGCCGGCAGTCCGCCCGCGGGCGGAGCCAACCCCGAGGGCGAGCAGGCCCCTCCCCCTGGCGGCGGCCAGGAGGGTGAAGAGACCTCCCCGCCTCCCGCCGGGGGCAGCACCCAGCAGCCCGAAGCTCCCCCGGCCCCGAGTGGCGGCCTGACCAAGGACGACCTGGCCCAGGCGCTCGGCGGCATGGAAGGCCGGATCGGCGAGCGGATCGACACCCGAGTCGACCAGGCCGAGGAGCGTCTCCAGAAGGAGGCAGTCGAGGCCGAGGCCCGGCGGACTCGGCAGGCCGAGGAGGCCGAGCGTCGGATGAACCAGCGCCTTGGCGCCCAGGGAGAAAGGCTCAACAGCCTCTACTCCTGGGCCGGGGATTGGGCGGCCCACTCAGAGAGGATCCACTGGGGGATCGCGATCGTCCTCGCGATCATCCTCCTCTGCCTCCTGTCCATCAACGGCAGGCTCAGGAGGCTGGGAATTCCCGTGGGTCCCGCCGCCTAGGCGGCGTACCGCAAACGACCACACCGGGTAGCTGCAGACTAAGAAAAGGAGGGTCTGCAGCACCCAAGCAGTAGAGGCTCGCCGCAAGCGGGCCTCTTCTAGTATCTGAACCTGGTACCAGGTTCAGATAGGCTATTTACAGGTTCAGAGACCAGAATAACAGGTTAGAACAGGTTTAGCTGGATTTGCAGGTTCAAACAGGTATGTACACCTGTTGCTTCAGCCGTTGAACCTGTTATTGGGCTATGTACAGGTTCAGAACACGATGAGGAGATAAATAACAGGTTTGGAACGCGATTTTGAGTCATTTTCTCCTGTTACTTGGGGTTATTAAGCACCATTTTAGGCCTTGACAAATTACACTCATATGGTATAGTCTCTCAACGCGCTCGGCAGACCCCCAAAGACAGCGCGCGAACATTGACAACATAGCACCATCCTCCACCCACTGAGACGCCACGTTTTCCCTTTTCTCCGTGACCAGGAGTCATGAGGAAAACGGAAAACGTGGTCAAAACTCAAAAACGAAAGTGGAGGTACAAGACAATGACGTTCGGAACTTGGCTGGCCCGTGTATGGGCCTTCATCGCCACCCCCCTGGCCTACATCGTGGGAGCCCTCGTGCTCTTCGCGATCCTGGCCACTGGCTGGTTCATGGTCACGGGACACTCGCTGCGCGAGTCCGTGGCCCTGACCTACAACGCCGGTCGTGACCTCGTCGTGAGCGTCACCGGGGGCAGCAACTCCGACAACGCCCCGCAGGAGCAGCCGACCCAGCACAACCCGCAGTCCCAGCCGCAGGCCGAGGCCACCCCGCCGGCGCCCTCCAGCGCCGTCGCGTGGTACGACCAGGAGCAGACTCGGCGGGAGCGGTCTCGTCGGGGGCGCGTCACCCAGCAGAACCAGCTCAAGGAGCGGAAGCTGGACGCGGCCCTGGACAACGACCTCACCCTCTCCGCCGAGGGCACCCCCAAGACCCGCACCGGGATCCGGATCGCGGTCTGGGAGCCCGGCGTGGAGAAGGGCGAGAGCCTGACCTCTCCCACACACATCTGCCTCGAGGTGGCTGGGGAGGAACTCGTCCGGGAGAAGGAGATGACCCTTCCCGGGTACGACCGAACCTGGGCACCCCCCCTCCCGCCGGCCACGCCCATCAAGATCTGGGCGGAGACCGACGACGGCCGGACCATCAGCGAGATCGTGCTGGAGACCCCTACCACCGGGCGGATCCAGGTCGATCTCACCCTCCCCGCCGCGGCCGCCACCGCAGTGGCCGGCACCCCCTAGATAACTGCGGGCGGCCGGTGGCGCAAGCTGCCGGTCCGCCCACGACCAGGATTCAAACTAGCCATGGAGGGAGGTGAATATCCATGGCGAAGGTGGACCCGGAAACCCTCGCGATGGTCAAGGCCATGCAGGACGCCGGCCTCAAGCCCGCCGACATGCCAGAGCTCAAGAAGCTCCTGGATGCGACCAAGGCGAAGCCGGCGACCGAGCAGAAGCCCGTAGCCACCGAGGAGGAAAAGGCTGCCCCCGAGTCGTTCTGGGGCCGCGTCTTCAGCGACTTCGGCAAGGAGACCGCACGGCTCGAGGCCGAGCGCGCCAAGCGCAAGGCCTAGCCGAGCAACAAGATTCGCCATCGGCGCAAGACGTCCCAAAGAGGATGCGGCGCCGAGGCAGAGGCTTTCAAGTTTAGAGGACGGAAGGTAGCAATACCGACCGTCCTCTTCTTTATTCCCAGAGATTTGTTCACAGCAAACGATCGCGAGGAGCTATGGTATGCTGTGAGTAATTCTCTCTAGGAGGGTAGATGGCTATTCCTGGTGGCGGTGGACCTGGCGCACCTCCAGTGCCTGGGTCTACACCCCCAAACCCTGATGCGGCGTGGGAAAAGCAGGCTCGGAAAAACCTCGCCCAGAAACTTGGCCGCGAGGGGCTCGGGTTTGCCGTCTCGCTCCTTGGCTTTTCAACCCACATTGATGCGCTCAACTCCGGTAAAGACCTCGTCAACCTCGTTCGAGCCGGGGTAGGTACCGCTCAGGGCACCCTCATGGGCGGTGTGTACGGCGAACGCCTTGGGTTGCAGAACTACGCCGCAGAGCAAGCAACCGAAACACAAACGCTTCTCGCATCGCTCGAGCAACAGGATGACGAAGACGATACTACGTGGGAGACACGGCTGAAGGGCCAGGTGCCAGAGGTTAAGCAGCGGCTCCGCCAAGAGATCCTTATCCTCCGCGCCAACGAGCGCATGGGCCGCTACGGGAGCGTCATCAACGAGTACGAGCACCAGGCCGCCCAGGTCGGCTGGGGTGATCGGATCAAGCAGGTGTTTACTGGCTTCAAGGGCGTATTGGGACGGGGCCTTGATCACCTTAAGGCAGCCGGCGCCGCGGTGAAATCGGGTGAGGCTGCCAAGACCCTGAAGAGCGCTGAGACGTACAAGCGGGGCGGCCGGGCCGCGCTCAATGGCCTCAAAATCCTGGGCAAGATGGTAACCACGTGGGAGGGAATCAAAGCGCTCGGCAAAGCTGGGTTCTACTGGGGCACCCCCCTCGCCGCCACTATCTTTGCTCCGGCGCTTGCGCCAGCGGCCTACAGCCTGACGCTCGGCGTTGCCACCGTTGAGCGGGGCGTCCGGGTGACACGGGCAGTGAAAGAGTACAACGAGCGAGCCAAGGCACCGGCAGCGGTGGAGATCAGCAACCCGCGGATCAAGGGTCTACTCGATGCCCTCGTGACGTCGAAAGAAATTACGGACGACGAAGCGATGCGGAAGGAAATGCTGGAGTTCCTCGAGGCCGATGAGTTTGAAGGCTTGAAGGAAGCAGACTACCTCGCCATTGCGGATCGGATCCAAAAAGCCGGTGCAACTGGCGTCACGGCAGGCATGCTGACCACGGCCGCCACGTACGGCATCTTAGGGCTTCGTGAGCTTGGCGATGACAAGCCAACCTCAGGCAGTGAGGCCCAGACTGCTGAAGCTACGGCTGCCACGACCCGGGCAGCGGAACAGGGACCAATCAAGAGCTTCTTCTCCTGGATCTTCCCGGATTGGACGAAGAGCGATGCAGCTGAACAAGCGCAGGCTGCAGCTGGGAATGGCGCCGCGCAGCCAGCACTCGGCCCAGAAGATGAACCTGGTGTGGATGGACCTGCTGGCCCAGGAGCGGGTGCAGAGGGTGGCACAGCCGGCGGCGTAGGTGCTGGCGACGGAGGTGGCGTCGGGAACGGTGGAGCGGGTGGTGTTGGTGATCCAGGGAGTTCCGGTGGAGCCGGTGATGGCACTGAAACTGGCACCAATGACGGAACATCGGGCGGTGCTGGTGCCGGAGAAGCCGGCGGAGTAGGCAACGGTGAGGGCAAAGGCGTCATGGGTTCTGACGAACTGCCTGGTGTCTTAGGACCCAAGCCAGCACCTGGCGTTGAACAGCCACCCACCCCAGAACCGCCACCCCCACCACCGGTCATTGCCGAGCTTGAAAAGCCGGCAACGGGCGAGGTACATCCTTTTGGCGAACCGTTCCAGGATGCCGAGAAAAAATGGTGGATCTACCTCGATATCAACGGCGACGCCACGGCGGCTGACGCTGAGCGGTTTGAGCTCAAGCACGAGAACAACCGCTGGTACGTAGAGATGAAGTACTTCGATACCGACGGCGACGGGCGGATTGCGAGTACGGCCGACGTGTTGGATACAGATAAAGAAAAAGTTCGGCTCTACTACGACGCGCAGACGAGCTGGGGCGGCTGGATGGGCGAGAAGTTGACCCTCCAGACCGTTGGCGGCAAGGAAACCTGGTCGTCTGAAGCGATCTACGCCGTGGACAAGGATGAGTGGATGCGCCACAAGCTCGGTGAGGCGGAGTGGAACAGGATCCGCAGCTCGGGGAGTACTGACGAGGCGAGTGTTGGTGCGGCCAAGACCGAGACCAATGAGTACGGGTTTGTCCCCCGCAAGGGCTTGATCGCCACGCTCGGCAACGAATCACCGGCCGACAGCGTGCCCGAGGTTCAGATAACGATTGAAGATGGCAAGCCCGTGGGCATGTGGCACGGTGGCAAGGCTACCTTTGAGGGTGCCACCATTACTGACGACGAGCTCAAGCAGTTGAGCAAAGACGATCCGCTGATTGAGGCATCGATCAAATCGTCGAGCCTGTACTACCAAGAGAGTTCGCTGACGTTTAAGAGTCTGACCATTGAGGACGCGGATCGGTTCGCCCAGGCGATTGCGGATCCGACCTACCGCGATGAGCTGCCGACAAACGTGGCGGAGAAGCTCGATGCAGCGCTCACGGAGCTGCCGACAAACCTGCCAGCCCGGCAGCGGGCGCTCGAGGATATCTTTGGTGCGGCAGATGGAACGAGGGCCTTTAAGTTCTCCGACTTGGTGGCAATGGTGCAGGAGAAAGCAGCCGCGATTGAATTCCCCACTGAGACAGCCCTCCAGCACGTGCCGGGCAAGGCAGTCTCTGAGGAAGACCTGACGCGACTCATCCAGCAGTACCCGCAGGCAGCACGGGGAGCGGTGGAGGCCAAGCTCAACGAGCTCAAGCGCGCGATGGAGCAGCCGGGCGTGGCTGGGTTCACCGTCAACTACCTCGATGACAAGGCCTACGTGCGGGTGGTGGAAACCGACGGCGATGTCTTGAAAAAAGTGATTCTGCCCAAAGTAGACGTTGAAGCCGCACTGAGGAGTAGGTAATGGCTGACACAACAAACAATGGAATAGCCCATTCGGCAGGTTCAGGGCAGTTGCCCGCAACTGACTGGTCGAAGGCCTCGGACGAGGAGATCCTGGCCGCTGACCTTCTCATTGAACTTGGCCTGCACGAGCTACCGGCTGACCAGCAGGCCGAGGTGCTCAAACGATTTTCCGAGGGTGTTGAGCAGGCCGTATTGCTGCGCATTCTTGCCCAAATCACCGAGAAGCCTAAGCAGGATGAGCTCCAGAAACTCATCGACGCCGGCGATGGAGCGGGTGTGAAGGCGTTCATTGAGACGAACGTGCCCACCCACGGCGAGATCACGCAGGAAGAGATCCTCAAGTTTAAGCGGATTATGTTGGTTGACGAAGGTCAACCAAGTGAACAATAAGTAGTGAACAGTAAACAGAGAAAAGAGCCCGAGAGGGCTCTTTTCTTATACATTCGACGAGTTCAGACGGTTGGCGTTGGCGCAGCCGGATCCGCTGCTGGCCCGCCTGCCTCGCCGCCAGGCGGCTCAACTTTCTGCCAGGTGGACGTAGGTGGTGAAACTGCGGCCGGCAACGCAGTGTCTGGGGCGGACGGAGGAGCTGGCGGGGGCGCAGCCAGCGGTACAACTACCTCGGCCGGGGTCAGAGTGGCCGGTGCTGGCGGTGGGGATACTGTCCCTTCACCTGTTCCGGCCAACACGGCCTCAGCCTCCTCTGTTACCTCGTCCTCAACTGCCTGAATGGCAGCGGTTTCTTCCGCTGCTTCGTCACGCACGACCTTCAGCGCATCGCGTTCGAGCCGAAGGACTTCCTCGTAGGTTTCAAGTGTGGCAACAATCCGTGGACGAATCTCCTCGGTAAGACCACTTGTGCGGAGTTCTTCAGCCAACTTCTTGGCCTCTGGCAGTTTCTCAGCCGCCTTATCGAGAAGTTCGACAAACTCTTGGGTTGGATCTTGTTCGTCAGCCATAGCCCCTCCTACGCCGCCGCACCAGCCGCGGGCGTCTCAGCTTCGTCTTCAAACCCGTACGGCTGGCGCTGCACGTTGAGCTTTTCAAGGTAAGCGCCCTTGCGTTTCGCAACTTTGTTCCAGTACTTCCATTCCTTTTGCCACTCTCCGCCTTTGTAGGTTCGACCTCTCAGGAG
>JACQIO010000001.1 GCA_016198415.1 Candidatus Berkelbacteria bacterium | reverse complement strand
AGGGGCGGCGCTGGAGCTGGCTCTACCAGGTTGGCAAACCGATCCGCGAGTTCGCTGATCGCTTCATTCGCCAGCGGGGTTTCTTGGATGGCGTGGCGGGGTTCCACGTTGCCTGGATCTCAGCCTACGGTCGCTGCTTGGCGGCCGCGCACCTGCGTGAGCTTGAGGAGCGGGCGAGCAGTCGCTAGGATAACCCCATGCCAACTTCCCATCTTCTCCCCGGCGCCGGCGCCCTGCTCGATCAGGCCTGGCAGACGTGGTGCCGCTCGCTCCGTCCGCTCTTCTGGTTGCTCTTCCTGCCATCGATCCTGAGTCTGAGCGGGACCTTTGTGGCCAAAACGGGTGTGGGCGGCGTGACCAACCTGGAGGAAGGGATCGGCAATCTCCTCATCCTCGGGGCCTGGCTGGTCTCCTTCGCTGCGCTCCTGGTGGCGATTGACCTCCTGGTGGCAGACGAGGGAGCGCCCGCCCTCGCCACCCGAGCGCGACGAGCGCTCCGTCGCTACTGGCCCTTTGTGGGTCTCAATCTTGTCCTGCTGGCCGCCATCTTTGCGGGGGCGTTCCTCTTTGCCATCCCGGCCATCATCTTTCTGGTTTGGTGGGTTTTTGCCCCGTTCGTGTTTACCGCTGAGCAGACGAGGGTCTTTGCCAGTCTGGGGCACAGTAAGTTGCTCAGTGCCGGTCGCTGGTGGGCGGTCTTTGGCCGACTCCTCGTGCTAGGGCTGGTGGTCACGGGCATCTCCATTCTGGCGGTCCTGGTCCTGGCGGTCCTGGGACTGGACGAGAGCATCTTCCGAATGGGTCAGGTGCCGCCCTATACCACGGAACGGTTCCTGGTCCAGCTCGCGTTGAACGGTCTGTCCGCGCTGACCACCGCCTTCAGTCTGGCTTACATCTGGCGGCTCTACCGGGCGCTTGCCAAAGGAGCATGAAGAGGAGCGGCTCGGGTGATACCGAACCGCTCCTGTGAGCACCGGCGGCTGGCTAGGTGCTCGGAACCAACTTGGGCCAGGTCTGGTTCTGGGCCAGCTGGCGGCCCATGAACTCGGGCCGGCCAGTGACCTCGACGGCCCCGGCTTCCATGGCCCATGGGGGAAGCGTGAACGTCGAGGCCTCTTGGGCATCGGCGAAGACGCACTCGAGGAGGACGAGCCCCTCGAGGTCGCCAGAGAAGCGATCGAGCCGGAGCTCGTGCCGACCTTCCTTGATCTGTCGGCGCTGCTTCCAGAGCTGGCCGTCGGTGAGGGCCAGCCAGAGCTCCTCGGCCAGGGGCAGTGGGACAGGACAGGTCCAGTCGCGCCTCGGCCAGCCCGCCGAGTCGTCCATCCCATACTTACAGGTGAGAAACGCGCGCTTTCCCTGTCCGACTCCGACATAGCGAATCCGAATCTCCGTGCTCGAGCCCCCGGTTTGGACGCCGTAGCCTTGCGCGATCTTGACCTCATCGAGGCCAGCCGGCAGGTCGGTTCGCTCCGGGGCGGTCAGGACCCACTTCCGCTGGAACTCCTGGTTGACGACGGCCCCGACGATCTCGAGGACGCGGGCGACGACACCCTCGATGCCGAGGGAGGCGGGGACCACAAGGTGGTTGGGGTGACCACGCCAGACGGCCTGGAGCCGGTCGTCCAGCTCGATCGCCTGGTCTGGGTGCGTCTCGTACCGCTGCTCGTTGCCCTCCTTCCCGAAGCGCTCGGGCGCAACCCGCGCCAGCGTCTCCAGGTGGATGACGGTCCCGTACCGAGCGTGGGCCTGTTCGACGTCGATCTGGAAGAGCCGGCAGAACTGCGGCAGACCCTCGGGGACGTAGGCGGCGCCGTCGAGCAGACCGCGGTCGCAGATCATCGCCCGGGCCCCGTGTTCCTCGGCCCTGAGACGGCTAGCGTCCTCGAAGGAACGCTGGAGGCCAACGATCCCACCCTGGGTTGCCAGCACCCAGCCGATCGAGTAGCTGATGTCGCGGCCGGGGAGCGGGTAGCCGGCACCGAACATGACACTCGCCACCTCGGGGACAACGATCACCCGATCGCCGAACTCCTGGGCGACGGCTCGTAGACAGGTCGACTTACCGGCCATCGGGCCACCAGTAATCGCGAAGACGTGCATTGGCGCACGCTCCTTTCTCTCGTTGAGATCTGGCATGTCAAGGGACGACTGCCACCGGCACCCTAGCAGGAGGCAGGGATGACCACAAGTGACGACCGTGGATTGACTGGATCACTCAAGTAGGGTATAAGAAGACGTCGCCTGCCTCGAGCGGGCGCAGAAGGGGAGGTGAGGCCTTTGAAGCCTCGCTATCTACACTCGGGAGGGCTGGCAGTCCTCCTGTTCCTCGCAGTCGCGCCGATCGCCTGGGCGCAGGTCGACGCGACCATCCAGGCCGTTCAGGATCGGGATCGCGCCTACCTCGGCCAGCTGCTCGGAGAGGTTCTGGCTGGTCACGAGGCTGGGGTACCGCTCGCGATCGGGGGTCGTGGCGGCCCGACCCTGACCATCGAGCGGCCGATCGGACAGACGGGGACGATGATCTGGTCCGGGCAGACTGGCTGGTCGTTCGACCCGAGTCAGCCGCTCTGGTTCGTCCGAGTCACCAACGTCGATCTGACCCAGGAGCCGAGGATCGACGAAGAGGGCCTGGCCTACCTCGTCACCGTCCTGGAGAGCCTGACCGGCCGGATCCCGGCCTGCGGCGGGCTCTACGAGTGGGACGGGGCGCGGGAGTCGCCCTACCCCCAGATCGAGACGCTCCCCACGGACCCGGCCTGGCTGCCCAAGGCGGAGCCGGATCTCGGACCGGCGGTCCTGCCGACTCCGCTCCTGGAGGACCAGGGTCAATCGGCCGAGTAGCGCCTCGGACGATCGCAACCAGACACGCGCCTCGCACCTCGACCAGCCGGTCGAGGTGCTCTTCTTTCCCCACGCAGTGCCACCAGGTGCTCACTATCAGGTTCGAACTTCATCCGACGCTGGACATTCTCCGATCGTGAGACCTATCCACAGTTGTCCACTGGACGCCTCCGAGTTGGCTCGATACACTAGCAACAGCGCAGTGGGGAGATGTGGAAAAAGGTGGGGAAAAGGACCGCAGACGGACGGTGAATTCGAGAGACGACTGTGGATAAAAGGCACCATAATGCTTCGTAAACCTAGGTCACAGATCTCGCGGATCGGATTCTAGGAAGGTAGGAGAAACACCATGGAAAGACTCTGGCCCCGTCCACGTCTGAGCTAGCAGCTCACCCCTATGTTCGTTGGCGAGTACACCCACAACTTGGATGACAAGGGGCGTCTGGCCATCCCGTATCGGATGCGCAAGCAGCTTGAGGATGGCGCGGTGGTGACTCGGGGGGTGGACGGCTGCCTGACGCTCTACACCAGAGCCGAGTGGGAGAACCTGGCTGGCCGGATTGCGGCGCTGCCGCTCTCAGACGCCAAGGCGCGACGCTTTGCCCGATTCTTCTTGGCCGGTGCGGCTGAGCTGGAGTTTGACAAGCAAGGGCGGATTCTCCTGCCTGGCTACCTGCGCACCTACGCCGACCTGGGGAGCGAGGTGGTGGTGGCAGGGGTCTTCAACCGGGTGGAACTGTGGAGCACGGCCCGCTGGCAGACTCAGGCGAGTGCCCAACAACCCGAGTCAGACCTGGAAGGATTAGCGATCTGAGGTGTACCCGTGAGCACGGGCGTGCTCATGAGTTGTACCTCAGGGGACCGTCTCGCTCGAACGAGTGAGCGGACAATGAGGAGGGGCAAACTGGAGCGGGCCTCCCGGACGACTGGAGGGGAGTTCGGGAGACCGCACCCAGGAGGATCTATGGACCAGCCACTCACTCATCGCCCCGTCATGATGGACGAGGTTCTCAGCGCGCTGGACCCTCGGCCCGGTGAGACGGTGGTGGATGCCACGTTGGGGCTCGGAGGTCATGCGGCCGAGATTCTCAAGCGGATTGGGCCAACCGGTCGCCTGCTTGGGATCGAGCGCACCAGCGAGGGACTATCGACGGCGCGCGAACGGCTCGCGGCCTCCGCGAGGCAGCTGGTGCTCGTCCAGGCCGACTTCCGAACGCTCGAGGAGATCGTCCATGACGCAGCGTGGGAGGCGGTTGATGGCTTGCTCTTTGACCTGGGTCTGGCGTCGTGGCAGGTGGATACCGGGTACCGAGGCCTAAGTTTCCAGGTTGAGGCACCGCTCGATCTTCGACTCACCCCGCAGCGGCCCCAGGACTTTACCAGTCAGGATGAAGATCCCAGCCAGTGGACCAGAGACGCAATGCTCGCACGCGTGGTGCGAACGTGGCGCTTCCGGTCAGCGGCCGAGTTTGTCAACACGGCACCGGAACCGTACCTTGCCAAGGCACTCAGCGGATTGGGCGATGTGACGAGCGCGCGGACCCTCGCGCACCGAGTCGTCACCGGCCGACCCATCCACACCACCGGGGAACTGGTGACGGCCCTGGGTACGCGTGACCCGGCTCGTCTGGCGCCGGTGTTCCAGGCACTCCGGATCCTCGCAGGCGACGAGTTCGGCGCGCTCGTGGCTGGTCTCCGGGCGGGGTGGCGGCTCCTGGCGCCCGGCGGACGGCTCGTCGTCCTCTCCTTTCACAGCGGTGAGGATCGGATCGTCAAGCAGTTCCTGAGGTCCGTGTCCGTCCCAACGCTCCGAGCGCACCCCAGCGACGCTGAGCAGCGAGCCAATCCCCGGTCTAGAAGTGCCACCCTGCGCGCGGCCACCAAACCGATCACCGATCACGAGGAGGAGTGATTCTATGAAACGAGCCATCCCACTGACCGTTGGCAACCAGCACGCCGACGGCGTCCAGAAACACACGATTGAACGAACCGTCCAGCTCGGTCCGGTCAGCTTACGGATCTTGACGATTGCCTCGGTAGCGAGCCTGGCCTTGTTCTACGTGGCGCAGACCACCCAGAGCGCCACCAAGGCCTACGCCGTTCAGGCCCTCGACCAAACGCGGCAGGAGTTGCAGGAGGACGTTGAGCGGCTTGAGCTTGAAGCCGAGCGCCTGCAGTCACTCCCGGCGATCCAAGACGGTCTTGGCGAGTCGCTCGAGAAGGACTTTGAGCCGACCGGCGATCTCAAGACGGTCGACTAGTTGATGACTGGTCAGTCATGACCCGCGAAGCGCGTCCACGGGGCCGCTACGATTCGGATCAACGACTCCGGGCGGTGGTCGGTGCTTGTCTGGCGGTCAGCCTGCTCCTCACCTGGCGACTCTTCCAGAAGAGCGTGGTTGAGCACCCACTCTATGCCGCCCAGGCGGAGAGTCAGTACGAAGTGTCCAAGGAGCTACCGAGTCGGCGCGGGACCGTCTACGCCCAGGATGCCGAGCTGGGGAAGCGTGTGCCGGTGGCGGCCACCGAGGAGCGCTTTGACGTCTCGGTGGTACCGCGAAACGTCACAGACAAGCCGGCGGCCGCTCGGGTGTTGGCTGAGCTCTTTGGTCTGGATGAGCCGGCCACGCTGGCGGCAATGGACAACGATCGTCTCTACCTCCCGCCGTTTGTCCGGGGGATCAACAAAGATCAGAAGGAGGCGGCCGTGGCCCGAGGGTTCACTGGTCTCCTCATTGAGAAGCGACACGCTCGGGTTTACCCGGAACGGAGTACGGCCGCCCACGTCCTCGGCTTCGTCAATCGTGACGGTCAGGGCAACTACGGCGTGGAGGCCTACTACGACGAAGAGCTCCGGGGGACGGCTGGCTCGGTGGTGGGCCAGCGTGACACCTTGGGCCGCATCATCTCGACCGTGAGCCAAGTCGCTCCGGAGAACGGGGTGAGTATTGAACTCACGATCGATCACAATGTCCAGTTTGCGGCTGAGCAGCGGCTCGCCAAGGCGCTCGCCGAGACAGAGGCCCAGTCTGGCCAGATTCTCATTCTGGATCCCCGGACTGGAGAGGTGATCGCGATGGCCGCTCAGCCAGCCTTTGATCCCAACACGTACAACGACGTCCCGGCAGAAGAGCAGTTTCGGTTCCAGAATCCGCTCGTGGCGGCGGTCTACGAGCCCGGATCGATCTTGAAGCCAGTGACGATGGCCACCGCCCTTGAGCTCGGCAAGGTGGAGCCGGACACCAAGGAGACGTTCGGGAAGTCGGTGGTGGTCCAGGGCTACGAGATTAACACGGCGCTTGACAAGGCCTACGGCGAAGAGACGATGACACAGGTCCTTGAGAACTCGGATAACGTCGGGATGGTCTGGGTGGCTGGGAAGATGAGCAACGAGGAGCTACACGCCGCCTTTGTCCGGTTTGGGTTTGACGAGGCGACCGGCGTGGACGTGGCCGGGGAGACGCGCGGGAGTCTCCTGGAGTTGTCGGCCTGGCGTGAGATCCACCGGGCCACGATGGCGTTCGGTCAGGGCATCTCAACGACGCCGCTCCAGGTGGCGCGGGCCTGGGCAGCCCTCATCAACGGCGGGACACTGGTCACGCCCCACGTCGTCCGACGTCTCATTGGGGATCGCGGCGTGACCGTGGATGCCGAGGCGCCGCAGCAGGAGGGGATCATTCGGCCGGAAACGAGTGAGAAGATTCGGGGGATGCTCCGCTCGGTTGTTGACAATGGGCCCTACGGCAGCACGCGAGTGCCAGGCTATGCGATTGGGGGGAAAACCGGGACCGCCCAGATTGCCAACCCGGATGGCGGCGGGTACCTGGAGGATGCCTTCACGCACTCCTTGCTCGGCTTCTTCCCGGCTGATGCTCCAGAGTACCTGATGCTCGTCAAGCTCGATCGGCCCAAGCAGGGGCGTTTTGCTGAGTCCACCGCCGGGCCAGTCTTTCACGATCTGGCGCAGTATTTGTTCAATTACTATAAAATAGCTCCTGATCGTGAATGACTAAGCACCAAATTCCAATGTCCAGACAATGTTCAATTTCCAAATTCCGAGATCCGGTTTTCGTCATTGAAGATTGGGACTTGTCTGGTCATTGTGATTTGGTTATTGGAATTTCATGAGCATCATCAAATCAATCGTTCAGGGTCTACTCCGCTGGGCCGCGCGGCGGCAGCTGGCTGCTTGTCAACCCATGATTGTGGGGGTGACCGGCAGTTCTGGGAAAACGAGCACCAAGGAGGCGATCGGTTATGTGCTGGCCAAGGTGCTGACTGATCGGTTTGTGGTGGTTGGGTCAGAGAATCTCAACACGGAGTTTGGCCTGCCGCTCGTGGTCCTGGGACTGCCCAAGCCAGAGGGGAGGCTCGCCTGGCTTCGCACCGCCACGACCGCCCTCGCCCGCGGCGCCTTTCCAGCCCAGAGAAAGCAGCCCGTCGTCCTGGTCCTCGAGTACGGGGTGGAACAGCCGGGCGACATGAAGACGCTCGTGGCGATTGCGCGTCCGACGCTGGCCGTAGTCACGAACGTGGGTGAGGCCCACACCCAGTTCCTGGGCTCGGTTGCGAACGTGGCTCGGGAGAAGGGCCAGCTGGTTCGGGCCCTGCCGGCCTCCGGTTTGGCGGTCCTGAATGGGAGCGATGACCGAGTCCGGGCGATGCAGGATCTGACCACCGCCCAGAGCGTCCTCATCCGCGCCGCGCCGGCCGATCTCTCCGTTGAGCTGGCCGTTGCGGTGGCAGAGCGCGGCTTTGGCATTCCGGTCGCGGTCGCTCGGCGCGCGCTCAAGGATTGGGAGCGCCCGACGGGTCGCCTCCGGCTCTACCCTGGTCTGCGATCGAGTACCATTCTGGACGATACGTACAACGCCAATCCACTCTCGATGACCCTTGCGCTCTCAGAGCTCAAGCGACTCGGCGCCGAGCGCCGGGCCGAGCGCCGGATTGCCGTCCTGGGTGACATGCTGGAGCTCGGGGAGGAGGAGAATCGGGTCCACACGGGCGTGGCCCTCCTGGCCGAGACGGCGGCTGACCTTGTGATCCTGGTTGGCCCACGGTTCCGTCGCACCCAGCGGGGGACTTGGTTCCCGGGCCCGCTGCCAGCGGCAGAGCACCTGCGCGGGCTGGTCGCACCAGGGGACCTTGTGCTCGTCAAAGGCTCACAGAGCATGCGGATGGAGAAGGTGGTTGAGGCGATCCTCGATCCGTCACTCGATCCCACACAGAGCCTCGTCCGCCAGACGTCCGCTTGGAAACAGAAGCCATACGTGGCACCATAGGATCGCAAATCGCAGACTGTAGATCGCAAATCTCATCGTAGATTTGAGATTTGCGATATCATGAAGGATCCATGGAAACGATCCTCCTCTCGCTCAACGATCTCTCCTTCGTCTTCTGGCTGACGGCGATGAGCTTTGTGGTGGCGATCCTCTTGACGCCGCTCTTGACCGACTACCTCTACAGTCACAAGGTCTGGAAGCGGCCGAGAGACACGGCCATCACCGGCGAGCGCACGCCCGTCTTCACCAAGCTCCACGCTGCCAAGCACAAGCGGCACATCCCCACCATGGCCGGCGTCCTCATCTGGGGGGTGGTGGCGATCATGACGCTACTCTTCAACCTGGATCGAGCCGGCACCTGGCTCCCGCTTGGGATCATGGTGGCAGCCGGACTCCTGGGGCTGGCCGATGACTACGTCAACATTACCTGGAGTGACCGGAACGGCATCAAGGGCTTACGCACCTCCGTCAAGTTTGGCGCCCAGCTGCTCATTGCCGGAGTAGGCGCCTGGTGGTTCTTCACCAAGCTCGGGTTCGATATTCTCCACGTCCCAGGGGTGGGCGACTTCTCGCTTGGACTCTGGTACGTCCCGCTCTTCATGCTCGTCATCATTGCGGCCGCCAATGCCGTCAATATCACCGATGGGCTCGATGGGCTGGCGGGTGGCTTGCTGGCAATCGTCTTCACGGCCTACGCGGTCATTGCCCTCACCCAGGGCAACATCCCGCTCGCCGGCTTCTGCGGGAGCATGGTGGGGGCGGTCTTGGCCTACACCTGGTTTAACATCTATCCCGCCCGGTTCATCATGGGCGATACTGGTTCGCTGGCCACCGGGGCGACGCTCGGGGTGGTGGCGATGCTGACCAATACCGCCCTGCCGCTCATTCTCATTGCTGGCGTCTTTGTCATCGAGACCCTTTCGTCCATTCTGCAGATTGCGAGTAAGCGGCTGGTGGGTCGCAAGATCTTCAACTCTGCGCCACTCCACCACCATCTTGAGTCGCTTGGCTGGCCGGAGACCATGGTGACAATGCGCCTCTGGGTCATTGGGGGGATGTTCGCGATTGTGGGGTTGGTGGTGGCGTTGTTCGGGCAAGGACAGTAGGTCGTATAGGTCCCACAGCGACCGCGGTGGAGCTGGGGAAAACTGAGTCTGGTACAGTGAACGCAAGGAGGGTCCGTGCATACAACTGCACTGCACAATCTCATGAAGCTCCTCGCGGGACCGTTCACGGTTGCCGCAGCGTCGCCCTCCGGCGCAGGAGTTGAGGACCAAGGCGGGCTTTCGAGCCCGTTTTTCAATAGTTGAGCCCGGTGAAAGCCGGGTTTCTGGTTCCTCCAACGCTCATGGCCCCGTGCCCGGCTTGCCGGATCACGCGGGGCCTCCCTTTTGCGCAAAGAAAGAGACGCCGGCGGAGTATCTGGATCGATACCCCGCGGCGTCTCGTTAGCTCACCTGGCTGGCGAGCTCGGTCTCAGCATCCTTGGCGTACTGAGCGGCATAGTGACCGCTGAGCGCCAGGAGCTCGGTGTGCGTGCCACGCTCCACGATCTGTCCCTCGGACAGGACGAGGATCAGATCCGCGTCCTTGATCGTGGACAGGCGGTGGGCGATGACCAGCACGGTCTTCTGGTGTGACGCCTCGCGGATGCCATCCAGAATGACCTGTTCGGTTGGCCCGTCCAGCGAGCTCGTCGCCTCATCGAGGATGAGGATCGGCGCGTTGGCCAGAAAGGCCCGGGCCAGGGCGAGCCGTTGCATCTGCCCACCCGAGAGCCGGTGTCCGCGTTCGCCGACGAGCGTCCGGTACCCCTGCTCGAGGCCCACGATGAATTCGTGGAGCCCTGCCTGCCGGGCCGCCCGCTCGATGTCCTTGTGCGTGGCGTCGGGCCGCCCGAAGGCGATGTTGGCGCCGATCGTGCTCTCGAAGATGTGGACCTTGTTGCCTTGCGGGACCTCGGCGAAGAGGCTCCGGTAGGTGCGTAGGTCCCACTCGGGAGCCGGTCGGCCGGCTGCGATCACCTGGCCCACCTGCGGATCGTAGAGCCGCTGCAGGAGCTGGCTGATCGTTGACTTGCCGGCACCCGACTTGCCCACGATCGCCACCACCTGTCCCGGTTCAGCCGTGAACGAGACGCTCTGGAGCGTACTCTGGCCGTTCTGGTCCGTCCCGGAGTAGTCGAACTGGACGGCCTGGAAGCCAAAGCCAACCGAGCCCGTGGGTAACTGCGTCCAACTCCCGCTCTGCATGGTCGGCTCCTCAGCCATCAAGTCACCGAGGCGGCGGACCGACTCGCTGGCTTCCATGAGTCGCTCGAAGTTCTTGGAGAATCGCCAGCAGGTCGCGAGTAGCTTCTCAAAGAGCGTACTCACAAAGACCAACGACGGGAGCGTCAGGAGACCGGAACGGAGTTGAACGATCCAGACCCCGTAGACCCCTGCCTTCGTCCAAGAGAGAACCCGGGCTCGCGGCCGATGGTGCTTTCTCAGGTTCTGTTGGGTATCCGTTTGCCCGAGCGCGAACCCTCGGTCGAGGATGCCCCGATAGTCATCAACGGCCCGTTCGTCCTGGCCCATCAGCACGACCGTTCGGTGGGTTTCCGCGAGCTCGTCGAAGCGTTGTGTATCCTCCTCCCAGACGTCATGTCGCGCCTCGCGGAGCGGGTATCGGTCCAGGTAGGAGAGGACGGTCTGCCAGCCAAAGGCGAGGAATGCGACGAGCGCGATTCCCGCCGAGGCCGGAGAGAGGGCGAGGATGGGCACTAAGGTCAGGGCAAGTTGGATGGCGTTGGGAATGAACTCCCACGCGATCAAACTCACCAGGTCACTCACCTTCTCGACGCCTTTGTTGACCTTGGCCACAAAGCCGCGCGAGCCTGAACGTTGAAACCATGCCAGGTCGAGCCGGAAGAGCTGGCGGAGTGCTTTCTCCTTGAGCATCCGGTAGCTTTCCTCATCGATCTCGATCGCGATGAGCTCCATGAGCCGGCAGTCGAGCCGAAGGTAGAGTTCGTCGAGGAGAAGGTAACAGACGATCAGGGCGGTCCAGACCTGCCAGGCGGGGTCGATTGGGGCGAGGAGCACGATCGCGCTCACGGCATATGTGAGCCCAATCTTCAGCCATTCTGAGACGAAGAGTTGCTTGACCAGGAGGACGTAGCGCCCTCGCAGCTCGCCATCGAGCAGGAGTCCCCAGAGGATCCTGAGAACCTTCCAGACATGCGCCAGCGCGTCAGTTGTTGACTGTTTCACCGATGTACACCTCCAGTTGTTAGGTTACGGTTGCCCTCTCGTCGGCAATCAAAAACGCTGTGGCGGGTGCGCCACAGCGTCTGGTCTCAAGGCAGGTCGGTTATGGGATCGGAACCGAGTCCTCTTGGGTACAGACGGCGTGGCGCGGTGTGCCGGTCACATCCTGGAGCACACCAAAACGCGCCCGAGCAACGGGAGTGAGCATCCAAGATCCGAGTTGGCGTCGGTCCAGAATCATGTCTGCCTACTTTCTGTACCCAAATGGGTTGACCCACCATGCCAGATGAGCCGACCCTTGTCAAGGTTGGAGGATGAGCGTACATTGCACCGGTTCTGATCCAGGTCAGACGCATCTTCACAGAAATGACCCTTGCCACAGGGTGAACGTGGCATCTCTCACGGCACGCGGAAAGTGTGCTGAAAAATCCTGGCGATGCCAGAGGAGGATGGAAACAATGGCAAAGAAGTTGAACCGAAAGATCGAGCGGCTTCGCAAACAGTACCCCCACGTCGATCCGATCGTCTTCATACACTCAGTTCGGGACAGGGGGCAGGAGGTGCAGCCCAAGATCACGTACATCGCCGTCGAACGAGCTGATGCCGAGCTGCTCTTCCGGCGCGGGAGGGGGACCGGTCCCAATGGCTGGATCATGTCCAGCGACCGCCCAGATCAGGTAGCTCAGAACAGAGAGTTCGCCTATCTGTTCAACCAGCCCAGTGACTCGCCTCGGGAGCCGGATATGCTCGAGGGTCTTTGGTGGTATGAGACCGAGCCCTACTTCGTGCGCGACCTCTTCCGGAAGTATCCTGGCCGGGACTTCTCCATGGTGGCCTGGGTGGACCAGTACGACTGGCACCACCGCAACCCGCCCGAGATCCGGGAGAGTGGTAGCGAGTTCGGTAAGTTCATCGAGCGCGAGCTGCGGATCACGCTCTACCTGCGGCCCGAGGTGGGCTGGGAGACACTCTTCGCGAGGGCGAACTTCATGGACCACGCTCGGCTCCACTCCAAGTTCCTCCTGGAGTCGGTGCTCGAGACCGATTCACCGACCTGCATGGACTACCGGGCTGCCAACGCAGTCCTCGCCGAGATCACCGCTGCGTTCGCTCGCGAGGTCCTCGCGAAAGGCCTCGAGGTGATCATCGACACCTCTACTAAGAGGGGGATGTCCGGCCAGTTCGGCCCGGTCACGCTGATGAGCTGGGTCATGTGTGGCCGTGTCGTGCTAACTTTCCGGGAAGGCGATGACGATTTCTCGGTGATCGGCGAGGAACACAACCTCGCGGGGAACATCGGCTGGCAGAGCGTCGATGCAACGCTGCCCGATGTTCGCAGGATGGTCGGGCACGTCACCCGGGTCTGGAAGGAGACGGCCCCGGAGCACCGTCCCGCTCTCTACCGCGACGACGAACAGGTGGGTTTGCTCTACTGAGAAGCTAGGCAAGTCCCATCCTTATGCGGGGCCCGCTACGGCGGGCCCTTGCTGCGTCTGCACGCACTCGGATTCCATTCCGACTCTGACCGCTTCCGGGTATACTACGGGCATGGTGCCCGAACAGCTCCGCGGGAAGCGGATCGGGATCTTGGGGTTTGGCGCGAACCATCGCGCCCTGCTTGGTTGGCTCCTGACGCATGGCGCCGAGGACGTGACAGTCTACGATGAAGATCCTGGCGTGGCCGAACGAGTCCGATCGACGGGGCTTCGAGCGTCGGTGGTGGCCAAGCCGGGTGCCCTTGACCAGATTGAGTCGGACGTCGTGTTTCGGAGTCCTGGCATCCCGCTGCACCGACTCGATGCACTCCGGGAGCAAGGGATCCGGATCACCTCGCAGACCGAGCTGTTCCTCCAGGTGTGCCCCGCGGCCACCATCGGGGTCACCGGGACGAAGGGGAAGAGTACCGTGTCGTCGCTCATCGCCGAGCTCCTCAAGGTCAATTGTCAATTGTCAAAGGTCAAATGTCAGGTCTATCTTGCCGGGAACATTGGGAAGGATCCGTTCGAGTTCCTCGACGAGCTCACCAAGGACGATACGGTCGTCCTTGAACTCTCGAGCTTCCAGCTGGATGGGATCCAGCAGAGTCCGCGGATTGCCGTTGTCCTCGATGTGAGCGTCGATCACCTAGACCACCACGCGAGCCTGACGGCCTATCACGATGCCAAGTCATCCATCGTGCGCTCCCAAGGCCCGGGTGACGTGGCGGTTCTCAATCTGAGCAGTCAGGTGGCGCTCGGCTACGCCGCGCTCGCGGGCGGGACAGTGGTCTACTACGCCAGCGGCAAGAGCGTCGATGCCGGTTGTTACCTCATCGACGGAACGTACTGGTGGCGGGATCCGGCTTTGGAGATTCCTGAGGAGGTTGCAACCGCTGAGGAGCTGGGCATCGAGGCTCCGCATAACCAGGAGAACGCTGCCGCGGCGATGGCGGTCGCCAAACTCCTTGGGATTCCGAATGAGACCATCGTTGTGGCGATTCGGTCGTTCAGCGGACTCCCGCATCGTCTCGAGCTGGTGGCCGAGATCGGTCACGTTCGTTGGATCAATGACTCGTACGCGACCGTCCCTGATGCCACCATGGCCGCTTTTGCCAGCTTTGGGGAGGCGCCGCTGCTGTTGATCGTGGGCGGCTACGACAAGGGGGTGCCGTGGCAGGCACTCGGAGCGGCGATCGCCTCACACGCGCCGAAGCTCTTGCTGACGATTGGTCAGACTGGACCAGCGATTGCCCAGGCGGCCGTGGCGGCCGGGTACCCGGAGGAGCGGATCGTGGCGGCCGAGACGCTCACTCAGGCGGTCGCAGTGGCCGCCCAGCGCGCGACCGCTGGCGACGTCGTCTTACTGTCACCGGCGAGCGCCTCGTTCGATCAGTTTGACAACGTGACGCACCGGGGCGAGGTGTTTCGGTCGCTGGTCGCCAAACTCCGCCCAGGACTCACGCCATGAGCCTGGCTCAGTACCGCCGTCCGGCCAAGTTTCGCGTGGACGGTTGGCTCTTGGTCGCGGTCCTGCTGTTGGCTGGGTTAGGCCTCATGATGATCTCGTCGGCCTCGGTGGTCCTCTCATCAGAAGAGTTTGGGACGAGCTACGTCTACGCCAGCCGCCAGCTGCTGCACGTGGGTCTGGGGATCGTGGCGCTCGGCGTCTTCTCGTTCATCGACTACCGCGTCTGGCAGAAGGCCGCCCCCATCCTGCTTGGCCTGATCTTTCTGCTCTTGTTCGTGACCTTCTTACCGGGCGTGGGGGACGTCCAGCAAGGGGCACAGCGGTGGCTCAACCTCGGTCCCGTCCAGTTCCAGCCCTCGGAAGTCGTCAAGGTGCTGGCGATTCTCTACTTCTCGGCCTGGTTGGCCGGGAAGCGGGAAAAACTCGCGAGCCTCACGCACGGCTTTCTGCCCTTTGTCATCCTCCTGGGCGCGATCGCGCTCCTCATTCTCCTGCAGCCGGATGCCGGGACCATGATGGTGACACTCCTCACGATCGTGAGCATGTACTGGGTGGCGGGGGCCCCGTGGACGCACTTCCTGTTGGGTGGGGTGTTGGGTGGTGGTCTCTTGGGCATCTTGATCCTCTCGGCGCCATACCGGCTCGAGCGACTCATGACCTTTCTGAATCCCAGTGCCGAGACGCTCGGTGCTGGCTACCACATCAACCAGGCGCTCCTAGCGATTGGGGCGGGCGGACTCTTTGGCGTTGGCTTTGGCCAGAGTAAGCAGAAGTTCCTCTACCTTCCGGAGCCGCACACCGACTCGATCTTTGCGATTACGCTCGAGGAGCTTGGCTTTCTGCGTGCGCTCCTCATCTTGGCGGTCCTCGTCTTCGTCATCCTGAAAGGCTATGAGATTGCCAAGCGGGCACCGGATCCGTTCGGCCGGAACGTGGCGGTGGGGATCACGAGCTTGATTGCCATCCAGGCCTTCATTAACATCGGCGCCATGCTCGGCCTCGTCCCGCTGACCGGTGTCACCCTGCCCTTCATGAGTTACGGCGGCTCATCGCTCGTCAGCCTGATGGTGGGCGTGGGCATTCTCCTCAACATCTCCCGTCACGTGGCTCGCGAGGTGCGAACATGAGCCAGTCTCGCACCATCGTGGTCGTTGGGGGTGGTTCTGGGGGTCATGTCTACCCCGTGCTCGCCGTGGTCGATGCCCTGAAGGCGATCGATCCCACCCTGCAGTTTGTCTACTTTGGGCAGATTGGCGGTCGTGAGCACGAGATCGTCACGCACGCGGGCCTGCTATTCATTGGCATCCATGCCGAGAAGCTCCGTCGGTACTGGGATCTCCGGACGATCTTGGTCCCGGTCAAGATCGCGCAGGGCATCGTTGAGTCACTGACCGCGTTGGCCCGCCTCCGGCCGGCGGCGGTCTTTGCCAAGGGCGGGTATGTGGTGTTCCCAGTGGCCGTCGCGGCTTGGCTCCTGGGCATCCCGGTGGTGGTCCATGAGACAGACAGCATCATGGGCTTAGCCAATCGCCTGATCGCCCCATTCGCAAGACGGGTGGCCGTCAGTTTTCCTCGGCCAGGCACGTCAGCCGCCCCAAAGTTTGTCTACACGGGGCTGCCCATCCTGAGACGCTTCCACGCGCCGGAGATTATCGACCGGAATCAACCGCACGATCGGCCTGAACTCCTCATCACGGGTGGATCACAGGGTGCCCAGCCTCTCAACACCATCGTGGCTGGGGCGCTGCCGGACCTGACCAAGCGGTATCACGTGACCCACATCACCGGTCCCGATGACTTCTCCCGGATGCGGCAAACGTTTGAGCATCGGAACTATGAACCGGTGGGGTACACTGACCGTATGCCCGAGCTGATGGCTGCGGCTGACCTGGTGATCTCGCGGGCGGGCGGCACCATCTTTGAGCTCGCCGCCCTGGCCAAGCCAGCCATCCTGATTCCGCTCCCCACGGCTGGGAACGATCACCAACGTGCCAACGCGTCGGTACTGGCTGAGCGTCACGCCGCCATGGTGCTCGAGCAGGCCGAGGCGACTCCCGAACGACTGACGGAGTTGGTCACGACGCTCTTGCGGGACGATAAGGAGCGGGCTCGGCTAGGGACACGGATCAAGCAGTTTGACCGGCCCGATGCCGCCGATCGAGTCGCGCACCTCATTCTCCAGGTGGCAAAGCGATGACGTACCACCTGATTGGCATCAACGGATCGGCCATGTCGGGGCTCGCCGAGATCCTGCGGGCGCATGGTCACGAGGTCACCGGTTCTGACTTGGCGACCACGGGTCACCGGGCCGAGCACGTGACGACCCGGACGGCTCGGGTGGTCTACTCGCCAGCCGTCACCGAGGGATCGCCGGGTTGGGTTGAGATCGAGGCGGCGCGTCAGGCCAGTATCGAGATCATCCGGTACGACACGCTTTTGGGCGAACTGACCCAGGGCGCCACCCTCGTGGCCGTGACGGGCACCCACGGCAAGTCGAGTACCACCGCCATGATCGCCCACGTCCTTGAAGAGGTTGGCCAGGACCCAACCGTGCTCTTGGGGGCGCCGGTGCCCAAGTGGGACGGCCGAAACTATCGCGTGGGCAAGTCGGGGCTGTGGGTCCTCGAGGCTGACGACTTTGACCGAAAGTTCCTGACTCTCCATCCGGACATCGCCGTCGTGACCACGCTCGACCACGATCACATTGACGTCTATCCAACCCTCTTCGATGTCCAAGAGGCGTTTCGGCAGTTCCTCCAAGGGGTCAAGGATGGGGCGACTGTCATCGCCTGGGCAGATCAAAGCGTCGACCCGGCTCTGGGGGGGATTGGTCCGGGCGTCACAGTGATTCGGTATGGAGCGGACCGGCCGTACCAACCCGCCCTCGTGCCGCCACTCAAAGTCCTGGGTGAGCACATGCGGCTGAACGCGACGGCCGCCCTGGCCGCGGTTGAGGCCCTGGGGGTTGAGCGAGTGCGCGCGCTCGGGGCGCTGGCTTCCTTTCCGGGGACCGGTCGTCGGCTCGAGTACCTGGGGCAGCGTCGGGGAGTCGCGGTCTACGATGACTACGGACATCATCCCACGGAGGTTCGGGCCACGCTCCAGGCGTTCAAGGCGGCCTACCCGGATCGCCGCCGGGTGGTGGCGTTCCAACCACACCAGCACAGTCGTGTCCAGGCTCTCTTTGAGGACTTTGCCGCTGCCTTCACGGATGCCGATCGACTCCTCCTGCTCGATGTCTATGCTGTGCCGGGTCGAAACGAGGGCGTTCGGGTGGAGTCGCGTGATCTTGCCCAGGCCATCGCTAGACATGGTACGGACGTGAGATACGTAGGTGATCTCGACGGACTTCGGGCAGTCTTGGATGTGGAGCTTCGGGATGGTGACGCATTCCTGACCATGGGGGCAACCGACATCACCAAGATCGGCCGGGCGTGGGTGAGGGTAACGTGACCAAGCCACGGTGGTCCCGACCGCTCAGCAGTCAATCGGTTCGGTCTCGTCAGCGGGCCTACCGTCATCCCGCAATCTACGGGACCACCGATCGGCTCGAGCCCCGACGGGTTCGGCCAAGTTGGTCCCGGGCCGTCTGGTGGGGGCTCGGGACGGGCCTGCTCATCGCTCTCTTGGGCTACGGGCTCTTTCTCTCGCCCCTCTTTGCCATCCAGACGATCGCCATTATTGGCGAGGTGACGCCGCCTGTCCAAGCCAGAATTGAGGAGTTGATTGGCCAGAATCTCCTGAGCTACTCAGCTGGCGGCATGGCCGAGACACTCAGGCAGTCGCAGAGTTCCATCCGCGATCTGTCACTCTCCAAAGGTCTCCCTAACACCCTCAGAGTCGAGCTGGCGCTCCGGCAGCCAGTCATGGCCTGGCGGGTTGGCACCCTCATCTACTTTCTGGACCGGGACGGCGTGGCGTTTGAGCTCTTTGAGCCGGGTGTCTACCTCTTTGAGCACCCGGATCTTCCCGAGCTGACCGATTTGCGCCAGCAGCCAGTCACGCCGGGCAAACAACTGGCGCGTCGCGAGTTTGTGGCCTTCGTGACGCGTCTGGCCAGTCAGTTCCCGGATCGCTTCCCGCTCGAGCTCGAACGGCTCGAGATTGACGAATCGATGCTGGAGCTCCGGGCCATCACCTCCGCTGGCTGGTCGGTCCAACTTGACACCACGCGCGCGGTTGAGGGGCAGCTGACGGCCCTCCAGCAGGTCTTCGAGACCTACCACGCCGATATTCGGCAGTACGTTGACCTCCGTATTGCCGGCCGAGCCTACTTCAAGTGACCGTGGTCACAGTGCTCGGTATACTACCCGTATGAAGCACCTGCATCCCCAGCCAACCCTGCGGCATGAAGAGACGATCATTGAGGAGTTTGGCGTTTCGCCGGCCTACACTCATACCTTGATGGTCAGCGGCGCGTTGCTCGTGGTCCTCGGTCTCATTGGCGTGGCGCTGGGACTGCCCCTGCTTGGGGCGTACTTTGTTCAAGCGGCTGGGGTTTCGCCGCTGGTGATGACGATCATCTTCTTTGGTCTGATCGTGGCTGGCACCTACCTCTTTGTGAACGGGTGGTACCTCCGGGTCTCACGGCACTACTACTTGACCAATCAGCGGGTGATTGCGATCCGTGGTCTCTGGGCTGCCCAAATCACCAGCATCGAGTACCGCAATATTACCGATCTCCAAATTCGCGTGGACATCCTGACGCGTTGGCTGTTTGGCATTGGGGCGGTGGCGGTCAACACGGCTGGTGGGCACAGTGAGCAACTCCTCCTCTCCAGAATCGACCGACCGGATCGCTGCCAGGCTGAGATCCGGCGTCTGTCATCGGCCACCGCCAGGCACGGGAGCGCCATCTCGGGCGTGAGAGCCGGAGAACTTCTCATCGGGGAGACAGCCCCCAAGGCGCGGAGCAGTCAGTCGGAGCCAAGCCACAGTCAGCCCGCCAGACCAGAGCCGCGATCCCGGACGGAGATCCGGTCCAGTCGCTCCCGTGGCTCGCGTTCGGTTCGGCGGGCTCAGCGAGAGATGGAGCTTGAGCAGCCTGGGGATGAGTAGCGTACAATACCGCCATGCACCTCCAGCCAGACCACCTGCGGACCAACGAGACCGTCATCGAGGCGTTCGGTATCTCCCGCAAGTACACCGTTCTCCTTATTCTCATTGGGGTCCTATTCCTGACGCTGGCCGTGGTTGGGGTTGGGCAACGTGGCGCTGTCCTGGCACTCTTGGCAGCTTTTGGAGTCGCCCTCGCGTCTCTCCTCGCCACGGTCGTGCCACTCGTGCTCGGTCTCCTGGGACTCTACCTTGTGCTCCTGGGGATCTACTTCCAGTTGGCGTACCACTACTACTTCACCGATCAGCGGGTCATGCAGGCCATTGGCTTGTTTTCCATGAGCAGTGTCAGTAGTGAGTACAAGATGATCACCGATCTGACCGTGCGTCAGGATGTCATCAATCGGCTGATCCTCAACACCGGCACCCTGGGCGTCAACACGGCCGGTGGGCCAACGGAGGAGATCCAGCTCACTAATATTGATGATCCCTCGGCACGTCGGGCCCAACTGCGGCAGTTGGCCAGCGCGGCGCAGAACGGCTATGCGATCGACGACCGGTACCTCGCGAAGCTCAAGGTTGAAACTGGGATGGCCAGGAACGAAGCCGAGGCCCTCGCCACCCTGCATCGCTCAGTCGGTGAGTCGCCCAGTGAGCACCAAGACCACAGCTCACCGCCGCCCGAGTCACCGGTAGGACCGACGAGCCCACGTCCGGCGCCTCCGTCCCCTGTTGTGCCCGTCTCGACGGCCGACGAGGTTGAGGATCTCCATGGCGATGGGATCGATGAGTCTGACCGGATCCGAGCGGCTCAAAAGAAGCTCAAGCAGCAGTAGCTAGGACGAGGAGGGATATGCCAGTCAGCCAGACCGAGACAGTGCTCACCCCCGAGGAACTCCAGACGATCGAGACCTACAATCAGCACGCTCGTGCGTGGGCAGACCAACACAATACCGCCGACTACTGGCAGACTGAGTTCGATCAGTTCCAGGAGCTCTTACCCAAGGGGCGGGTGGTTGAGTTTGGAGCGGCCCACGGCCGCGATGCGGCTCAGCTGGCGGCGCGTGGGTACGACTACCTGGGGACCGATGTCGCCACGGAGCTGTTGGCGGTGGCAGCTGAGCGTCTGCCGGCACTCGAGTTTCGGACGATGAGCCTCTACGAGCTGGAGCTGCCGGATCAGGCCTTTGATGGGTTCTGGGCTTCGGCCGTCCTCCTCCACATTCCGCGCTCCAAGCTCGCGCAGGCCCTTCGTGAGATGCATCGTGTCCTCCGGCCCGGCGGAATCGGTTTTCTGTCCGTCAAACAGGGCGTAGGCGAAGAGATGGTGACGGATCCCGATCTTGCGGGCGGATCTGGCCCCCGTTACTTTGTGTACTATCAGGGAGAAGCATTGACTACTGAGCTTCAGCAGGCTGGCTTTCGGGTTCGTTTGCAGTACGTCAAATCGGTGAGCAACAAGACCCACTGGCTGGTCTACTTTGTGGAGCGGGCCGACTGATCGACCTGCTAGACTGGTTGCATGGGGAACGCCACAACGCTACCGAATCGACGCTGGGTGATCGCTGAGCGAACGGAGCCCGACATCGTCGAACAGCTCCTCGCCAACCGTGGCATCATGGATCGCGAGCGGTTCTTCCACCCTGACTTTGCGCGGGACAGTCACGATCCGTTCCTTCTCCCTGGGATGGAGCAGGCGGTGGCGAGGATTGCGCAAGCGATCAAGGCGGGGGAGACGGTGGGTGTCTTTGCGGACTACGACGCGGATGGCATCAACGCCGGCGCGCTGCTCGTCAAGGTCTTTCGGTCGATAGGTCTCACGGTCGTACCATATGTTCCCGATCGTGAGCGCGAAGGCTATGGGCTGAATGAGATTGGGTTGCGCTCCCTCAAGAAGCAGGACGTATCGCTGGTGGTGACCGTTGACCTTGGCATTACCGCCCGGTCCGAGGTAGCGTTGGCGCAGTCCCTTGGCATTGATGTCATCGTCACCGACCACCACCACATTGACCACGATCGTATCCCAACTGAGGCGGTTGCCCTGGTCCATCCGGGCTTGCCGGGATCATCGTATCCCTTCCAAGGTCTGGCCGGGGGTGGGGTGGCGTGGAAGCTGGTCCAGGCGCTCCAACAGAACCTCAACCAACCCGAGCTCGCCCAGCTCAAGTGGTGGTTTGAGCTGCCGGCCATCAGCACCGTCTGCGACATTGTCCCGCTCACCGGCGAGAATCGGATGATCGTGCACTATGGCCTCAAGGTGCTTATGCAGACGCGGAATCTTGGCCTGCGTGCTTTGTATCGCGCAGCTGGCATCACCCCGGATACCATCACCGAGTGGACGATTGGTTTCCAGATTGGCCCGCGCATCAACGCGCCAGGCCGGATTGATCACGCCAGTGCCGCCCTCGAGCTCCTGGTGACCGAGGATGAGGCAACGGCCACCACACTCGCCGCCAAGCTCGAGCAGCAGAATCAAGAGCGACAGGCCCAGCTCGAGGTGCTGGTTCTGGATGCCGTGACAACCGTGCGTCAGCAGAAACTCCATGGGCAGCCAGCCATCGTGGTGGCGGGGGACGGCTGGCCAGCTGGTCTGGTCGGCCTGGTGGCCTCGCGCCTGGTGGAGCGATTCCATCGTCCCACGATCGTGTTGGGGATCGAGGGTGATCGAGCCAAGGGGTCTGGCCGGAGCATTGATGGCTTCAACCTGCTCGCAGCCATCGATGCCCAGGCGGCGTTACTTTTGGGCTACGGGGGCCACGAGAAGGCAGCGGGACTTCACCTGCAAACACAGCACATCGAGGCGTTTCGGCAGAGATTTGTCGCCGGTGCCGCCAAGGTCCTGACCCCCGAACTTCTTGAGCCAGTGTTCCGGGCCGATCTTCAGATTAGTCCCGGCCAGATTACTGAGACGCTCGTGACGGATCTCTTGCGCTTTGCGCCGCACGGCATGGGTAATCCAACCATCAAGTTTGTGGTCTCGCCGCTGACGATTGCCGCGGTCAAGTCGGTTGGAGCTGAGGGCAAACACCTCAAGCTGCGGTGTGCGGAAGGGCCGGAGGGCGGACTTGACGCAATCGGCTTTGGGCTCGGCAAGCTGGCGAGTACCCTCACGGTCGGAGAGAGGATCGAGGCGCTCGGCTCGCTCGAGTTCAACTCCTACAATGGGATTGAGCGGATTCAGCTCAAACTCAACGACCTGAGAACAATGATAGGATGAGTGAAGCGAAAGGAGACATCATGGCATTTGAACTGCCCAGACTTCCGTACGGGTACGATGCACTCGAGCCGGTGATTGATGCCCAGACGATGGAGATCCATCACACCAAGCACCACCAGATGTATGTGGATAAGCTCAACAAGGCGCTTGAGGGTCACGAGGAGCACGCGCCTGACACAATCGAGGAGATCTTGTGCCGGATCAACGATGTTCCGGAGGACATTCGCACGGCTGTGCGCAATCACGGCGGGGGACACGCCAACCACTCGCTGTTCTGGGAGCTGCTGTGCCCGATCGATGATCGCGACCTCGAGGCTGAGAAGCAGGCGAAGCACACGCTGGAGAAAGTCCTCACGCTGAACTTTGGGAGCCTCGATGCGTTCAAGACGCAGTTTGAGGACGCGGCGACAACCCACTTTGGCTCTGGCTGGGCGTGGTTCGTGAAGAAGCCCAGCGGGAAACTCGCGGTCTACAGCAAGCCGAACCAAGACAGTCCGCTCATGGACGGCGACACGCCGCTCCTCGGTCTCGATGTCTGGGAGCACGCTTACTACCTCAAGTACCAGAACAGACGCCCGGACTACATCGAGGCGTGGTGGAACTTGGTCAATTGGAAAAAGGTCGCCGAGTTGTGGAAAGCCGCGGCCTAAGTTGGTACAGTAGAGCGACTATGCCAGCGATCAAGGATCCAAAAGTCAGGAAAGTCAGTAACGAGTACGTGAGAATCCTCAAAAAGGACTACGACGCACTCGTTCGCGATGCTCTAGCAAAGCGGGCTCTCGACGATGATCTTGATACGGCGCTAGAAGAGATTCGGCAGGGAAAAGCTGTTGGGCCCTTTGAGACCATTGACGATGCGATTGAATATCTCGAGGACAGAGAACCGAAGAAGTAATGAGAGTGGTCTTTGGGCGACGATTCATTCGACAGCTCGAGTCACTGCCGCTCATGACACAGCGAATTTTCCGAAAGCAGCTCCGATTTCTCAGTCAGGACCTCCGTCACCCTTCACTCCACGCCAAGAAGTATAATGCAAGATACGACCTCTGGCAGGCGCGAGTTGATCGGGACGTTCGTTTCTACTTCCAAATAGAGGAAGATACGATTTCGCTCGTCGAGATCCGCCATCATCCAAAGTGACACACTATGGTTGAAGTAGAGATTCGTGGGGAGCTGACCAAAGAGCAGTCCGAGGAGCTGAAGCAGCTCCTGAGCCAACGCGGGAAGCATATCCGGACGCAGGATCGGGAGATGATCTTGCTACGCGATTACCCAGGTTACGATAAGGATCCAACCAGACGGCACGCCGACATTCGAATCCGTCGGACGAATGGGCAGAGCGAGATCATGCTCAAGTACAAGGCAGGGGAGGGCAACGTGGGTCGGCATGAGATCTCGTTACCGCTTGAAGGGGACAGCTTTGAGCAAGCCAAGGCAATCGCTGCTGGGTTTGGCTGTACCCACGGCCTCTGGGTGCACCGGATCTCAGAGATCTACGAGCACAGCGGCATTGAGTGGGCGATCGTTGAAGCACTGACCCGAGACGGTGAGGTCCGCAAGACCTACTACGAGGCTGAGGCAGCCGCGAAGTCTGAGGCCGACGTGCCTCACGTTCGTGAGCAACTCATGATAGCCGCTGGTCAGTTCAAGGTTCCGGTGCTCGAGACCGACGAGGCGATGCGTGACTTCATCTACGAGCTCGATCGGGCGGTCAACGAGGAGATCACACTCGGTGAACCTTTCCACTTGTCAAGTGGAAAGGGGGTAGGTGGAAAGTATGGTTAAGGCGGCGAGCGTTTACGTCTGCAGCGAGTGTGGGAATGAGTACCCGGAGTGGGTGGGGAAGTGCAGTGCGTGCGGGAACTGGAATACGGTCAAAGAGATGAGATTCTCAGCCAAGGAGGCGGCTGGGACCCAGAAGTCTTCTTGGGTTCGGTCCAGTGAACTGGTCACGCTGGATGAAGCGACGCAGAAAAAGCAAGCGGCGACCGCGCGTCGCACCACCCTCCCAGAGGCGGATCGCGTCCTCGGTGGCGGGATTGTCCCGGGATCGGTGATCTTGCTGGCGGGCGAACCCGGCGTGGGGAAGTCGACGCTCCTCCTCCAGTTGGCTGCTTCAATCGCGCAGCATCGACCCGTCCGCTACATCTCCGGCGAGGAGTCGGTCGCACAGGTCTCCGATCGGGCGCGACGGCTCAAGACGATCTCGCCCAACCTCTCAGTCGCATCACTCACGAACGTGGAGCAAATCAAAGAGGCAGCCGCGAGTGAACCAGTACCAGCCCTCTTGATCGTCGACTCGATTCAGACCGTCTACCACCCCCAGGTCCCCTCCACCCCCGGCTCGATCGTCCAAGTTCGCGAGTCGGCCCTCGCCCTCGTCGATCACGCCAAGCAATCCAATATCCCGCTCATCCTCTCCAGCCACGTTACCAAGGAGGGGACGTTAGCTGGTCCACGAACGTTAGAACACTTGGTCGACGTCGTCTTGTACCTGGAGGGTGATCGCTTCCACGAGCTTCGGCTCTTGCGGGGGGTCAAGAATCGTTACGGACCAACGGACGAGGTGGGCGTCTTTGACATGCATGAGTCTGGCCTCCAGGCCGTCGAAAATCCCTCCGAACGGTTCCTCTCAGAGCGTCAGCAAGTGGCGGGGTCGGTGGTCACCTGCGTCATTGAAGGTGCCCGCCCCTTCCTCTTGGAAGTCCAAGCCTTGGCGACGCCAACCAAGTTTGGGATGCCCAAACGCCGTTCGATTGGTGTGGATACGAACCGACTCGAGCTCGTCTTGGCGGTCCTGGACACGCGGACCAAGCTCAACTTGAACAACTACGACGTCTTTGTCAGCGTGGTCGGTGGGTTGAAGGTGAGTGAGCCGGCGCTCGATTTGGCGGTGGCCGTGGCCGTCGCGTCTGCCATCAAAAATACACCAGTCGATCCCAAGACGGTGATCTATGGCGAGCTCGGCCTGGCCGGCGAGATCCGCAAGGTGCGGTTAGCGAGCCGCAGACAGAAAGAGGCGACGCGATTTGGGTTTGCGGTACTCACAACCAACCATCTCACGAGCGCACTCTCCGAGACACTGCGCTAAAGGGAGTTCGGGTTCCTACAGGCCGGGAGTGGCCGTGGCGTTGTAGGGCGGTGTGGCGCGCTCATTGCCGAGCCGATCGAGTGGTCGAATCGTGAAGTAGTAGGGTATGCCGTTGACAAGGCCGGTGACGGTGTACGAGCTGATGCTCGACGGCGTCACCAGGACCTCGGTTGAATAGAGGGTCCCCAGGATGGTGGGCGACTGACTCACATAGATTCGAATCCGTTCCAAATCTGCATCGGCCGGGTTGAGCCACTGGAGCTTGGCCGACTGATTCTTGGGCACCGCGGTCACGGCCGTGACTGGCCCAGGGGGTGTGACGTCACCCTGCACGCCAATCGTGATTGTGGTGGTGGCACTGGCGCCATGCACGTCTGAGGCACTCGCCGTCAGCGTATGGCTGCCCGCCACCAGGGTGCTCGTGTCGATGGTGAAGTCGTACGGTGCCTCAGTCCGAGTGGCGAGCATGGTCCCATCGATGGCCAGGGAAACGGAGCTGAGCCCAAAGTGGGCGCTCGCCCTGGTGGTGACGGCAACGGTCCCTACGACCGTGGCCCCATCGCTTGGTGAGGTAATGTGAACCTCGGGCACGGTGACGGCTGAGTAGTCGTCAATCTCCGTGGGAGGGTCGCCAATCGCCAGCCCGTGATCCTTGGCCCAGGCGAGGACGGGCTCCTCCCAGCGTGGATCAGCGGGTCGCTCAGAGTGGATGACGGTGTAGGTTCGCTCTTCCCGAAGGTCAACGGGCGTGTACTCAGTGGCCAGTTTTCCATTCAGGCGGTTCACAGTAGCACGAACGTGAATGGTGTCCTTCTCCTTCGGCGCGTGCCAGGGGGCAAAGAGATCATAGACAATCTCTGGCGAGTCCTGGGACGGGAGCTTGCCCGAGAGGCGATCGACAGCGTACTCGCGGATCACGTTGGGCTTGGTGAAGGACTCAATCTCGTTGCTCCCGAAGGAAGCCGTCATGAACTTATTGAAGATTGGGGCGGCCACCACCGAGCCATCCGCGCCCTTGTGCATAGGGGTGTTGTCGTTGTTGCCCACCCAAACCGCAGTGGCGATGCTAGGGGTGTAGCCAACGGTCCAGCCATCCCGATACTCCTGCGTGGTGCCGGTCTTGGCTGCCACCGGCCGATCGGCAAAGTAGAGAGCCGAGCGCGAACCAAAGATGTGGGCGCGCGCCTCATTGTCTTTGAGGACATCGGTGACCAGGTAGGCCACGGAGGGATCGAGGACCTCCTTCTCACCCTTCCGTTCCTGGTGTTCAAAGAGGACTTTGCCGTTTGGATCCTCCACCTTGAGGATGCTGACTGGTGGACGATACGTCCCCCCGTTGGCAAAGGTGGAGAAGGCGGTTGCCATATCGAGCGGACGAACCTCGCCCCCGCCCAGGACCAGCGAGAGGCCGTACCGCTCGGGCTGGTTGAGGGTCGTGATCCCAATGTCATGGGCCGTCTTCAAAGCCTCGTTCAAACCCACCAGGCCGAGCATCTTGACCGCTGGAATGTTCAGGGAGCCGGCGAGCGCCTGTCTGGCCGAGATCGGTCCGCGGAAGTTGCCGTCGTAGTTGTTGGGCGCGTAGTTGCCAAAGTCGGTTGGGACATCCCAGAGCGTGGTGGTCGGACTGAACTCGCGCTTGAAGCCGGTGGCGTAGACGATTGGCTTGAAGCTCGAACCTGGCTGTCGTTCGGCGAGTGTCACGTTGACGTTGCCGTCATGCTCGGTATCAAAGTAGTCCTGTGAGCCAACCATCGTCAGGACGTGACCGGACTTGGGGCTGACGGAGACGAGGGCGGCATTGCTCCCACCGCGCTGCCGCACCCGGGCCATCCCGGCCTGAATGGCTTGCTCAGCCTCGGCTTGGAGGGGCAGGTCAAGGCTGGTCGTGACCCGAAGCCCGCCCTCTTCCACGAGTTGCTCTCCGAACAGCTCGACGAGCTGCTCGCGCACGTAGAAGACGAAGTGAGGCGCCTTGATTGAGTCTCGCCTTGGCTGGACACCAAGTGGTTGTTGCTTGGCCTCCGCCGCCTCTTCCTCGGAGATGTAGCCGAGCTCGGCCATCGAGGTCAGAATCCAGTCGCGGCGGCCCAAGAGGACATCGGTGTGGGTTCCGTAGGGAGAGTAGTAGGTGGGCGCTTGAGGGAGGGCGGCCAGCGTCGCGGCTTCATGGAGCGCCAGCTCGTTGGCGTGCTTGCCGTAGTAGGCTTGAGCAGCGGCCTGGATGCCGTAGTTGTTTGATCCGTAGGGGATCTCGTTCAGGTAGAAGGTGAAGATCTCGTCTTTGGTGAACATCGCCTCAAGTTCCAGGGCAAGGATCAGCTCCTTGATCTTTCGGTCAAACGTTTTTTGGTTGGTGAGGAGGGCATTCTTCACGAACTGTTGCGTGATCGTTGAGCCGCCCACTCGGGCTCCGGTGAAGACATCCAGAAAGACGGCCCGCGCCAGTCCCTTGAAGTCAAGGCCAAAGTGCGTGTAGAAGGTTCGATCCTCGGCCACTAGGGTGGCATGCTTGACGGTCTCGGGGATTTGATTGAAGGCCAGATTGGTCCGATTTTCCTCACCGTGGACCTCGTAGAGGAGCTCGCCGCGACTGGCGACAATCTTGGTTGACTCGGCGGCTTGTCGGTCTCGAATCTTGCCCGGCGTGGGGAGATCTTTGGCGTACCAAGCAAATAGACCGGCCGTCAGGAAGATGCCGAGCACCATGAGGAGTCGGACCCAGCGCCACACGAGTGGCCACTGGATCCGCCGCTTCCTCGATCGCCCCACCCTGGTGGTGGTGCGGACGTGAAGTGGATTATGGAACGGGATGAGGTCCCTGAGGCGTCGTGCCATAGTGTTGCTCCATTCTATCACGTTCTTCTGGGACTCGCGGGTGTTCGGTCTGGATGCAACCGGCTATACTAGTCTTGAGAAATTACGTGAGCATAGCGCATCGTAGCCGGCAGGTAAAGGACCTCATCCATGGCTCAGAGCCCGTACTGGAAACTGGCAGCGGAGGAAATCTATCCCAACGAGCGGGCCTTCACCCGTCGGCTCGGTGAGGGGTCGTGTCATGTCTACCTCGGTATCGATATCACCGGACCGGTCGTCCACCTCGGCCACGCCGTCGTCCTTCGCATTCTCAAATCCCTCCAAGAGGAGGGGCACCGAGTCACGCTCCTCTTGGGAAGTTTCACCACGCTCATCGGCGATCCCTCTGGACGGGATAGCAGCCGGCCCGTGCTCTCAGAAGCCGAGATTGCTCAAAACGTCAGGACGTACAAGGAGCAGGTCTTCCGAATCTTGGATCCAAAACGGACCAGCTTCCGCGACAACAGCGAGTGGTTCACGGATCCCCGGGCGATGGGGAGCCTCCGGAACTTCCTGACCCTCGGCCACCACTTTACGGCCGCCCAGCTCTGGGAGCGGGACATGTTCCAAACGCGCCAAGCCAAGGGTCAGCCGGTGACGCTCACCGAGTTTATCTACCCGGTTCTCCAGGGTTACGACTTTGTGGCACTGGATGCCGATGTTCAGGTGGGTGGGACCGATCAGACCTTCAACATGCTGGCTGGTCGCGAGCTGGGAAAGAAGATGGGGACAAGCGAGAAGTTTGTCATCACCACCCGGCTTCTGACGGGGACTGACGGTCGTAAGATGAGTAAGAGCTACCACAACTTTGTCGGTGTGCTCGACGAGCCGAACGACATGTATGGGAAGCTCATGTCGATCCGCGATGAGCAGCTCCCTGAGTACTTTGAGCTGGCGGCGGGGATCGATGCCTCCTCGCGGGCCAGCCAGGCCTTGATTGCCGAGGATCCGCGGGGCGCCAAGGCCAAGATGGCCTATGAGGTGGTTACCTTCTACCATGGCACAACTCGGGCCGAGCAAGCCCAGGCTGCCTTCACGGCACAGTTTCGAGAGGGTCACGTCCCAACCGATCTGCCGGAGCGGACACCCTCCGTCAGCCAGGCAGCCAAGGTGGCATTCTTCCTGGTTGATCTAGGACTCGCGTCATCCAAATCCGAGGCGATGCGGCTCATTGAGCAGGGTGGCGTGACCGTCGACGAGGCCAGGATTGAGGACCCGCAGGCCGTCATGACACCGCACCACGGCATGATCATCAAGGTGGGCAAGCGGCGGTACGCCAAAGTGAAGCTGGTATGAGCTGGTTTTTGCCTCAACTCGTCAATCGTGTTCGTGAGCTGCTCGGGCCGGACTATCCGATTACCACCGAGCTGCCGAGCAATCAATCGGCCTGGCTCGCCGTGCCGGTGTTTGGCGTAGCCAAGCAGCAGAGGAGGGACGTGGCCGATGTGGGCAAAGCAGTGGCTGAGACACTCTCTACGATCGAGGGCGTCGCGATCGAAACCGCCGGCGGCTTCGTGAACATTACTCCAACGGACGTGAGTGATGTGGTCAGCCAGGCAGCCGACCCCGACTACCCAACCTCAGAGCTGGGAAAAGGTCAAAGAATCCTGATTGAGTTCGCGGGTCCGAACGTGGCCAAGCCGATGGGGATTGGTCATCTTCGGTCCACCATCCTTGGTGACTCGCTCCAGCGCATCTTCCGCGCCCTCGGATATGACGTTCAGTCCCACAACTACCTGGGTGATTGGGGGACACAGTTTGGCAAAGTCCTGGTCGCCTACCAGCGCAAGTTTGGGAACCTCGAACCGGAACTACCCTCGAGGAGCTCCTGGAGCTCTACGTTGGCTTCCACCAAGACGCTGAACGTGATCCGGATCTGGACGAGGAGGCGCGAGAGATGTTCAGGCGGCTGGAGGAGGGAGATCCGGCGGTCCGAACGCTCTGGAGCCAGCTCGTGGAGATCTCGCTTCAGGAAATGTTTGGGATCTTTGATCGGCTGGGTGGCGTGACGCTCGACTACCCAAAGGATGGCGAGGCCTTCTACCAACCATATCTCGGCGAGGTGATTGCTGAGGCAAAGGAGCAAGGGGTCGCCAGGCAGAGTGATGGGGCCCTCATCATTGAGGTGCCGGGGGAGGAAACGCCGCTCCTGCTCCTTAAGAGTAACGGGACCACTACCTACGCGACCCGAGATCTGGCTCAGGTCCGGTACCGGGCTCAGACCTTCCATCCCGCCAAGATCCTCTACTGCGTGGCCAACGAGCAGGCGCTGCACTTCCGGCAGTACCATGCGGCGGCCCGAAGGCTTGGTTTTGTACCAGACTCCCTCGAGCTCGTCCACGTGAAGTTTGGCCTCATGCGGGGTGCAGAAGGGAAGCTCAGTACGCGCCGCGGCACGAGCATCTTCCTCCAAGACGTCATGGATGAGGCGGTCAGGCGAGCTCGAGAGGTCGTCGAGGCCAAGAATCCAGAGCTCTCCGACCGTGAGAAGACTGAGATTGCCGAGGTGGTGGGGATCGGGGCGCTCAAGTACTTTGACTTATCTCACGATCGTCGCCATGATATCGTCTTCGACTGGGACCGGATGCTCTCCCTCAAGGGTGACTCCGCCCCGTACCTCCAGTACTCCTACGTCCGGGCGGTACAGATTTTAGCGAAGGTGGGGACGGTGAATTTTCCACTTGACAAGTGGAAGGGGGAAAGTGGAAGGTTCGGTGTGGGTTTGCCCGAAGACGTCCAGCGGCTGGTCCGCGAGCTGGCTCGGTTCCCGCTCGTCCTCGAGCGCGCGGCCGCCGACTATACACCCCACACGATCGCGCAGTATCTCAACGACCTGGCTGGTCAGTTCAGTCAGTTCTACGAGTGCTACCCAGTCCTCAAGGCCGAGGGCGAGGATCGGGCCATTCGCCTTGCCATCGTGGCTGGTGTTGCCAACGTCCTCAGGCGCGGCCTCGATCTCTTGGGCATCAAGGTGCTGGAGAGGATGTGATGCAGGGTGCTCGGATCGGTGATCAGCTCTGGCTTGCCCTTGCTCGGATTGTCACTGGCTATGCCCGGTCGTTGGTACTGCTGCCGATGATCATCGTTTTCTTCGCTCATGGGTTCTTCATCCTAAGCCTCATAAATCCATCACTGGCGATCTACGACGAACTCCATGATAACCTGCGGTATGTTGTGCCCTGGCTGCCGAGACGGGGAGATTTTGATCTTGACGCGTCAGGAATCGTCCGGGTCTATCTGTGGCTCTCGCTTTTACTCTCGCTCGCACTCGCCGCTTTCCGTGCTTTGCTGCGTCGCCGATTCGAGATTCCGAGCGAGAGTAAGTTTATAGTCTTGGCAGCGCTGCTCGTCGTGAGCTCACTCATCTTTGCCACGACCGCGACTATCCCAACGCTTCCTGAGCGTTTCTTGGCGTTTGGAATTGTCTTGTTGGGAAGCCTGGGGTTCACTGTCTTTCCCCTCTGGTTGTTCTCAGTGATCGATGAATTTTTGGCGTTCTGGGAACGCAGTTGATGGCGGATGTTTCATCACAAAGGTCGTACCTTGGTGCGGAGAAACGAGTGATGAGGGCAGGTGGAGCAGCAATGAAGAAAGTTAAGGCTACCACCACCGCCCCCATGGTTAGCCAGCCCAGCCAGACAACGCATTTGCTAACGATCGTAGTCAAATGCGTTGTGACAGGTTCGGATTGAGTTCCACGCAATCGAGTCAAAAAGGAAGAGAGGGCTCCCGAAGGAACCCTCTCTCGTGCCCCGTCTGGGGCGATCAGGTCACGGCGCCTTGGGGCGTCCGGAGCTGACGGTCAGGCCTGTCGCCACGCTCCAGGCCAGGTGGCTGATCTCTCCCCGGCTCGAGTAGAGCGGGAAGGAGCCGCGATCGCCGGTGGTGGTCTCGTAGTCGGCCACCGTGGCCCGGTTTCCCCCCGGCTCGTGGTGAGCCTGGAAGCAGTGGACGACGGTCCCGTCGTCCAGCTGGAACCGCCACGGCCACGCATCCGGCTCCATCAGGTTGGTCGCGGTGGTGTCGGTGTGGGGCAGGTAGAGCCCCTTGACGCCCTGGTGGACGCTGGGATCGAGCGCAATCCCACACAGGCCGTGGTGCTTGAGGAAGACTTGGGCCACCTCCCGGTCGATCATCGGGCCGGTGGGCATCAGGGTCGTGGCGTCCGGCCGGCCGATGAAGTTGTTAGAGGTGAGGTCCGGCAATGCCCCCGTCAGTGCGTACTTGCTCTGGTCGTCCGAGAGCGCCACGTCCTGGAGCACCAGCAGCGTGACGTTCTCGCCGACGGCGGTCTGGCTGACCACCTGCCCCTCGTAGACGTAGCCGCAGAACAGCTCGCCGTCCCGGCCGATCGAGTAGATGGAGGCCATCTGGCCGCCCATGTTCGGCAGGAGCCGATCCCGCATCTCCACCTGGAGGTGGGCGGTGCCCTGCTTGTAGTGGGTGCAGGTGGCGAGCCAGGGCGGGCCGGTCTCGTCCAGCAGGAACAGGTCGGTACCGTCTCCGAACGCACTCTTGGTGTAGAGGTCGAAGATCACGTCGGTGGGGTTTGCCCCCTCCGGGATCTCGATCTTCTGGATGCCGGCCTCGGACAGCTTGTCCTCGGCCTCGGCGGTCTTGGACTGCTCTGTCACGATCTCCTCGAGGATCTCGGACGCGGCCGAGGCGATCTCCTGGGCGCCGCGGACGGCGCTCGGGGTGGTCGTCGCGATGGGTTCCGGTGCGGCCTTGGCCGTATCCAGCCGAGGCGGGTTGGTGAGGGACATCACGATCGTCACTACGCAGAGGACGACCATGAGTGCCCCCAGCTGGAAGACTCGAGCTCTGTTCATTTCTTATCTCCCTCCGTTGAAGTCTCGAATCTGCCGGTTTTTAGTTCCGGCTTGTTAAGCCACCTCGTGATCCGCCGATTGGCGGGCAAGGCGACGCTGGAAGGTATCATACCAGGATCTTCCCGTCAACACCGACTCCCTCACAGCACCCCGATTCACACCACCGGCCTTTCACTCCGGAAGTGTGGGGGTGGAGGTGTGAAACAGAACCATGAAACGGCGGGACATGGCTGCACCCCGCCGGAGCGGGGTGCGATGGGACCCAGAGGTGAGCGCGAGCTCACTGTCTGGGCCGGGGGTAGAGGAGGTCAACCTTGTAGTCGCTCAGGTTGGCTCCCTCACCGAACCGCTCTACCAGGACCGTGACGTGGCCAGGACCGGCGGAGATGCGGAACTCCTTCATGCCGAAGCACGTCTGGCCCTTTGCATCCACGAACGTCAGCGCGGTCAGGGAGGTCGGCTCGCCGTCGTCCCGAGCCTTGAAGAGTAGGAGCCGACGCTCCATCCGCTCACTCCCGTCGTTCAGCTCCAGGGGGAGTGATGCCCAGGGTGGCCAGTCGTTCATATCCAGCATCCCATCGGGTAGGTTCGGGGTCCGACAGTAAAGCTGGTTCGTCTGGGTGAAGACGATCAGGCCGGCCAGCTTCTTGGCCGCCAGCCACTCGAAGTCGATCGGCCGCCGTTGGAAGACCGTCTGGGTGAGCGGCTGGTCCGGCAGTGCCAGCCAGCCGCGGGTGGTGACCTTGGGCAGGCTCTTGACGAGGGCCTCCTGGTCCGCCACCGGGTAGAGCCGCTGGAGCGTGACCTCCTGCGCCCTGCGGCAAGCGATGGGCTCGGTTGGCGTGGCCGCGAAGCTGGTGTTGCCGATCGTAACCATGACCGGATCGCCGACGGCCGCGAGCATTCCAATCTGCAGCCGCTCATCGGCCGGCAGTCGCAGGCGGATGAGGTTCTGCTTCTCGTCGACCCGCGCGTGCCCTTCCCACTCGAACCAGACGCCGAGCGTGGGGACAAAGAGGCGAGCGGGCTGCTCGGCCGTGAGGACGGCCAAGCCGACCACGAGGGCCATGATGCTGAGGATGAGGACGGCCATCCGGCGCCCAGCTCGGGCCTTCAGGGCCTCTTGGTTGCGATCGATGAACACGAACGCACCAACTTGTTCCTCCATGGAAAACAACCACCGTTCCGGGGCAAAGCCCCAAGCGTATCCCGGAGTGGGACCGAGTCTATGGTGTCATCGTGGTTGACGAGCGTCAACCTTCGAACCAGCGCTAGAGTGGGGTCGAGTAGAGGGCCGTGGGCGTAAGGACCACCAGCGTGGTCTCATCGGGCGTGATGGCGATGCGCGTCACGTCGCCCAGCTCTGGCGCGAAGGCGTACTGGCGCTGGAAGCGGCCGGTTTTATCGAGCACTACCACCCGATGACCATCCAAGACGTAGAGGGCATCCCCATCCCGGGTGGTCAGGAGCTGCGTGGGCGCGGTGAACGTGGGCGCTGGCTCCGGGATATCGCGGAGTGGAAACTCGGTCACCTTGCCTCGGGAGAACTTCCGAATCTGCCCATCGCCCAGGAGAACGTAGACGCTGCCGTCGATGGCCAGGTCAACGGCGCCGGAGACAGCCGTGCCATCCTCAACGTAGCCAACTGGCGCTTGGAACTGGCCGTTCGTGGAGGCAAACTTCCAGATCTGGTTGTCCGCCGGTGCCAGGACGTAGAGGGTGTTGAAGAACGGGGCGAGGGCGGTCCCGGCCTTCCAGCTGCCGTTCGTGAGCGCCAGTGGGGCGGTGGGCCCGCTGGCAGTGGCGAGCTCGAGGACGCTTGGCGCACTGGTCAGGACGGCGAGTCCGATCTTCTCATCAAAGGCCGTCGTGGCAACCGGTGGTGCACTGCTTGGAGCGGTGACTGTGCTTGTCTCACCACCGGTCAGCGGGACCGTCAGGAGCGAGCCGTCGGCACCAAGAACCGAGAGCTGGCCATCCCAGAGACTGAGGGCGCTGCCGTCCTGGATCGAGGCGAGTTCGGTCAGCTTGGTCAGGCGCGTCGTGACGGTCAGCTCGTCAAGCTCGGCCTGGGCGTCTGAGGCCAGGAGCGCGGCTTCGGCCGCCACCGTGGTGTTGACCAGGTCGTCCGCGCCCGTCAGAACCGCCTGGAAGCTAGCCCGGGCTTTATCCGGCTGGTTGAAGACCTTGGCGAGCTTGGCCTCCTCGAGCTGGTCTTCCAGGGCCACGAGCTCGGCAGCGTGGGCGGCGGCCTGCTGCTCCGTCTCGCGCTTGGACGAGAGGGCCCGGAGGTTGATGAGGAGGATGACGATGAGTGCACCAGCCAGGAGTGTCATCCCAAGCGTCTTGGACTGCCAGAGCGGGTTCCGGCCGAGCTGCTGGCCAAGGGCAGGCAGCGTGGGGAGCGCCAAGCTGGGCCGCCGAACGGCTGGGGTGGGAGCGGGCTGGGTGGCCCGGTACTCCCGAATTTGGCTGGCGCTCGGGGCCGTTTGGCCATGCCGGTAGTCGTTGATCGAGAAGATCGTCTGGCCGATGATGCTCTGCTCTGGAGTCACTGGGTGGGGGT